>NZ_DGXL01000006.1:11827-111546 GCF_002395615.1 Megasphaera sp. UBA4233 | reverse complement strand
AGGCTGAACGGATTCTTGCCTTCTGCTTCCAGAGCCGGATTGTACCGGTAGAGCGGCCAGTAACCGCATTCGACGGCTTTCTTTTCTTCCATCTGTGCCGTGCTCATGCCCTTGACAAGGCCGTGATTGATGCACGGGCTGTAAGCCAGGACGATAGATGGGCCATCATACGCTTCCGCTTCTTTGAGGGCTTTCATCATCTGAGCCGGGTTAGCACCCATGGAGACAGAGGCGACATAGATGTGACCATAGCCAATCATAATACGGCCCAGATCCTTCTTATTGGTCCGGCGGCCGGCAGCAGCGAACTGTGCCACAGCGCCTTTCGGTGTAGCCTTGGAGGACTGGCCACCGGTGTTGGCATATACTTCGTTATCGATGACGAGAACGTTGAAGTTTTCCGTCGTTGCCATGATATGGTCCAGACCACCATAACCGATATCATATGCCCAGCCATCGCCGCCGACGATCCAGACGGTCTTCTTGCCGATGTGTTCTTTGTGAGCCAGGAGATAAGCCACTTCTTCGCCCGCTTTACCTGTAAGCTGTGCTTTTTCCAGTTCGGCAATCAGATCTGCGCTGATCTGTTTCGTCGTTTCGCCTTCATTATGGCAGCCATAGGAGTCGAGCCATTTCTGGATAGCCGCTTTGAGCGAACCTTCATCGATGAGACCAGCCAGTGCTTCGAGATGGTTCTTTACATCTTCCCGCTGCTGATGGAGAGCCAGGTACATGCCGAAACCAAATTCGCCATTATCTTCAAACAGGGAGTTCGTCCAAACCGTCCCTTTGCCGTTCTTATCTTTTGTCCACGGGATGCACGGAAGTGCAGCAGCCCACGCCTGCATACAGCCAGCCGGCGTAGCGATATAGAGGCGGTCGCCATACAGCTGGGTCAGCAGTTTGACATACGGTGTTTCGCCGCAGCCTGCGCAGGCGCCGGAGAATTCCAGATACGGCAGTTTGAACTGGCTGCCTTTGACACTGAATTCATCGAGGCCCGTATCTTTGATGCTGACCGTCTGGGCATAGTCCCAGTTTGCCGCTTCTTTGCGCTGGGAATCGAGCGGTGCAAAGGAGAGTGCCTGTACAGGACAGGTCTTAATGCAGGAACCGCAGCTGTAGCAATCGAGCGGAGATACCTGAACGCGGAATTCATATTTTTCAAGGCCTTTGCCGACGGCTTTCTTCGTCACGAAGCCTTCGGGAGCTGCTTTTACTTCACTTTCATCGAGGAGATACGGACGGATAGCGGCATGCGGGCAGACCATAGAGCACTGGTTGCACTGTACGCATTTCGTTACATCCCAGACCGGGACATTGGTTGCAATGCCACGTTTTTCATAAGCCGCGCTGCCTACGGGGTAATCGCCGTTTGCATAAGGCAGGAATTCGCTGACCGGCAGGTCGTCGCCTTTCTGCAGATTGGACGGAATACAGATTCTCTTGACAAAATCAGGCAGATCTTTTGTCATATCTTCGACGGCTTCGTCTTTCGCCGTAGCCCATGCTTCCGGAACCTTGATTTCAACAACACCGGATACGCCGCGTTCAACGGCTTCACAGTTCATATTGACAATCTTTTCGCCCTTGGCCGAATAGGTATTGACGATGGCTTCTTTCATATATTTGACGGCATCATCGATAGGAATAATATTGGCCAGTTTGAAGAAGGCAGCCTGCAGAACCGTATTGGTACGGTTGCCCAGACCTATTTCAGCGGCAATCTTCGTCGCATCGATGGTGTAGAATTTAATATGTTTATTGGCAATCTGACGTTTTACGCTGGCTTTCAGGTGTGTTTCAAGGGCTGCCTGATCCCAGCTGCAGTTGAGGAGGAAGATGCCGCCATCTTTAATTTCACCGACGATATCGTAATCTTTGATATACGCTTCTTTATGACATGCTACGAAGTCAGCCGATTTGACATAATAGGTCGAACGAATCGGGCGGTTGCCGAAACGCAGATGGGATTTCGTAACGCCGCCGGATTTCTTCGTATCATATTCGAAATAAGCCTGAACGTACTGGTCCGTATTATCGCCGATAATCTTGATAGAGTTCTTGTTGGCACCAACTGTACCATCGGAACCGAAGCCCCAGAACTTGCAGCTGATGATTCCGTCCGTCTTGACATCCATCGGTACGAGAGGAATAGACAGATTGGTTACATCATCATTGATGCCGACGGTGAAATGTTGTTTCGGATTATCACTCATGAGATGAACAAATACAGATTTGATATGGGAAGGCGGAACGTCCTTGGAGGACAGGCCATAACGGCCGGCAATAATCATCGCATTACGGTCCGAATTCTGGAATGCCGTACATACATCTTCATACAGCGGTTCGCCAATTGCACCCGGTTCCTTCGTGCGGTCCAGGACAGCAATGCGTTTAACCGTCTTCGGCATAGCTGCAAAGAAGTGTTTCAGCGAGAACGGACGATAGAGGTGTACCTGTACATAGCCGACTTTCTGGCCTTCTGCCATCATGGTATCAATGCATTCTTCAATAGCGCCCGTTACGGAACCCATGGCTACAATGACGTATTCTGCATCGGGAGCGCCGTAGTAGTTGAACAATTTATAGGTCCGGCCTGTAAATTCACTGATTTTGTCCATGTAATCCTGGACGATATCAGGCAGTTTGTCATAATAGGAGTTGACGGCTTCACGGTTCTGGAAGAAAATATCCGGGTTATTAACGCCGCCGCGCATGGTCGGATGATCCGGGTTCAGTGCTTCATGTTTGAATTTATAGAGGGCATCGCGGTCCAGCAGTTTATCTAATTCTTCATAGGGCATAACTTCGACTTTCTGGATTTCGTGAGATGTACGGAAACCATCGAAGAAGTGCATCATCGGCAGGCTGGCTTTAATAGCAGAAAGATGTGCTACGCCGGCAAGATCCATGACTTCCTGGACACTGCCGCTGCAGAGCATGCCCCAACCGGTATTACGGCAGCCCATGACATCGGAATGATCCCCGAAAATAGAAAGGGCATGAGACCCTACAGAACGGGCAGCTACATGGAGTACAGCCGGTTTGCATGTTGCGGCAATACGGTGCATGACAGGAATCATGAGCATCAGGCCCTGGGAAGCCGTATAGGAAGTACCCAGAGAACCTGCTTCAACGAGGCCGTGCAGGGCGCCGACAGCACCGGCTTCAGCCTGCATTTCCATGACGCGCACCGGCTGGCCGAAGAGGTTCTTTTTACCATGAGCCGCCCATACATCCACGTGTTCCGGCATCGGGGAAGACGGAGTAATCGGGAAAATTGTTGCAACTTCTGTCAATGCATACGATACGTATGCGGCAGCTTCATTACCATCCATTGTTTTCATCAATTTTTCAGTCACTTTAAACATCTCCTTGAGAAATAAAATGAGAAAAATAATAGTAGACAATACAAGCGCTTACAATTACAGAGGTTATTTAAACGTTTAATCTCTCTACCTTTATTATAGCAAGCTGAATTTATTTTTCAATTCATTTGCATAAATAGCACCATTCAGTATAGTCTATTGCGTTTCGAGCATGAGTATTGCGTTTTGAGCATACTAAAAATAAGCAAAATTCATCCTAAAATGGTATGGTTTCCCATCTGGTACATGTAGAATAAATTCACTTTACAATTAAAAATATTATCCGGTTGGCCGTGTACGGAAAGAAACTTCTATAAAAATGATACCATAGATAGTATAATAAAGCTATCCATAGTTTATGTATACATAGTAAGAAAACGTGAATACCGTGTATACGGCTTTGTGCATTTATGAATTTTCTTATATACTATACGTAGCGTATGTATATGAGGTGAAAAAATGAAAAAGATTCCTATAGCAGTGGCCTTATGTCTTACAGTTGGCCTGTTCATAGCCGGCTGCGGAAATCAGGAGCAGCCGGCACCGGCACAGAACCAGCAGCAACAGCAACAGATTCAGATAGATGCCGCCTCAGAAGCCCTCTTTGAAAAGGGCTTGTCTTTCTACCAGCAATTCCAGTATGATCAGGCCATTTCCCTGTATGACCAGGCACTTGCCAAAGACCAAAAAAATTATAAAGCACTTTCCGGCAAGGGAATCGCCCTGGCCATGCGCGGCAACGGGGTAAATCCAAAGGAGGTCCGTCAGGGAATTTCTCTCATCCGGCAGGCACTGGAACTAAAACCAGATTATGTCCCATCTTTCTATGACCTGGCACTGGCCCTGAAAATCGACAAGCAATACGATGAATCGATTACCTGGTTCCAGAAAGTCATCGACAGCGAACCGGATAACACGTGGAGCTATTATGGCATCGCCACCATTTACGGCGACCAGGGGAATGCCGAAAAGGCCGTTTTATACCTGAAAAAAGCCGCTGCCATCGATAAAGAAAATGTAAAAGAGGCAGCCCGCAGCCAGTCTCATTTTGACCGTATACGTAATACCCGCGCATTTCAGGACTTTATGAACCAATAAGGAGGTTTTACAATGGAAAGAACCGATATGATGCATACCATGTATGATAAGAAAGGGCCGGCCGTTGCCCGGAACTTTGAAAAAAGAGGATTCGCCGCCTGGTACTGTCCAACTTGTGAGGAAGCCCTGGCTAAAGCTATTTCTCTCATTCCCAAAGATGACATCGTCTCCTGGGGCGGTTCCCGCTCCATTGATGACATCGGGCTCCACGCTTATGTACAGGCCCATTACAAGGTCATTGACCGCGACACGGCAAAGACAGCGGAAGAACGGGTAGAACTCATGCGTAAAGCATTGTTATGTGATACCTTCCTCATGGGGACCAATGCTGCCGTCCAGGATGGTGAATTATTGAACATCGACGGCAACGGCAACCGCGTAGCAGCGCTCTCCTATGGTCCCCGTCAGGTGCTGGTCATCGTCGGCATGAATAAGGTCGTTCCAACAGTGGCTGCCGCTCTGGCCCGGGCCCGCTCGACCGCATCAGCCATCAACATCAACCGCTTTGCCGGCTCCAAAACACCGTGCTACCTGACAGGCATGTGCGCTGACTGCAAAGGCCAGGACACGGTATGCCGTCAGATACTGCGCACCCGCGCCTGCAATCCGGCCGGGCGCATCAAAGTCATTCTCGTCGGTGAAAACATCGGCTTTTAGCCTATGTCACAATATATATTTTAGGAGGAGTTAATATGGATCGTTCCGATATGATGCACACCATGTATGATAAGAAAGGGCCGGCCGTTGCCAAAAATTTTGAAAAACGCGGTTTTGCCGCCTGGTATTGTCCTACCAAAGAAGAAGCCCTGGCTAAAGCGGTATCACTGATTCCGGAAACAGACGTCGTTTCCTGGGGTGGTTCCACCTCTATTGTAGAAATGGGACTCTATGATTACGTCAAAGCCCACAACCCGGTTCTCGACCGCGATACGGCCAAGACACCGGAAGAACGGATGGAAATCATGCGTAAAGGTCTGACCTGCGATACGTTCATCATGAGTACGAATGCCGCCACCCAGGATGGTCAGTTATTTAATATCGACGGCAACGGCAACCGCACGGCAGCGCTCATCTTCGGGCCCAAACAGGTCATAGTCATCGCCGGCATGAATAAAGTAGAACCGACACTGGAAGCGGCCATCGCCCGGGCCCGTTCGACTGCCGCTCCAATTAATGCCCAGCGTTTCGGCATCCCGACGCCGTGCAACACCAACGGCATGTGCGCTGACTGTCTCAGCCCGCAGAGTATCTGCAATCAGATGGTCCGGACCCGCCGCAACAGCGGACCCCAGGGCCGTATCAAGGTCATCCTCGTCGGGGAAAACTTAGGATATTAATATCGCTGTTTTCCCTTCGCCAAAAGAATCAGAATGTATAGCAACAAAAACGGGAACAGAATGACGTAAAGCCATTCTGTTCCCGTTTTTTGTTGAACTAAGACTATTGTATCAATACGTTTCTTCTGCAATTTCACAGATGATATGGCCCATCATGATATGCATTTCCTGGGTGCGGGCCGTCACTTTGGAAGGAACGGCCAGACAAACATCACACAAGTCCGCCATTTTTCCACCACCAATGCCGGTAAAGCCGATGACGCTCATCTGCTTTTTACGGGCCGTTTCGATGGCGGCAATGACGTTCTTGCTATTCCCCGATGTAGAAATGCCAACCAGTACATCTCCGGCATTCCCAAGTCCTTCTACCTGTCTGCTGAATACCGTATCGTACCCGTAGTCATTAGCTACGGCTGTGAGGACCGATGTATCTACGGTCAGTGCCAGTGCAGGCAGGCTGGGCCGTTCTTTCTGGAAGCGGCCGACGATTTCTGCTGCCAGATGCTGGGAATCGGCAGCGCTGCCGCCATTTCCGCAGAATAAAATTTTGTGGCCACCAGCCAGCGCATCCCGGATCAGAGTGCCTGCTCTTTCTATATCAGGAGCCAGTGCTTTTGTCGCAGCCAGGACAGCTGCATGATCTGCCATACGTTGTTCAACGAGATTCATAATCTGCCTCCTTTATTTCTTTTCCGCATCCGTAATTACGAACCGGACGGCCCCTGTATCAGGATGGATGACCGCTCCATGGTAATGGATTCCCCCGGGCAGATAGGGATTGCGCTGCAAGTTGCGTACGGTAACCCGTACCGATTCTTCGCAGTCACAGATGGGATCGGCCCAGGCCATGAGCTGTGGTTCCACATCATCAATGATTGCCGGGTCAATCCCCGCCTCAAACATTTTTTTACAAAGTCCTTCTGCCGTCGTATGGAGCATGCCGCAATCTTCATGTCCGACGACGATAATGTCCGTCACATGAAGTTCATAGACAGCGACCATCAGACTGCCAACGACACCGTTAAAACTGCGGCCTGCCGTATTGCCAGCCACTTTAATGATCTTAGCTTCGCCCCGTTTCAAACCCATGGCAGGTTCCAGAAAATCCAGCAGGCGCGTATCCATACAGGTAAGGATGGCTACGCTGCGGGACGGATATTTGCTTACTTCTGTCAAGCCTCCGGCCTTATGTTCTTCTACAAAGGCCGCATTGGCTTTTTCAATCTGCTGTATCAGTTCGGACATATGGACCTCCTTATCCCTTGTTGACCTCTTCCATCATGTGTTTAGCCCGGATATATTCATCGATACCAGCCGCTGTCCGCTTGCCTTCACGCATAGCCAGCACGACCGTTTTCGGCTTGTGTACGACGTCACCGGCAGCAAATATACCGCGCCGGCTGGTCATACCGTAAGGGATATTGCGGGATTCGATGTAACCGTCTTCCGTAGCTTCAGCACCAAAAGCCTGAATAATGTCCATTTCCGGTCTATTGCCAATGGCAGCAATGATCTTATCGGCCGGCACAATTTCAAATTCTCCTGTCGGTACCATCGTCCCATCGTCCAAGATCTTCTGCTTTTCAATCCGGAGCCCTTCTACATGATCGGTACCGACGACGGCACGGGGCGCCGAATAGAACTGGAACTGGATTCCTTCCTCTTTTGCTTCCATATATTCGGAGGGCAGGCATTTCATATTCTTTTCGCCCCGGCGGTATACGATTTTTACCTTTGCTTTCAGGCGCAGTGCCGTACGGGCCGCATCAATAGCCACATTACCGGCACCGACGACGAGGACCGTATCTCCCGGTTTGACGGGCAGCCTGGATAATTGTTCTTCACCAAGCTGTACCTGTTCCACCTGGTACAGGAACTGGGCCGCATCAATCACACCAGATAAATGGTCATTTTCGACTCCCAGTTTCCATCCTTCCATTGTGCCGACGGCAATAAAAACAGCATCAAAGTCTTCGGCCAGTTTATCCAGAGAAATATCACGGCCCACTTTCGTTTCATACCGTATGGTAACGCCCAACTGCTCCATCCGTTCTACTTCCCGGAGGACATATTCTTTATGAAGGCGGAATGTCGGTATACCATAGGTAAGCGTTCCTCCCGGTTGGGTAGAACTTTCAAAAATCGTCACATCGTAGTCCATCCGTGCCAGGTCCTGGGCTGCTGCCATGCCTGCCGGGCCACTGCCGACAATAGCAACGGTCCCACTGCATTTTTTGCTGGGCACGTCGTCGAGAATGTGATTATCCAGAACCAGATCGGCCACAAACCGTTCCAGTTTTCCGATTTCTATATGCTTTCCTTTTTTGCCCAGTACACAGGCCCCTTCACATTGCGTTTCCCTGGGGCAGATACGTCCGCACAGTGCAGGAAAATCACTGCGGTGATAGATGTATTCGGCGGCCGCACCAAAATTCCCTTGTGCCAATTCATGAATGAACTGAGGTATTTCATTTTCTATGGGGCAGCTATTGCGGCACTGGGGCACACGGCAATTAAGACAGCGTTTCGCTTCGGCTACAGCCTCAGCCATGGTATAGTCACGGTCAGAAATAGGTTCTTCATGGAAAAAAGCAAGAGGGTTCTTTTCTATTTGGGACATGCAGACAGCCACCTTTCTGCTGAAGTTTGCAATAAATACAAAACAGATATAAAAATGGTGCGCCCAAGATGACTCGAACATCCGACACGCAGTTTAGGAAACTGCTGCTCTATCCAGCTGAGCTATGGGCGCACAGGTATGCACAGATTTTCCGTGCAAAAATATCATACCATGAAAAAGGAGGATTGTAAATTATTATCCTCAAATGGATGTATATTATCAAAACATTTGCATACATCCTGCGTATCCTGAATCACATCCGGTTGCTACAATACGGCTCCTGTTTTATAATATAATACACCTTGTAGAGAAAAGAGGCTCTATTATGATTGAATTAGCAGCTATTGCAACAGAACAGCGGAATCCCCGCAGTAAGAACATAGATCAGGTTTCTACGGAAGAAATGGTCCGCATCATCAATAGGGAAGACCATCGGGCGGCATCGGCCGTAGAAGCCATCATACCGGACATCGCAAGAGCCATTGACCTCATCAGCCATCATCTTCATGAAGGCGGCCGCTTGTTTTACGCCGGCTCTGGTACATCGGGACGGCTCGGGGTCCTCGATGCAGCAGAATGTCCACCCACCTATTCTACTGATCCGGACCTCGTCCAGGGACTGATTGCCGGAGGAGAATCTGCCATGTTCCGTGCCCGTGAAGGCGCAGAAGACGACGAAAATCTGGGAAAAAAAGACCTGCTCGACAAGGGCCTTACGAAAAAAGATGTCGTCGTCGGTCTCAGTGCTTCCGGCCGCACGCCTTACGTCATAGGTGCTCTCACCTGCGCCCGTCAATGTGGCGCTGCCGCCATTGCCGTTGATTGTTCTCCCCATTCTCCCATAGGCGCCTGTGCTGATATTGATTTATGTGCCGTTACCGGTCCGGAAGTCATTACCGGTTCCACCCGTATGAAAGCCGGCACTGCCCAGAAAATGATTCTGAATATGTTGTCTACGGGAACGATGATCTGCCTCGGTAAAGTTTACGGGAATCTGATGGTCGATGTCAAAGCGACGAATCATAAACTGGAAGAAAGGGCGCGGCGCATTGTCATGGAGGCCGCCGGCTGCAGCCGTGATGAAGCCATCCGGGCCCTCGCACAAAGTAAGGGACAGGCTAAACCAGCCATCGTCATGCTGCTCCTGCATATTTCTTATGAAGAAGCACAAGAAAAATTACAGACTGCCGACGGCTTTATTTCGAAGGTGCTTTCTGCTCAATCCGCTGCGAAAGGGACGATATAATGGATTATAAAGAACTGGCCCGGGAAATCTACGCTCTCACAGGACCTGCCTCCAATATCGTCCAGGCCTATCACTGTATGACCCGTCTGCGCCTGGTCGTAAAGGAAGAACATTTCACAAAAGAAGATATAGGCCGCCTGCGCGGCGTCATGGGCATCAATAAGTCCGGTGATGAATGGCAGATTATCCTGGGACCGGGCAAGGCCCAGGAAGTGACCCGGGAATTTCTGGAATTACTGAAAGAAGACAATCAATCTGCATCAGTTGGCGAGCTGGCCCGCAATGCCGCTGTCGGAGACGGGCAGGCACTGCATGAAGCCATCCGCAGAAAAAACGCCACTCCGGCCAGAGAAGCATTGAAAAAGATTGCCCAGATTTTTGTACCCATCATCCCCGCGTTCATCGCCTGCGGCCTGATTACGGGACTGCTGAATATTGCCCTGAAACTCAATCCGGAATTATCCGCCCTGCCTGTAATACAGATATTTGCCATTGCCGGCAATGCCGCGTTTTACGGTCTCAATATCTTTGTCGGCGTCAATGCAGCCAAAGTCTTTGGCGGTTCGCCCATGCTGGGTGGTGTCATGGCCGCTATCATTACCCATCCGGGACTGGCCCATATCGTCTTTTCCGGCCAGCCTCTCGTTCCAGGGCGGGGCGGCATTATCGCCGTCATCCTCGTCGTCCTCTTTGCTTCCCTGCTGGAAAAGAAACTGCACCGCGTCATTCCCGATATGTTTGACCTCTTTCTGACGCCGCTCCTGGTCGTCCTCATCGCGACCTTTGTTGCCCTATTCATCTGCCAGCCCATCGGCGGATGGCTGTCGGAAGCCATCGGATATGCGGCAACTGAATCCATCGGCCGCGGCGGCGCCGTGACGGGCTTCATCCTCGGCGGCACGTTTCTTCCCATGGTCATGCTAGGCATCCATCAGGGCCTGACGCCTATCCATGCGGAACTACTGGCCCGCTATGGCGTTACCATCCTGCTCCCCATTCTGGCTATGGCCGGTGGCGGCCAGGTAGGCGCCGCAGCAGCCGTATATGTCAAAACAAAAAACAGGCAGCTGCGCAAAACCATTGCCTCTGCACTGCCTGTCGGACTCATGGGTATCGGTGAACCGCTGATTTACGGCGTTACGCTTCCTCTGGGAAAACCGTTTATCGGTGCCTGTATCGGCGGGGCCTGCGGTGGTGCCGTACAGGCTGCCTTTATGGTCGGCGCTGCAGCTATGGGCATATCCGGCCTTCCCCTGGCCGCCAGCACGGACAATATCCCCGTGTATCTTTCCGGGCTTTTCGTCTCCTATCTTGCCGGTTTTATTGCTACGTGGATCATCGGATTTGATGACCCTGCCGAGGAGGTTTGCTGACTATGAAAACAGGTATTTCTCTCTATCCCGGTTTAGGCCGCAGCTGTGCCGATGAACTGGCCCTTCTGGAAGAAGCGGCCGCTATGGGCATTACGCGGGTGTTTACATCCCTCCACATTCCCGAATCAGACACAGACGTCCTATCTATGGAGCTTCAGGAAATTTTATCTGTCGCTCGTCACCATCACTTCGATGTCATAGCTGATGTATCACCAAAGACGCAGGAATTACTGAATCTGCCATCTCTGACACCGGAACATCTGCTTTCCCTGGGCATTACGACGGTCCGCTTTGATTATGGATTCGATGTCCGCAAAATAGCTCTGTTCAGCCATATGATGAAGGTGCAGCTCAATGCCTCCACCCTCCGCCCGGCAGAACTGGCAGCCCTTCAGGAAGCCGGGGCTGATTTCAGCCATATAGACAGCCTGCACAACTTTTATCCCCGCCCTCATACGGGTCTGGGAGAAGACTATGTACAAAAACAGACACAGTGGCTGCAGAACCAGGGTATTTCCGTTGGTCTGTTCATCCCCAGTCAGACCGGCCGGCGGCTGCCCCTCCGGGAAGGACTGCCCACATTGGAAGACGATCGGAATCGCACAGTAGATCTGGCGGCCCGCCACGCCCAGGCTATGGGCGCAGATACCGTTTATATCGGTGACTCTGCCCCCTCACAGGAAGAACTGACCGCTCTTTCCCATGCGGGCCGGGAGGAAAAAGGCCGAATCGTTCTCAAGGCACGCCTTCTCAGTCATGACCCGTTCCTGCAGGACCTTCTCAGCCAGCCTATGACGGCCCGCCTGGACCCGGCTCAGGATGTCATCCGCGCCGCAGAAAGCCGCTCCCGGCTGCAGGGGCACATCATTTCGGGTGATGAAACGGCAGACCAGCCCGTATCGTACGGCGACATCACCGTAGACAATGAAGGATACGGCCGTTATATGGGCGAGGTACAGATCAGCCTGAAGTCCTACCCAGGCGGCCCTAATTGCAACCGGGCAGCTTATATCCTGCCGGAAGAACAATTTCTCATCCCCTATATCACGCCGGGGCGGGCTTTCCGCCTGGAATTCGTCCGCTGAGTCTATTCGTCGAAGCGCAGGCGAGTACCAGCTCCCAGTTCTTTTACGGGCAATTCCCGTGCAAGGAGTGTCTTATTTTCCAGGCTGACGCAATGGCAGGGATATACCAGCTCCGGCTGGCAGTCTTCTATGAAATCCAGTGTTTTCCGCATGACGTCCGGATTGTCCCGCAAAAGATGGAATCCGCCAATAACAGCATACACCGTATCGGTATGGCATACTTTTTTCGCATAGGCAATGGTATTGCAGACGCCGGCATGGGCGCAGGGCGTTACAATGACCAGGCCCTTATCGGAACAATAGACCATGGCCGAGTCATCATACAAATAATCGTCTTCCCATACGCCGTTGCGCAGCGTATGACCTAAAGGCTTTTTCGCTTCAAAATCATTGGTCCGTTCAATTTCACTGAGGAATACGAGCCGGTCTGTCAGCCAGACCGGTTCTTTTGTTGTATGGACCGGCAGGATGGCATGGAGCGAAGCTTCGTCCAGGATGGAACCGATATTTTTGCCCCCTGCTTCCTTGGGCAAAAAAGTATCAGGATGGGCGTACACAGGCGCTGCTATGCGGGGGCGTTTTTCATACGTCGCTTCAATATGTGCCTGTACCAGCGGCAGGAGGCCCCACGTATGGTCATAGTGACCATGGGATAAAACGACAGCATCGGCCTGGAGGCAGTCAATACCGCGGCGCCAGGCATTTTTCATGAACATGTCTGAGCGGCCGGCATCGAGGAGGACTTTCTTATCCCGGTCTTCAAACCAGGCAGAAAAGCCGGATTCTGCGCCGTAGCAGCCCCCGCTGATGGTGTAATTATCAATAAGAATGGTTAATTTCATAGGTATCACCTCTGATAAGTTAATATAATAGGAACATCTTAGTTGGCGGTCATTCGGCTTTCTGATGATACGCTTCTACTACCTGACCTATGTACATGCGATGCCAGCCTTCCCGCGTATAGGAGCGAAGGACGCGGGAATCGGTCACTCCCTTTGGCGACAGGTCCTGCACGTACAGTTTCTTGCAGACCAGGGTCCAGTCTGCACTGGCAATGAACGGGGCATCCCCCATCCCATACTGCAAAGGGAATCCACAATTTTTGATTTTATCCGTATCGCGTCCACTGTGGATACCACAGTATATGGCCTTGTCATGAAGAGCCATCGGCAGCACCGATACGGTAAAATAATCAAACCGCTCCATATACTCATACGTATACCGTTCCGGCCGTACATAGACGATGCACGTAGGAATATTCCAGGTCCGCCCCGGATTGGCCCAGCCAATCGTCATGACCCGTGCATCGTTTTTGTCTCCTGCCATGAGAAGTCCGTTATTCGTACCAAAAACAGAAAAAATATCCAGCTGCAGCTTGTCAGCTGTTACGAGTTCAAGCATCTATACCGCCTCCTGTTCTATATCTCTTATTATATGGGAAAGTACAAAAAAAAAGAAGAAGAAACTGCATGGGGAGATACAGTTCCTTCTTCTACAGAAGAGGGGAATTTACGTGCCTAACGCATGTACTAAGTCATATTCGTTTTCATCAATGGTAAACTTATATTTATCTACCTCGGTATAAGGCGTTGCCACAATCTTATCGTGAATAGAGCCAATGACAGCATCTTTTCCACCGGAAAGAAGGTAATCGACGGCCTTCTGGGCAAACAGCCCCGCCATTTTGGCATCTCTTGCCGAAGGGGCACCACCGCGCTGGAGATATCCTAGTACGGTCAGGCTGGGATTCATTTCCGGATGATGCTGTTTCATGTAGGTCAGCACGTCACATCCACTGACGGCACCTTCGGCAACGATGACAATACTGCTCATTTTCCACTGTTTATGGGATTCCACGAGATGGTCGGCCACTTCTTTCAGTGTGACTTTCTTTTCCGGTACCAGAACGATTTCTGCCCCGCAGGCCATGCCCGATTCGAGGGCGATGAACCCGGCGTGACGCCCCATAACTTCTACAATAGCTACCCGGTCATGGGAAGACGCCGTATCGCGGATGCGGTTCACTGCTTCCAGTACGGTATTGACAGCCGTATCATAGCCCAACGTATATTCTGTGCCAGGCATATCATTGTCAATCGTTCCGGGAATCGTTATCGTCGGTATGCCCAATGCACTCAGTTTTTCTGCCCCTTTCATAGATCCATCGCCGCCAATGACGACTAATGCGTCAATGTGGTTCTTCTGCAACCATTCATAGGCCTTTTGCCGGCCTTCTTCTGTCCGGAATTCTTCCGAACGGGCCGTCTTTAATAGTGTACCTCCGCGATGAATGATTCCGCCGACAGAACGGCGTGTCAGGGCAGTGCTGTCTCCATGGATCAATCCGTCATATCCCCGCAATATGCCTTCTACAGTCAGTCCTTTATACATAGCGTAACGGGTAACGCCGCGGATGGCAGCGTTCATCCCCGGTGCATCCCCGCCGCTGGTCAATATTCCGATTTTCTTTATCATAGGCGTCACATCCTTACGCTGTTTCACGATCTAAAATTCCAGAAGTGTCTTTACGACCGGTTCCGGCCGCTTATCCGTAAATTCCAGGGCTTCACCAAACTGGGTAATGGGGAAGCGTTTTGTAATAAACCCTGAGGGCTTCATATTACCTGCCGCAATTTCTGCCAATACAGCTTCATAGTCACTACGGACATACATATTGGACCCGTCCACATGCAGCTCTTTCACCTGGATAAGGTCAAACGAAGCCTTTATATCCTTACCCATGATGGCGATTTCCGAAATCGTGCCGCCCGGACGGGTAATTTCCGCCGCCTGACGGACGCAGGCATCATTACCGAAGGCCAGGAAGGTAATATCGACGCCCTTACCATCGGTCCGTTCCATAATTTCTTTGACGACATCATCGCGCGTGCTGTTAAACGCAGCAACAGCTCCCATGGAGCGGGCTTTTTCCAAATTAAAATCGATGACGTCGATGCCAAAAAGGGTCGCCGGATGAAAACAAGCCGCGCTGAGAACGACACCCAGTCCTATCGTACCACAGCCGATGACGGCCACCTTTGTCGTCTCCTGTATATGATGCGCCCGTACGGCATGCATGCCGACCGCCAGTGGTTCAATGAGCGCCCCTTCGGCAAAGGATACGGCGTCCGGCAACGGTACGATGCATTGCTGGGGCAGAACGACGTACTCACCAAACGATCCGCTCCATCCGGAAGCGCCGAGTATCTTCTTTTCCGGGCACAGATTATACCGCCCGCTCTGGCATAAATAACAATGGCCACAGCCATATTGTGGTTCGGCCGTCACCCTGTCACCGGGCCGGCACGTCGTTACGGCGCTGCCCGTTTCGACGACGCCCCCGGAAAATTCGTGGCCTGATACGACGGGTGGCACCCGCCAGGGATGCTTCCCATGATAAGCATGTACTTCAGAACCGCAGATGCCTGTCGCCCGGACCTGGATTTTGACATCCGTATCCCGTTCCAACTGAGGCTCCGGTGCGTCATTGATAAAGTAGGCTTTCATCGGTTTTTCTATAAATCCTGCTCGCATATCCCGTCCCACCTTTCGTAGAAAAGGGCGGCAGGAAGCCTGCCTGCTTTCTGCCGCTCGTTATATCCACTTTTAGTCCATGTGCTGACCGCCGTTGATATCGATTTCTTCGCCTGTAATGTACGATGCTTCTTTAGAAGCGAGGAATACGACCGTATCAGCGACTTCCTGCGGTTCACCCGGACGGCCCATAGGAATATTGTCGATAACTTTCTGGGCTTCGTCTTTCGGCAGGGATTTCCAGATTTCTGTATTGATCAGGCCCGGCGTTACGCTATTGACGGTGACACCATAGGGAGAAATTTCACGGGCCAGGTTCTTGGAGAAGCCGAGAACTGCCGCTTTAGCTGCCGAATAATGAGCGCCACCGAAGATGCCGCCACCGCGCTTGGCCGATACGGAGGAAAGATTGACGATACGGCCATAACCGGCTTTGACCATCGGTTTCATGCAGGCCTGGGTGCAGAGGAACAAGCCAAACATGTTGACGTTGAAAATGCGTTTCATATCATCCATCGTCATATCGGCTACGGTAACATGCTGGGAAATGCCGGCATTATTGACGAGAACATCAAGACGGCCATAGGTCTTCATGATGTGATCGACCATTGCTTCGCACGATTCTTTGCTCGTAACATCGAGTTTGATGCCTTCGGCTTTGCCGCCTTCATTTTTGATGATATCGACCGTTTCCTGAACGCCGGCCATGTTGATATCTGCAATGATGAGCTGAGCGCCCTGCTTTGCAAATGTGCGGGCCATGACACGACCCATACCTTTAGGAGAACCACTACCTGTAACGATGACTACCTGATCTGTGAAATCTAACATTTGAAAAACCTCCTTGAAATAGCGCGTGTAATCTTACACGGTGTTAATAAAATGTATTGATGTAATAGATTGTGAATATTTATTTATCAGCTGAATCAGCTGCATTTAACTTACTATCGTCGATAGCTTTCCCTGTCTGTTTAACCAGGACCGTGACGACAAAGGCACTGATGACCATGCAGATGGCCAGGAAAAGGACGCCGGCATCAAAGGAACCGGTTACGGTGCTGACGTAACCCATGACATAAGGACCAAAGAATCCGCCCAGGTTGCCGACACTGTTGATGAGGGCAATACCCGCTGCCGCAGCAGAACCGGAAAGATACGCCGGCGGAATGGCCCAGAACGGAGAATAGGCACCATAGGCGCCGCTCAGTGCGACGGCAAAGACGATGAGACTGGCTATGACGTTGGACTGGGCAATGTAGACGCTGGCGACGAGACCGACAGCAGCGACTACCAGACAGCCGGCTACATGATACCGCCGTTCATTGACTTTATCGGAATGACGGCCGACAGCATACATGACAAATGCAGCCAGGAGATACATGAGTCCGATAATCCAGCCGATGGTCGTCGTAGCAATGGTGCTGGAAAGGCCATGAACCAGTGTCGGCAGGAACATGACGATGCCGTAATATCCGCAGATCCAGGCAAAGTATCCCAGGGCGAGGATGAGGACATCCCGTTCTTTCAGAGCCGTAAGGAAGGATACTTTCTTTTTCTTGGCCTTTGCAGCCTGTTCTTCGGCCACAATATTCTTCAGCCATTCCCTTTCATCCGTTTCCAGCCAGTGGGCTTCTTCAATCGAATCGGTCAGGTAATAGAAGCAGGCGACGCCGAGGATGAGCGACGGGATAGCTTCGAGGATAAACAGTGTCTGCCAGCCTTCCAGTCCAAAGAGGTTCAGTTCCAGCAGGTACGTAGAAATAGGCGAGCCGACGGCACTGGCGCTGGGGATAGCGATCATAAATCCGGCGATAGCCTTGGCATGGTTCTTCGTCTGGAACCAGTTGCTCAGATACCAGGCCATGCAGGGAAAGAAGCTGGCTTCGCAGACGCCGAGAGCAAATCGTACGCAATAAAACTGGATGTCGTTCTGTACAAATGCCGTCAGACAGGATACGAGGCCCCAGGAAACCATGATACGGGAAATCCAGCGACGGGCGCCGAATTTGGTCATGAGGGCACTTCCCGGCACTTCCAGGAGGAAGTAGCCGAAGAAGAAGATGCCAGCACCAAAGCCAAAGACGGCACTGGAAAAGCCGAGATCGGCATTCATCTGGAGGGCGGCAAACCCAATATTGACGCGGTCCAGGATGGAAATGGCAAAGCAGAGGAACAAGAATGGAATCAGTCTTCGTGTTACTTTGTGTACAGTACGTTTTTCTATATCCGCAACATTAGCTGCTGCTGTTGTCATAAAACTGCACTCCCTTTCTCCCAATATATGTCCAATAACCATTCAACGTTCAATGTAGGTTGTTTATTGGCAAAAGGATTTGGCCGTTTCTACGATATGGTCGACAGAAACGCCGTTCTTTGCCAGGAGATGTTCGTATGGAGCCGATTCGCCGAAGCGGTCCTGGATACCCATGCGTTTGACCTGACCTTTGCCAAGTTCTGCTGCTACTTCACAGACAGCGCTTCCCAGGCCGTTGATGATATTGTGGTCTTCGACGGTAATAACCTTGCCGATCGTTTCCAGGCAGTCTTTGACAACTTCTGTATCAAGAGGTTTGATGGTGTGCATGTCGATGATGCGTGCGGAGATACCTTCAGCCTGCAGTTTCTTTCCCGCTTCAATAGCCAGGCGGACCGTATCGCCGTTGGCAATGATAGCAATGTCTTTGCCGTCCTGAATCTGATGAGCTTTCCCAAGCTGGAGTTCTACGTTATCATCGTAGAGGACTGCAATGGGATCGCGTGTAAAGCGCAGGTATACCGGACCATACATTTCAGCAGCAGCTTTCGTCAGTTTCTTGGCTGCTACATAGTCAGCTGGCATGCAGACCGTCATGTTAGGCAGCGTCCGGAGAACACCCATATCTTCAATAGACTGATGGCTGGCGCCATCATTAGCCGGAGTAACACCGCCATGGGAGCAGGCAATCTTGACATTCAGATTAGGATAGCAGATTTCCTGGCGGATCATTTCGCACATGCGCAGGGAACCGAATACGGCATAGGTAACGACAAACGGGATTTTGCCGCATGTAGCCAGCCCTGCTGCCAGGCCGGCACCATTCTGTTCAGCAATGCCGACGTTGACGTGCTGTTGGGGCAGAGCCTTGGAAAAGGGCGTCGTCCGGCACGATTTCGCAATATCCACATCAATTACATATATATCTTTGTTATCTTTACCAAGGTTCAGTATTTCTTCACCGAAACCATCGCGGGTTGCTTTTGTCATATCTGCCATTTTATTTCAGGCCTCCTTCGAGTTCTTCCATCGCTTGTTTATATTCCGCATCGTTCGGAGCAACACCGTGCCAGCCGCACTGGTTTTCCATATACGATACGCCCTTGCCCTTTACGGTATGGGCGAAGATGCAATGGGGCTTCTTGTTTTTGCGCATGCGGATCATATCGAGTGTATGGACAATCTGGTGCATATCGTTGCCGTCGATTTCATATACGTCAAAACCAAAGGCTTCAAATTTCTTGCCCAGGTCACCGTTCGGCATAACTTCGTCCGTCGTACCATCGAGCTGCAGATTGTTGTTATCGACGAAAACAATCAGGTTATCCAGTTCGTATTTGTGCGCCGTATTGGCAGCTTCCCAGATTTCCCCTTCCTGGGCTTCGCCGTCACCGACGACTACGAATACACGATAGTCTTTATTATCCCGTTTGCCTGCCAGTGCCATGCCGACGCCACAAGCCAGGCCCTGACCGAGAGAGCCCGTCGAAATATCGATGCCCGGGCATTTCTTCATATCCGGATGGCCCTGCAGGATCGATCCTTCTTTCCGCAGTGTATGGAGTACATCAAGGGGGAAGTATCCCAGTGTTGCCAGAGCCGCGTACTGAATGGGGCATACATGGCCTTTAGACAGGATGAACCGGTCCCGGTCTTCCCATTTCGGATTCTTCGGGTCAATATTCATTTCACCAAAATAGCAGGCAGCTACAAAATCAGCGACGGAAAGTGAACCGCCGGGATGGCCGGACTGTGCTTCATAAATCATGGTTACGGCTTTTTTCCGCAGGTCTTTCGCAACCTCTTTCAATTCCTCTTCTGTTCGTTTCATGCAATGTCACCTCGTAAGATAAATAATAGATAAAAGTGTATTACTCTTTTCATCCTCTGTTGAACATAGGATGTTTAACTTTTGACTGTATTATACTTCCAACGTAGGATGTTGTCAATGACTTTATACAATTACGCGTTTGCTCCTTTTGCATCGATATAACTACTCTGATGAGCCATAAACATAAAGGCGGTCCTGTCTGGGTTATGACACCCTGACAGGACCGCCCGTGCAATAAACATCTATATCGTTTTAATTTCCTTCTTCATCCAGAACGCCATATTCATAGAAATATCCCTGCCGCACGACTTCATCGACAGCCGTCTGTTTTTTATCTTTGATAAATTGGTACATGGAAAGATGAACATCGTACATTTCCTTTATTTTTCCCATCTTGCCCATATTATACACGGTCTGATAGCGGATCTTTTTTGTTAATAACCTGGTCACTTCACTAATTTTTATAAACAAAATATTATGAGTCATATCCACCATGCACTGATGAAACTCATCGTCGGCATCACACATGGCTTTGAAATTCTTGTTCACTGCCGCTTCCCGGATAGCATCCAATGCGCCTTTTAATTTCCGTAAGTCCTCATCATCTGCTTTCTGGGCGGCCTTATAAATAATACCGACATCGATCCATTCCCGCAACTCTTTCAATGACTCCATCGATTCCGTATCACTCAGGATGATGCCATAAAGGAGCGGATCAATCATGGATTCACTGAACCCCTGGCAGACAAAAGTCCCTTCAGGCCGGCGGATTTCCAATACGCCATAGGAAACGAGGATCTTGATGGCCTCCCGCACGGAGTTGCGTGACACGCCAAAGGATTCAGCCAATTCCTGCTCGGTCGGGATTTTATCGCCGGGATGAATGCGGTGATTTACAATCGCCTCCGTAATGCGGTCGATGACCTGTTGGACGACAGATTTGCTCTTTATAGGTTTTAAATACGTTTTTTCTGCTGCCATAATGATTCACATCCTGATTCAAAGTATTATTTAAAAATTTATACCTTAGTCATTATCCTCTGACCATTATTCTCTTCTAAATCTCTTCCTTATTATAATATATCTTTATAATATATTAAATACAAAATTAGCTCATAACGCAATATACTTTGTTGAACATTTGATATTTATTTTTCGTTTGAATCTCATGTCTTACTCCATGCTATTATGGTATAATGGGGCTGCATAGAGTGTACCATGCGAAAGGAGTGGGGGTATCATGTTTATACACAGAACGAAACGGACCTTGCTGGCTGCCGCCGCGGTCCTGGGTCTTAGTTTTTGCACCATGGCAGAAACGTCTCCCGTACAGGCTATTGATATTGGTACCATCGGTACAATTGCCCAGGCTGGCGCTTATTACGCCCAGTTAAATCAGCAGCTTAATTACCTGGATAATGAAGGCCGTGACGACTATATGAAGCAGATAAAAGCCAAGTATGGCGTCAATACTGATTATCAGGCCAACGCCATGACAGAACGGGTCATGACGCGTCTTTCCAATGCCATTGCCAAAACAGATCCATCTATCCTGAAAAAGCCCTACAATTACTTTGTAAATAACGACACGAGTTTCAATGCGTTCTGCACTATCGGACATAATATGAGTGTCAATATCGGTCTCTTTGAACCGCTGAATTACAATGAAAATGAAGTTGCCTTCGTTCTGGCCCATGAAATGGGACATGGACAAAAAAATCATGCCATCAGCGGCGTAAAAAAACGCATGCCCCTCGACCTTCTGGCAGCGATTTATGGTTCCGGCGGAGGAGCCGCCCAGCTGGGTGCGGCTATTCTGGACCAGATAGGCTCTGCCAAACTGGTAACCAAACCGATGGAAAAGGAAGCCGATGCCCTCGGGTTCCAGTATGCCGTAGCGGCCGGGTATAACGTCGGTGGCGGCGCCGCCTTATGGCAGCGGTTCCTCGATAAAGAAAAAGACGTGCAGACCAGCGGCATCATGGAACTGTTCAACGATCATCCTACGACGGTAAGCCGCCGCGACACGTATAGCGCCGATATTACAAAATGGAGCAATAATGTCGTCGCTGTCAATAAGGACACAGGCATGATCACCATCCGCAAAAAGGACTTCTATCAGCCTCAGGATATCCCCAACATGAGTGGAAAAGAACGGGCATATCTGATTGCCGGCAATCTTTCAGCGGTCTACCACAATAACGGCAAACCATCCGTCAGCGATGTCCATGTAGACGGCAATAATATCTTATGCGTCGGCCAGCAGCAGATTATGGATTTATCCCCTGTCAAAAATCCGGAAGAAGTAACCAGTACACTGAAAAAATTATTATAATCCCTGTAACACGGCAACAGGGGCATCCGGTAAGTCGAGTTTTACTTTACCGGATGCCCCTGTTATTTTTTCCATTTCCTATAATCCTCTGCTTTATCTTTATTACGCTACATGATAAAATAATTCTATACAGGAGGAGCATACAGTTATGAACCAGGAAATGAAACTTGCGGTGTTGATCGATGCCGAAAATATTTCGACAAAGTACATTGATGTTATTTTATCTGAAGCCAATAATCTTGGCGATGTCATTTATAAACGGATTTACGGCAACTGGACTACACCACAGATGGCGTCATGGCGGACGACGATTCTCAACAATGCCATACAGCCCATTCAGCAATACAGTAATACGACGGGAAAAAATTCGACTGACTCAGCATTAATCATCGACACGATGGACCTGTTATACCAAAGCAATCTCGACGGTTTCTGCATCGTTTCTTCAGACAGCGATTTCACCCGTCTGGCATCCCGGCTCCGGGAATCACAGAAATACGTCCTCGGCATGGGAGAAAGTAAGACGCCCCGATCTTTTATCTCGGCATGCAATAAGTTTCTCTATCTCGATGTCCTGCTGGAAGAAGCAGAAAATGAAGCCGATACAGAAACAACGGATGCGGCCAAACCGGCAATCATCGATGATACACCGCCTGTCATCTCTCCCGCCACAGAAGAACCGGTCAAATCAGAAAAAACTTCGGGCAAAAATTTCCGCACAATCCGGCAGGCGCTGGTAAAAATCACGGAAGAAAATTCCGACGATAACGGCTGGATTTTCTCCGGTACGCTGGGCAATCTGCTCAACAAACAATTTTCCGACTTCGATGTCCGCAATTTCGGATTCAAGAAATTTGTCCCCTTCATCGAATCTCTGGATATGTTCGAAGTCAATACGATTACCGATGATAAAAATAAAACGGTCAAGCACAATTATTTCAAATTAAAACCGGTTCACCGTCATCATTACGCCCATTCATCCCGGTCCAGAAAGCGGCAGAGTAAAGTCTGATAGCCGCATACCAGATGTTCTTATAGAAAGGATGGTATTATGGAGGAGGACATCAAGACACAACAAATTTTACAATCCATCATGCGCCGTAAAAATAACTCGGCCATTGCCATCGCTTTCGACAAAGCCAGCAGCGACGATACCAGCATCTGCCGTATCGCTATCGCCTGGATCAGTGAATCCAAAGCTCACAGCATGACCTATCTGGTAAAGCCACCGGTAGATGACTTTTCATGTTCGCGCAAAGTGACGGCTTCTATGGTAGCACATAGTGCAGATTTTGCCACCGTATGGGACCGGCAAATCCTGCCCCTCCTGAAAGGAGATGTCCTGGCCTTGTATGATGCTTCACGCACTCTGCGTACACTGAAAGCCAGTTATGAAACATCGGGCCGGACATTTATGCTGCCTGAATTATACATACGCGATCTCCGTTTCCTCGCCATTACCTATATGCCCAATCTGGGAAACGATTCATTTATTTCTATTATCCACCGCCTGCGTCTCAGTGCCGATCTGGATGATGCTGCCAGCCGGGCCCGGGCCTGTACGAGCGCCCTCGACCGGTTGCAGATGATTTATCCGGCCAGTGGATACGGTGTCCCTCTTTCTATGGTACTGGCCGGGGCCCTGAATCTCCCTGCCGATACACTGCAGGAAGAAGAAAGTATGGAAGATGAGGAAGAAGAAGAACCACAGCCCCTTTCAGAGCGGCTGACACACGCTACCCGTTTCAGTCTCATTCCTCTTCTGATTATCTGTCTCTGCCTGTTTGGGTACTACATGTACCGCCAGCGCCAGAATGCACCGGCTCACGTCGATTTCTCATCGTATTCATCGACGGAAGTTCCTAAATCACAAAAAAAGGAATTTCCCAATTTTGAATCCGGAAAAACGTACATGATGACACGCGGCACTTATGTCGTCATAAACGAAAAGGACATTGATCTGTTTATTACAGCTGCTAAAAACCACGATACGGATAAAATCCGCACGATGCTGCGGAACAATCAGGTACTGGTTTTCCAATCGGCCGTTCCCATCGAAGTGACAGGCAATCCCCATGGAAACGGATTCGTTCCCATCACGATTAAAGAAGGAGATCATGCCGGGCAGAGCGGATATGCCGCTTACAGTATGATTACAAAAGCCAAATAATAATGTACGGAAAAATCAAGAGGCAGCAGCAAAATGACTTCCCACAGTTCATTTTGCTGCTGCCTCTGTCTTGTATTCGGAATAAATGTTACTGCCCTTTTAATTCTGTCTGAAAAATTTCGCGCCCTATCGTCCGTATCCAGAATCCGACGAGCTGACTGTACGTCTCCATCCCGGGCTTTTTGGCTGCTTCTATGATATATTTCATAAAATGTTCAGCCCAGGAATATCCATACCGTTCAAATACACCCTTCCCGGCTTGTGGTGAAAGTTTCTGCAGAACCGGCAGGAATACATCGTGAGTCACTTCCAGCATCTTCGTATTCACGGGATATACATAGCCGTTTCCCTTCTGGTCTGCTTCCATGAATACAAGGGCCAGCTGATCTGGCTGATACGAATCGTCAGCGTAATCGAAGTGGTACATTTCCAGAGGCAGTTTTTCTTTCTGCTCCGGTTTCAGCAACTGATATGCCCCATATTTAATCAGCTCGTACAGCCGGTCGTCAAAGGAACTTTCCATTTCTATAATCTTTTCCCGCCATTCTCCCCAGGTAAGAGCTACCCGGCAGTCATATCCGGAAAAATCATTCTGTCCCAGGAAATCTTCAACTTCTCCACTGGTAACGGTCATTTTTAAATCGGGAATATGCCATACCATGAAATGCTTCTTTTTATCAAAGTACAGACATTTTTCTTCTACATGGACTGCACTCTGGCAGTGTGGACAGGTGTAGAAGAAGAGTGACTGGTCATGCAGCACGCGCTGGCGCATTGCCAGGTCATCGGTGCCATTGATACAGTCCCACGTATGAAATACGCCCTTTCCGTGACATGCCGGACAGGTCAGGGACAAATCGATTTCATGACTGCCACCGTTGCCAATAATAATAGTATCCATCTTTCATATCTCCTTTTAGTTGGCCTGTGCCTTCGTCCCGGCCAGATGATAAATGTCCATCACCTGCCGCGCCGTACTTTCCAGATTCATAATGCTCCGCGGTACCGGCAGGGCTGCAAACGGATGCAGAGTATGCCGCAGGGACAGAAGCATATCAGCCTGGGCCATCGGTTCCTGGCCATCACTCGTCTGGCGAAGCACAGTCAATGCCGTCAACGCCTTTTCCAATACGGTGTGTATATCCTCTTTTGCCGCATCATTGATCTGCTGCAGCCAGTAAAAAATGACCGCCTTAGTATAGGCGTCCTGTTCTTCTTGTGTTTCACAGACGAAGTCAATACGCGAAAACCCAAATCCTTCTTCCAGAAGTACAGGGATGGCAACGTCCGCAGCCCGGTTCAGAGGAATCCGTTTATCTCCCGTTCCCAGAGACGAAAATGCCAGATGATGCACTTCCTTTTCTCTCGCCAGAGACAGACTGGCCCGGTAACAAGACAGCAGCTGCGACTCTTCGTGATGGCTTCCTCCGCGCCAGAACGGAGCCACCGTATGAATCACATAGCGGGCCGGCAATTTATACCCAAAGGTAAGTACCGCTTTCCCTTCCGGGCAGCCGCCGAGACTGCTGCAGGCAGCACGCAAGGAAATGCCTCCTGCCTGATAAATGCGGTTATCCAGGCCGCCAGTACTCATCAGGCTTTCACTGGCTGAATTGACAATCGCCTCTGCCGGCCAGGTCGTTATATCTCCACAGATAATGCGCAATTGCATAGTATCACATCCTTTAGTAAGAGGAATCTCTTTACCGTATTATAACATATAATCCCCCTTTCTGTATCCCGTACGGCTGAAGGAAAAAGAAAACGGGCTGTCCTAAAAACAGTCCCGTTTCGTGTATAAAATCATCCTTATTGCCGGTCCGCCAGCACCTATCCGCCACAGACAAGATTTTATCCGTATCCTATTATTTTTTATCTGCCGTCACCATAAAAAGCGGAATAGAATGGAACAACAGCCGGTACTTTTCATCATAGACCTGCTCGTTCAACCGTGGCGTAATCTGTACGTTGGTAAATCCAAACCGGGACAGATGGTCCCGGTCCCAGCGCGGCCGGTCAACGTGATTAAAAAACAGAGTCTGTTGAAACGTCTGATCGGTAAGATCATCACCACAATACGTATCGACAGGCACGCCATATAACCGGCGGTATTCTTTCTCATCGCGTTCCCTTGCCGCCCGTTCTGCTTCGTCTTTTACATAATACCAGTTGGCATCCAGATACAAGAGACGGCCCCCTGGCTTTAACAGCCGGAACCACTCGCAAAAGGCTTTTTCCGGGTCATACAGAATCCAGGTGACATTCCGGCAGACTATGTAATCGAAAGACTGGCCGGGAAAAGAGGTGGCATGAATATCTTCCTGCCGGAATGTGGCATCTATTCCAGCTTTCCGGGCATTACGCGACGCCGTTTCTATCATGGCTGCCGAACAATCTATACCTGTAGCCTTCCAGCCAACTTTTGCCATGAGGATGGCAAAAAATCCCGGTCCCGTACCTATATCGAGTAATTCGCCCGATTGGGCAGGCCGATGTGCCATAAGCAGCTGACGCCAGCATTCTTCCTGTGTCTGCCGTTCTTCTTCTATTATCTTGTCGTACCCGGCGGCACAATAATCCCAGCGCTGGCCCACAGCCCGGGCCTTATCCTGCATCTCCATACTATCTCCTATTTAATGAATGTCGTAATGGCTTTTTTCAAATTGTCTACAGCTTCCATATCATTATCTTTTACCGCATCGACAATGCAATGGTCAATATGATCGCGGAGAATCACTTTTCCCACACTTACCAGGGCAGAATCGACCGCAGAAATCTGAATCAGAATATCACTGCAATCCCGTCCTTCTTCTACCATGCGCTTAATCGCTTCCAGATGGCCGCTGATCCGGGCCAGCCGGTTCATGACAGCCTTTGTCTGCGTATGACTGTGTACGTGACTGTGCCCGGAAGTATCTGTTTCCTGACGGGAAGTTTCTTCCTGAAAATGCGGTTCCGGATACTGTTCATAGGGGATATACTGCTTCTTTTCTGCCCTGATGAAATAGAACGATTCCGTATCCATGGCAACCGTCACCGTAAGACCTGCCGTAATCAGCATGGTCGCCATGATATCCACCGGCGGAAGCACACAGGACGGTGGATTCTCTCCCTGATCATGCATGGCGTTGACCCGGCTGCGGGGCATGTCATGCATAATGATGAGAGAACCGTCCTGTTTAAGAGCGGCTGTCATTTTTTTGATAAACACTTCTTTATACTGCGCAATATGCGGATAAAAATTCAGGCAAACAATCGCATCGTATGCCTTCTGTGGCAGCTTATATTTCAGGATATTCTTTTCCGTATACGTAACGCCTGGAAAGGATGCAAATTTCTGCCGGGCCTGTTCCAGCATACGATGGGAATAATCCAGTTCTTCGATCCGTCCCGTATCGGTAACAGCCTGATGCAGATAGGGAAGCAGAATTCCTGTACCACTGCCGACGTCCAGTACGGTATCACCTGCTGAAATTCCTGCCATTTTTATCAGGAAGGACAGAACCTCCGGATTTTCCTTGCGGTCCTGATCCCATGTTCCGGCATAATTTTCAAAAAACACATGCTCTTTATCCATTGCCTTCACCACTATCTGAAAGAATTGTCACACGTTGTCATGTCTTATGATACGTTCACCGTCGCCGTGTGTCAATGGAAACAGATCATGTCAATGGGCACAGCGGGCCAATCCTTTTTTGTGTGCTGAAAGGCAGAATAAGGGAGCCGAATCATATTGCATACACGATGAAATATGAACAACCGGACGGATATCTTTTACGCACTGACAATCGGTAAATCCGATATCCTGCAGCCGGTACATATCCCATGCCGGACGACATTCCCTGCTGATAGATAAGGCATCTTTCAGGGATTCGCACTCCCGGATAAGGTCCGAATCGACAGTATGATGAATATTCTTTTCTTCTGATGCAGCCGAGGTAAACTGAACAGGACCATAATCGGAATCAAAATTCAAAAGCAATCCTCCATCGCGCAGTACGCGGTGCCAGTCCTGGTACGCCTTCACTGCATTTGGCAGGTTCCACGTCAGATTACGAGACAATACTACGTCAAACGAAGCCGGCGCAAAAGGCAGTGCCTGGGCGTCGCCGGTCTGAAAATCGACGGATACGTGATATTCCGCTGCATTCCGGCAGGCTTCCTGTATCATGCCCGTCGAAGAATCAATAGCTGTAACATCATGACCCAGACGCGCCATAAGAATAGCCAGGAACCCCGGTCCGGTGCCGATGTCCAGTATGCGCAAGCTGCGGCCCTTGGGCAGATACCTTTCAATATAAGACTGCCAGGCAGCTGCATCATGGCTCGCCAGTTCTTTCTTCCGTACGGCACTGAAATCCTGACTGCGACGGTTCCAATAGCTTTGAATTTGTTTACTGATTTCTCCCATCTGTAGTTCACCCCTCATCATATATAGCATACCCGTATATTTACTTAAAAGTATATAAGTAAAAAATCCCTTTGCCTATCCCCTCCGGGGGCATGGCAGGGTACAGAATATCTAAATCCATCATAAAAGAATTTCATTATCCACATCCCCCTACGGGGCTTACCATTTTTCTTGAAAACACATTATAATTAAAATGTTCTTACCGATGAAATCTCATGGGAAAGAGGTATTTTTATGAAACGGTATATATTACAACGGTTGCTGCATCTTATTCCTATCCTGATAGGCATTACGTTTATGTCATTCGCCCTGATGCACACCGTTACGACCGATACAGTCGATATCCTGTATGACCAGAATGGAGGAGCCAATGAAGCAGCTGCAGCTGCCCGCCGTGCCACGCTGGGTCTGGATAAGGATTTCTTTACCCAGTATGCCGCATGGGTCGTCAACATACTCCATGGCGATATGGGAAATTCCTTTGTTTCCGGAACGCCCGTCTTTACAACTATCATGGACAAACTGCCTGCTACCATCGAATTGATGGTCATGGCATTGGGACTGACCTTGCTCATCTCCCTTCCTCTGGGTATTCTCGCGGCAATCCGCAAGGGCAGCATCTGGGATCAGCTGGTCCGCCTGCTGTCGTTTACGGGCAATTCTCTGCCTGATTTCTTTATTGCCATCATTTTATTGTACCTGTTCGCAGTGAAATGGCATGTTTTTTCTTTCCTGGGTACCAGTTCATCCATGCTCCCTGTCCTGCCGGCCCTTACCCTTTCTATCGCCATGACCGCCAAATATATGCGTCAGATACGGGCGGTATTCCTTGATGAGCTGAGCAAGGAATACGTGCAGGCCGCCTTGTCCCGGGGATTGTCTTACCGGTTTGTCATTACCCGCTATGTACTGCGCTCCGTACTGGCTCCACTACTGGCACTGCTTGCCGTATCTGCCGGTTCGCTCCTCGGCGGGGCCGCTATCATCGAATCCATCTTTCTCTGGGACGGCATCGGAAAACTGGCCGTAGATGCCATTATGATGCGCGACTATCCCATCATCCAGGCCTATGTCATCTGGATGTCTATTATTTACGTCGGAGTCAATCTTCTTTCCGATATCGTCTGCGGTTTTCTCGACCCGCGCATTACTGTCCGGGAAAAGGAGGACTGACTCATGCACATGACAAAGCGGAAACGGTTTTATTTCTTTCTCTCCCTGATTCTGCTGGGACTCATTATTTCTCTTTTGTCAGACCACATCATGCCCTTCGGCCCGTACGATCAGGATCTGACCATGGCACTCAAACCACCTGATGCCACACACTGGCTGGGAACGGACCGCTATGGCCGTGACATGCTGTCCCGTACCCTGTCCGGTGCCAAAACAACGGTCTTTACTGCATTGGCAGTCGCTCTTGCCGCCTCGTCCCTGGGTTCCTTCATCGGACTGATCTGCGGCTATCACAAGGGAAAAGCAACGACTGTTTTACTCCGCCTGACAGACGTATTCCTTGCATTTCCCTCCATGGTCTTTGCCATTGCCGTTGCCGGTATCCTGGGTGGCGGTACCTTTAACGCAGCCTTTGCTATTGCGGCCGTTGCCTGGCCTAAATACACCCGCCTCGTACGCAATCAGGTACTGCCTCTGCGCCACGAATATTACATCGAGGCAGCCCGTATGAGCGGTTTCTCTTCCCTGCAGATCCTGATTGTACAGATCCTGCCAGAAATCATCGGCCCGGTGCTGATAACAGCCGCCCTTGATATCGGCACCATCATTACAGAAATCGCCGGTCTGTCCTTCCTGGGGCTCGGTACTGCCCCGCCGGCTGCCGAATGGGGATCTATGATGAGCGGAGCACGCAACCTGCTGCAGACCGCACCCTGGACTGTTTTCGTTCCTGGTGCTGCTATATTCATTACTGTGGCCACATTCCAGCTTTTTGCCGATAGTCTGCGGGATCTGGCCGATTCTAAAACGACGAGGTGACATGTATGAACAACAAATTCAAATGTCTGCTTGCAGCTATGCTGGGAGCAGCTCTGCTCGTATCCGGCTGCGGCTCAGATACAGGCAAAACAGCCAAGGAGGAAGGGAAAGTATTCCATTATGGGACCATGGCCTACGGGCCGGCAATGCAGAATGCCAGTACCGATCCTCATGACACCTACTGTGGCTGGAGTACCGTCCGCTATGGTGTAGGAGAAACGCTGTTTAAATTCGACAATGACATGAACGTCCAGCCCTGGCTGGCCGAATCGTACGAACAGGTCGATGATAATACGCTGAAAATCAAGCTCCGTGATGATATTACTTTCTCCAATGGAAAGAAAGTAACCGGGGAAGCCGTCAAAGCCTGTCTGGAAGATCTCATCAAGCGCAATGACCGGGCCCCTCATGACCTGAAAATCGACAATATTACGGCCGACGGTCAGACAGTTACCATCCATTCATCAGAAAAAGTGCCGGCCCTGATCAATTATCTGGCAGATCCGTATGGTGCCATTATCGATATGGAAGCCGGCATCAAGGATAAAATTGCCGTCGGTACCGGCCCGTATGTAGCCGTCAAAGTAGACGACCAGGGAATCGAACTCAAAAAAAATGAACATTACTGGGGCCAGACCAAACCAAAAATGGACAAAATCGTCGTCCGCAGCATAACCGATGGTGACTCTTTATCCATGGCAATGCAGAGCGGGGAACTCGACGCAGTCCAGGGACTTCCTTATGCCAGCCTGCCTAATTTCCAGGATACCAGTAAATACAAAATCAGTTCGACCGCTACGTCCCGTGTATACCAGGCTGCCATGAATTTCAAGACACCGGCACTCCAGGATAACCGCGTACGCAAAGCCATTACGATGGCTCTGGACAAAGATAAATTCGTAAACGTATTATTGAATGGCAACGGCGTTGTCGCAACGGGTGCATTCCCTGACACAACACCTTATGGCAAAGGCCTGAATGGTCCCAAATACAATCCGGAACAGGCAAAAGCATTGCTGAAAGAAGCCGGTTATACAGAAACAAACAGCGCCGGCTATGTCACCAAGGACGGTCAGCCACTGACATTGCGCTGGCTGACCTACACATCACGCCAGGAACTGCCCCTTCTCGCTGAATATGCCCAGTCGGCCCTGAAAGATATCGGCATCAAACTCGATGTCAACGCTACCGATAACTATAAGGACTTCCTGAAACGCGGCGAATATGACATTTATGCCCAGGCAATCGTAACGGCTCCGACCGGGGATCCCGAATACTACCTCATGAGTAAAATCTATTCAAACCAGCCGTATAATAACGGCTACTACAGCAATCCCCAGGTAGATGCCATGATTGATGAATTGCACAATACATTTGACCGCAATCAGAGAAATGACCTGGCCATCCGCATCCAGCAGCAGATTCTCGATGATGATGCCGTACTGTACGCATCATTCCTCAAGATGAGCTTCGTCATGAAAAAGAACGTAACCGGTTTCGCAGCTCACCCATCCGATTATTATGAAATTACACCGGAACTGGATATGCAATAACCAACGTATTAAACCCGTACAGAAAAGGATGATAGTATGACAGAGGCACAGCCGTCATTGCTCACAGTAAAAGAGATATCCATTGCTATAGGGGATAGTCCCATCGTAAAACAGGTCAGCTTTTCTCTCCATCAGGGAGAAATCCTGGTCATCGTCGGCGAATCCGGCAGCGGGAAGACGACTATTCTCAAAGCCTGTGCCGGGATGCTGCCCGATACAATACGCATCACAAATGGCAGTATTGCCTTTGAAGGCCGGCCTCTGGTCCGGAAAGATGACTGGCTTCCTCTGCGTGGACGGGACATGAATTACGTATTCCAGGATTCGCTGTCTTCTTTCTGTCCGGTCCGCTCCATTTATGATCAATTATGGGACGCAGCCCGTACAGCCGGAATGAACCGGAATGAATTCGACAAAACAGCGGCTGACCGGGCCGCCGTCCTGGATCTGCCGAAAGGAAGCCTCTCTTCGTACCCGCAGGAGTTATCCGGCGGCATGGTGCAGCGAGCAGGGCTTCTGTTTCCTCTCATAATTCCTCCCAGACTGGTATTTGCCGATGAACCGACTTCGGCCGTAGACAGCGTAACCCAGAAAAAGATGGCCGATGCCCTGCTGCGCCTGCGCCGTCATCATCAGACGGCTATTATCCTCGTTACCCACGATATCCGGCTGGCCGCGTATATGGCAGATACATTGCTGATCCTGCGCCAGGGCCATGTAGAAGAATACGGGCCGGCAAAGCCCATCATTGCCCATCCCGGCGCCGCCTATACAGAACGTCTTCTTACCCTTGCCGGTATGAGAAAGGAGTCTGTTCCATGCTCCTTGAAATAAACCATCTCGTAAAAACATATGAACGGGGAGGCATCCCTTTCCGGGCCGTCGATGATGTTTCCTTTCAACTGGACGAAAAAGAAATCATGGCTATTGTCGGAGAAAGCGGTTCCGGCAAAAGCACGCTGGGCCGGCTCATCTGCCAGTTTATCCAGCCTGACAGCGGACAAATCCGCTTCGATGGCCGCGATATTACGCATCTTCCGTCCCGCCATCAAAAAGAGCTGTACAAAAAACTGCAAATGGTTTTCCAAAACCCTGTACGCTCCTTTCATCCCCGCTTTACACTTGGGAAAAGCATCCGGGCCGGCCTGCACAATTATCATATCCCGTTCCATGACGAAGATATGGACCAGTTATTGCAGGAAGTCCATCTGACACCGGCTCACCTCGACCGCTATCCTCATCAGGTCAGCGGCGGGGAATGCCAGCGTGCAGCCGTGCTCCGTGCGTTGTGTATGCGCCCGAAGCTGCTGATCTGTGATGAAGCCACCAGTGCATTGGATGTCAGCATCCGTGGCGAAATAGCCAGTCTTATAAAGTCATCCTGCCAGCGTCATCACATCGCCTGCCTGTTCATTACCCACGATTTGTACCTGGCCCGCCGTTTATGCAATACGATGCTGGTCATGAACCGGGGTACTATCGTGGAACGTGGGGAAACGGAAGCCATATTTTCTCATCCCCATGCTGATTATACAAAGTCATTACTGGATTCTATGCTTTGAACCTGGGCACAGGATCCATGAATGAATATACTACACACCTGTCATAAGGACGGCACCTGCCTGGATTACTCCTCTCACTCATCCGGACAGTCTGCCGTTCTTATGCTATATACAGCACCTGTCTTTCCGCATTATCAGAAACCGAGGTCGATATGTTCCTTTCTTTGTCCCGCAACCGTTCTGACGATTTATTGCATAGCTCATGCAGCCGCGCTCTTATCAGTTATTCCCTTCCACTGCTTGGATCCAGCCTGATCCAGCTATTATATGACACTGTCGATTTGATTTATATCGGTCAGTTTCTTGGTACCACCGCAGCTGCTGCCATTGGTACCTGTGCCCTTTTCATCGCCTGCCTGATTGGCTTTTTCAGCGGTCTTTCCATCGGCGCCTCTATTCTCACAGCCCGGTATTATGGACAACATAATACAACCGCTATTATAAGGCTTGTCTATTCAGCAATAGGGATTTCACTGATCAGCGGACTTTTTTTATCCATTCTTGGCTATATAACTGCGCCTTTCTTCATCCTGCATCTGAATACACCCCCGTCTATTGCCCCTCTGGCCATTTCCTATCTGCAAGTTTATTTATGCAGTGCTGTCTGGATTTTACTCTATAATATCTGTTCTGGTATTATCCGGGCGACGGGAGACTCCCGCAGCCCGCTTTACTTCCAGTTTATCGGAGGCGTAATAAACGTAGTGGCCGATGCACTCTGTATTTGCGTATGGGAACTGGGAATCAGCGGGGCTGCCTGGGCTACCTTCCTTTCCCAGGGCGCAGCCGGATGCCTATGTCTGTATTATCTGTGGAAGCAGATTCTCCATGACAACACGACCGGTTCCAGCCCCCGATGGGACTCTCACGCCATGTACGCCATATTCCGTCTGGGTATCCCTGCAGGGTTGCAATCCGTAGTGATGACGGCTTCCAACATCTTCATCCAGTATCATATAAACAGTCTGGGGACATCAGCCATGGCCGCATTTACTGCATATTTTAAGTTGGAATTACTCCTGTATTTCCCCATCATCGCCTTAGGCCAGGCCGTCCTCATATTTACTGGCCAGAATCTTGGAGCGAACCTTCCATCGAGAGCCCGGAAGGGAATGCGTACCAGTCTGTTCCTGGGAATCATGGTAACCGAATTCATAGCAGCATTCGTACTTTATCTGGGCACTTATGCCTTTTATCCGTTTACTACAGATATCTATGTAATATCCGACTGCCTGAGAATAGTCGTCATCACACTGCCGTTTTATGGGCTGTATGTCATACTGGAAGTATACGGAGCAGTATTACGCAGCATAGGCTGTGTCCTTACACCCATGACAGTCATCCTTATTAATTTTTGCATGCTCCGGATGGCGTGTCTCCTTCTCTTCTTCCCATCTCGTCCGGAAATCACGACGCTGGCTGCCATTTATCCTTTTACATGGTTCACAGCTGCTTTATCTATGTATCTGTGCTATCGATGGAAATATAAAGCATCTCTATCTGCCCGCACCTATCTTTCACCATAAAAGCCATACACAAAGTTCCGGATGCACCAAAACCGGCCATTCTGTAAAAGAATGGCCGGCATTTTTTTCTTTTGCATGGCTAGGCAAAGTGCATCCTATTTTTCTAACTTAATCATAAATGTACCTGTATATGTAAGTTCTGGCAGGAATGTCGCGTAGAAATCATTCATGTTCTTCTGCGGATCCATGTCTGCAAACGCTTCCGGATACAGGATTTTCGCAATATACTGTGTAAATGTATAATCTGCCATCGTCCGCAAGCTTCCATGGTCTACGCCATATACTTCGCCATCCTGAACAGCTTTTAAATGTTGCCACTCCGGAATGGATGCAAATCCGCGAAGACGTTTCTGGGCCGTTTTTTCATCGACAGTAAATCCCATGCGCATCTGGTCATTTTTAGTATCTTTCGCCCATATACTGCCGCCAATAATAATGACATCCGGATTTTCCGATGTTACAAATTCCTTGTCCAATGCGCCATAAGTTGTTTTCATATTGCCAGAAATGTTATCACCGCCGACACGATGAATAATCGCTCCCCAAAGGAAGTTGTTATTATAGCTGTTGCCATATTCCCTTGTTCCCTTATTGCCGATTTCCATGTATACTTTTTTATGTTTCTGGCTGTCCGGCAGGGCATCTACACGCCGGTACACCTCTTCTACGGCATTTTTATATGTATCGATCTGCTTTTGTGCTACTTCTTCTCTTCCTAATAATTTACCAAGTATCTCTGTGCTTTTTACATGATTTTCCAGTGTTTCCGAATGATAATCCAATACGACTACCCTGATACCGGCTTTTTCAAAATTTTCTATGGCCTGATTATTTTCAGCAAACTGGCTCTTATCTATAATCAGCACATCAGGTTTCAAAGACAAGATTTTTTCTGCATTGAGAACATTGTCATGATATCCGCCAATACTGGGGATACTATCAGACTCTCCCGTCTTCAGGCGGGGAAACGCTTTGGTGAACACCTGATATTCGCCATAACGGACATCCTGCCAGCCGTCGGCTGTGACACCTACTACCTTATCCAGGCTGGGAGCGCCGCCTACCAGCAGGAAATTGGTGATATAGTCACCTACCACAAATTTTTCCGGCATTTTATCCAGCGACACATTCCTGTTTTCAAGATCGGTAAATGTCATGACGGCTGCAGCAGACGTATCTTTTTTCTCCGTACTGCATCCTGAAAGAATGCTCCCGGCCATTATCATACAAACAAGTACCACCAACGTATACATCCATCTTTTTACAAACACAACGATTCCTCCTTTTTATAAGGGCTTCAAGGGTGTGACCATGATAAACCCGTGCTGATTATGGCTTATTTCTACAGACACCTGATATACCGACTCCAGAAGCTCCGGATGCAGTACTTTCTCTGGTTCTGCCAGCATTTTTACTCTGGACTGTTCCAACAGCAATAATTGATCACCATAGCGTGCCGCCAGCATCAGGTCATGCACGACAAACAAGGTGATAATGCCGGCTTCTCTTGTATAGGAGGCCGCCAGATCCATTACTATCAGCTGATGGCGTAAATCCAGTGCACTGGTAGGTTCGTCCATGAGCAGTACTTTAGGTTCTGATACCATTGCCTGTGCCATAAATACCAATTGTTTCTGCCCGCCACTCAGGTTGCATATAGGGACTTCCGCTAAATCATGGATTCCCAGTTTCCTCAAAATCTGATCTACTTTTCTTTCCTGTTGTTCCGTAACGCGCCAGTTCAGTTCCTTTACGAGACCGAGCAGGACGATTTCATAAACAGTAAGCCGGGATTCCACACTTTCAAGCTGTGGCAGATACGATATATCCCGGGAAGAATAGTTCTGTCCGGAATCATCAAAAAGGCGGATACTGCCACTGCTGTGTACCATTCTGGCCAGTGCTTTCAGCAATGTTGTTTTTCCCGCCCCGTTGCAACCAATGACAGAAATCATCTGACTGCCTGTAAATGACGCATTGATATCTTCCAAGATGTTATCTTTATTATATGAAACGGTAAGGTGATCTATTTCAAGATGCAGCATCTTATTTTCTCCTGTTTTTAATTAGGAGGAACCCCAGGAAGGGGACTCCGACAATCGATGTAATGATACCAACAGGTAGCATGGCTCCTACAGAAAGCAGTTTGGATATAATAGATGAAATCAGTATCAATAAACTGCCCGTAACGCCCGACATGGGAAGTAAATACCTCTGGTCCTCACCCAGCATCAGCCGTGCACAATGAGGAGCGACTAATCCGACAAAGGCAACCGTACCGATAAAGCCCACCGCTGCTGCAATCAGAAAAGAACAGATGATGAATGTGTACAGCCGCAGTTTTTGTACGTTAATGCCCAGACTGACAGCCCGTTCTTCCCCTATAGTGAGAATCGTCAGTTTCCAGGCCCACCGGGCAAGGAAAAAGAAACTGACGACCGTTACGACGGCAACGACAATGACACTCGTCCAGGTAGAGCGGGCCAGATTACCAAAGGTCCAGCTGGAAATAATCTGTGCCACTTCTGCCGAAGCCCGGTATTGCAGGTACTGTTGTAATGCAGAAAAGAAAAAATTAGTAATAATCCCGGCAAATACCAGCGTATCGGCAGTCATTCCTCTCAGACGCCCGAGGAAAAAAATGCCCATAGACGCAATCATTGCAAAAATCAGCGCCAGCAGCGTAGTCCCAATCCACAAATAGCCTGCAATGGTAAATCCGATAGTAATTGCCGTAGCAGCACCAAAACTGGCACTCGCCGTGATGCCCAGGGTATATGGACTGGCCAGCGGATTATGAGTCGTCGTCTGTACCTGAAGACCGGCGATTCCTAATGCCAGCCCGACAAAAATACAAGTCAGGGTCATGGGAAGTCGTATATTCCAGACAATCATAGAATGAAGTGTATGGCCGTCAGGTCCTGCCAGCAGGGCTTCTCCCATAGAAGCGAGAGGAATGGAGGAGGCACCTGTATTTAAATCTATAGCAGCAGACAGTATCATCGCCAGACAAATACCTGCACTAAGATACAATCGCCGGCTGTTGATATCATGATATACATGAGATTCCATAAGAAGTTTTTCCTGCCTTTCAAGGAGTATAGGACTAGTATATCAGTATCCCATACATTCTCAATCCCCCACAGGGGATACATTTTTATAAAAAAAGAGTACAGCTTCTGCAGTTAATTATGCCAAACTGCAGGAGCTGTACTCACTTTTGATAACGGATTCTACGGGAAATATCATTTTGTAAGAGACCGGTCCGGTTCTGTTTCCTTTGAATCATGCGCCAGCCAGTACAATGGCCTCTGTTTTGTTTCTTCAAAAATGCGGCCGATATATTCCCCCAATATTCCCAGAGCCATGAGGTTGACACTGCCAAAGATTGCCAGGAGAATCACCGTCGTTGACCAGCCTGGCACGGTAATGCCCGCAATATGGCAGTAACAAACATAGACAATCAGTATAACCCCGGCAAAAGCCCCCAGGAATCCCAGATAAAAGGTCATGCGAAGCGGTACTGTCGAATTGGTAATGATGCCATCCATCGCCAGATGGAGCATTTTCCGCAGGGAAAATTTCGAGGTCCCCGCATGTCTGGCCGGTGCCTTGAACGATAGTGTCGTCTGCCGGAATCCCAGTCCTCCTACAATGCCACGGATGAAACGGCTGTGTTCACGGAACTTTTGGAAGATAGAAAGGGCTTTCCGGTCCATGAGGCGGAAATCAGAGCCTCCGGGAACGACGGGCGTCGCAGATATGGCGTTCATGAGTTTATAATAGGCTGCCGACGTAATCCGTTTAAAAAGGCTGGCGTTTTCCGTCGTTTCCCGCACAGTCTGGACGATATCATATCCTTCCTGCCAGCGGGCTATCAGTTCTGGAATCAGAGCCGGTGGATGCTGCATGTCTCCGTCCATCGTGATGATGGCATCTCCTCTGGAAAGGTCCATCCCGCAGGTAAGGGCAATCTGATGACCGAAATTCCGTGCCAGCGAAACAGCCCGGACGTGAGGGTCGGCAGCTGCCAGCCGGTTGATTTCCCTTTCAGTCCCATCGCGGGATCCATCGTTGACATATATCAGTTCATAATCCATTCCCACTTGGTTCATGACGGCCGTGACGGCATCATAAAAGCAGTTTATATTTTCTTCTTCATTGTACACGGGAGTAATGATCGATATCATAGAATCACCTTTCATCATTTCTGGAAGGGAAGATACTCACAAGCGGAGTATTCCATCAGCGTATGCCCCTAGTATACGGATATTTCTTTAAGAAAATATAAACTGCATTGTAAAAAAACTTTATTTTTGCCAAATTTCCAGCTGCACACGGATAGTCCCTGTATTATCTGCCGCATCCCGCTTACTTTGCCGGCATTTTTTTGCCCGGCCGGTGATTTTCGATAAAAAGAAACAGAATCGGAATAATCACAAGGGTAAATACGGTCGATGTAATCAGTCCGCCAATGACGACAACGGCCATGCTGGACCGGGTTTCTGAGCCGGCTGACATGGATAATGCCGTCGGCAGCATCCCTACAATCATCGTAAGGGTCGTCATGAAAATAGGACGGAGCCGGACCCGTCCGGCTTCGATGACGGCGCTGCGTACATCCATATGCTGCTCATGAATCAACGTCAGGGTGTAATCCAGGAGCAGCGTCCCGTTTTTTGCCACCATGCCGTCCATGACCAGAATGCCAATCAATGAATAAAGATTGAGCGTATTATTCGTGAGGAACAGAAGGAACACAGAACCAATCAGGCCCAGAGGGAGAGAAAACATGCGGATAAACGGTGTTTTGATGGATTCATAGAGAATCGCCAGAATCATGAATATCAGGATGAGCGATAATCCCAGGGCTTCGCCCAGACTCCTGAATGCCGTCGTCATCTGATCTGCCTGTCCGGTAAACCGGTAGGTGATGCCCTGCAAGTCCATCGTCTGCAAATGGGCCGTTATGTCCTGAATGATATCGCTGAGCGGTCTGCCCTGCGGCACGGCTCCCAGGGTAATACTCCGCTCTTTGTCCGTACGGCGGATCGTGACCGGCCCTGTAGCCGATACAATCTGCGCCACGTCACTAACAAAGATGATATGACCATTGGCATTGAGCGGGATTCGTCTGAGATCGGATACGCCGAAAGAATCGGCGCCTTTCAGCCGCACGTAAATATCTGTATCGTTATTATCGTTTTTAGCATCGTTTGGCAATACTCCCGCTTTCTGCCCACTGATAGCATTGGAGAAATTTTTATTGAGATCATCCAGTGATGCTCCGTACTGTTTTAATTTCACCCGGTCCACCACAAGCCGGTATTCAGGCATACCATCTTCATACGAACTGCTGACCCCGTTGAGGCCGGCAATATCCGTCTGCATCCATGTTTCGATTTCTTTCGATTTCTGGAGCAGCCGTTCATTATCCTTGCCACGGAGTTCCAGCCGGAGATTCCCGGATCCGCCGCCATAGCCGCCGGATGTACCGGCTACGGAAGCCTGGTCTTCCCGGACCCGTACCGTACCATCCCACACATGGGCTGCGGCGAATTTACGTACCTCATTGGTCACATCCCAGATAGACCGGGAACGGTTGCGTCGGTCGTCCAGCGTCACTTTGATAGTCGCTTCATTCTGCCGCTTTCCTCCTACCATAGCCGTGTAATAAGTGACTTCCGGTACAGTCTTCAGATAATCTTCTATCTGCCGGGCGACGCCATTTGTTCTATCCAGGCTGGCATTTGCCGGCAGCTGGATGGATACGCGGAACCCGCTTTCATCCGTCTGCGGCATAAATTCCGACCCCACGGTACCGCTGACCAGGAGTCCCAGTGCCACTGCAAACAAAAACAGGATGGGCAGGACCAGTTTCCGCGGATGATCAATACTCCATGTAAGTATCTTCGTATATTCCTGGCGGGCCCGTTCCTCCATGCGGTCCATAAATTGCCACAAAGGCCGCTTCTTTACTTCTGCCCCTTTTTTAAACAGCCGGGATGCCAGCATAGGAGTCAGGGTGAAGGAAACAAAGAGGGAAAACAAGGTAGCAAATACGATAGTCAGGCCGAATTGTTTGAAGTACTGTCCTACCATATCCGTCATAAAAGCGATAGGCAGAAAAACGACTACATCGCACAGCGTAATGGCAATGGCGGCCATGCCGATTTCCATACGGCCGTTGAGGGCTGCCGTCTCCGGCGGCTCTCCGTTTCTGATATGGCGGTGTATATTTTCCAGAATAACGATGGAGTCATCTACGAGGATGCCAATGCAAAGGGTCATCCCCATGAGAGACATCATATTAAAGGTAAAACCGGCCATATACATGGCAAAGAACGTAGAAATAAGAGACGTCGGTATGGCTACCATAACGGCCAGGGAAGACCGCCAGCCCCGCAGGAAAAAGAACAGGACCAGGCCGGTCGTACAGAGTCCTTCAATGAGTGTCTGCAATGTGTTATTCAGGGAATTGCGGATATAAGACGCTGATTCACTGGTTACAGTAAAGGTATATTCCGGATTGTCCTGCCTCAGCGTTTCCAATTTTTTATTGACATTATCTACTGTCGATACGACGTTGGCATCACTGTTTTTATATACTTCCATGACAATGGCGTCTTCACCATTTACACGGGCATAGCGGCTGACCCGCTGATCCTGCCGCTTAATGGAAGCGACGGCTGTCAGTGGGATCCGGGCGCCTTTGGCATTGGTGATTTCAATCTGCGATAATTCAGCCTCATTGGCATACTGCGCCTTCACCCGGACGTCCGTCGCTGTGCCGGATGAATAGACCGTCCCGGACGGCATGAGCAGATTTTCTGACTTTAACGCAGAAATCACTTCTGCCAGGGTCATGTCAAAATGAACCAGCTTGTTTTTGTCGATTTCAACGGCGATTTCTTTATCCCGTCCGCCATTGAGATTGATTTCCGATACACCGTCCGCCTGCTGGAGTACATCCTGAAAATCATTATATGCCTTGGTATATATGTCATCCAGTGGCCGGGACGACTGCACGGCAATATACATGACAGGAGTGGCATTGATATCCCGCTTAATGACGACCGGCTCTTCAATTCCTGTCGGGAAACTACCCCGTATGGCATTGATTTTCTTCGTCGCATCAATGGCCGCCGCATCAGCATTGGCAGAAAAATCCAGTTCCAGTGTAATCCGCGCCTGCCCGTATGAAGCCTGGGAAGTCATGTGTTTGAGATTGGCAACGGAAGACAGGGCATTTTCCACCGGCTTGACAACCTGCTGTTCCACCGAGTCCGCATTGGCCCCCGGATAGGCGATGGAAACGGTTACATAGGGCGTATTCAGCGCCGGCAGTAATTCTACGCCGATTTTATAAAAACTGAACAGGCCGAGAACGACAAAAAATGCTACAATCATGGCAATACCGATGGGCCGCTGTATAGAAAATTTAGTCAGATTCATGGGTAACACCTCATATTAATCAACTGTAACGGCAGTACCATCTTTCAGACGTGCCAGATTAGTCGTCGCAATGACGTCTCCTTCGGAAAGTCCGTCTGTCACTTCTATATAGGAATCATTCATCAGTCCCGTCTGAACCGTGCGGATTTCAACGGTCTGGTCCGGTCTGATAACGTATGCACGGGACGTCCCGTTTTGTACATCCAGAGCTTCCTTGGGGACAAACAATGTATCTTTCCTCTGCAACACACTTATATTCATTTCAGCCAGCATCCCTCCACGGAGCAGGGCGTCAGGATTTTGCAGCGTAATACGTATGGCATAAGTCTTATCGGCATCATTCATAGCCGGACTGACATACGTAACGATTCCATCGTACGTCTTTGCCAACGAATCAATGGACACCGTAACAGGAGTTCCCATCTGCATAAAGGCGACATCTTCTTCTGATAGGGCACAATCGACATACATGCCACTCGTATCGGTGATGGTCAGCACTTTCGTATTGGCCGGTACAATCGTACCTGCTTCTGCATTCCGGTACGTTATGACACCCCTACGTGGGGCGCGCAGCGTCATGTCATCGATCTGCTGTGACAGGCTGTGTACGGCATAATCGGCTTTATCCTGTGCCGCATATTTTCCGGCAATACTGGCCGGGACAGATCCTACATTCTGGGAATTGAGATTGTCCAATACGGCCTGGGCATCGATAAAGGCCTGATATATCGTGTCCAGCTCGCGCTGGGATACAGCGCCTTCATCGCGCAGGACCTGATACCGGTTATAATTGATTTTGGCCATATCATAATCGACTTCGGCTTTTTTCAGATCGGCATAAAACTGGGATTCTGCCGCCCGTGAATCAGCCATCGCCTGCAACAGTGCCGCCTGTCCCTGCTGCAGGGAAAGAGTCGCATCGACGACGTCCTGCAGCAGCAGTACCTGGCCGGGCTCTACCGTATCACCCAGATTCACCCTGACTGCCGCTATTTTGCCAGCATATTTCGTCGTGATATCCACCTGGGATACAGGTACGGTCTTCCCCGACAGGGATATGGTACGATTCATGTCCTGCCTGGCCAATGTATACGACGCCACGGGAATCGGTCCGCTGCTTCCTTTTTCTTTTGTTATTTTCTGTGAATGGCTGACGCCGTATATGATGATGCAGGCTAATAGCAGGACCATTCCCATAGCCGTCAATTTATATGCACTGCCGTGAGGTCCTCGGAATGGATTGCAATAACGGTTCATTATATATCTCCTAATTTATTCTGAGTCTGGCAGGTCCGGATTATCGGAGCCATACCGGGCGGAATTGTGTTTTTAGTATAGAAGCCAAATGTAAACTATATGTAAACGAAATCAAAAAAAAAGTTAAAAGATATTCTTTCATTCCTGCTTTTCCCCCTGCCTGTGCGCTTTCTTCCATTGTTTGATGCGCTGCAGGCGGGTAGAAAATTCCGCTTCCTCTCCCTTTTGTCCCGGCCGGTAGTATTCCCTTCCTGCCAGTGTATCGGGAAGGCACTGCATGTCCGTCAGCTTTTCTTTTGTTTCATGGGCATACTGATATCCCTTCCCATATCCCAGGTCTTTCATAAGCTTCGTTACCCCGTTTCGTATCACCAGAGGCACCGGTTCGGATAATGTCCGCAGTGCATCATGACGAGCCTGGCCATAGGCCGTATACAGCGCATTGGATTTGGGAGCCAGTGACATGTACACGACGGCTTCGGTCAGATGAACCGTACATTCCGGCATGCCGATAAAGTGACAGGCCTGATATGCAGCGATGGCAATAGTCAGCGCCCGCGGGTCTGCCAGACCGATATCTTCACTGGCAAAACGTGTGACCCGGCGGGCCACATATAGTGGATCCTCGCCGGCTTCCAGCATGCGGGCCAGCCAGTAAACAGCCGCATCGGGATCGGAATTCCGCATAGACTTATGCAGCGCCGAAATGATATTATAATGCTCTTCCCCATTCTTATCATATAGAAGAGATTTCTGTGACGTACACTGCTCCAGTATATCGGGGCTCACTACCAGCGTACCGTCCTCCTTGCATTCACTATTCAGGACAACCATTTCCAGTGTCGATAAGGCCGTACGGGCATCCCCGTTGGCAAAGACGGCAATCCGCGTCAATACGTCTTCACCTACAGATACGCGTTCCCTTCCCAATCCGCGGGGACTCTGGACAGCCCGCCGGAGGAGCTGTACCAGATCATCCGTTGTCAACGCTTTCAGGACAAATACCTTGCACCGTGAAAGGAGAGCGCTGTTGATTTCAAAAGAGGGGTTTTCCGTCGTCGCCCCAATCAGGATAATACTTCCTTTTTCTACAAAAGGAAGGAACGCATCCTGCTGTGCCTTATTAAAACGGTGGATTTCATCGACAAAAACGATGGTCCGTTGTCCGTACATCCTGTTTTTCTCCGCTTCTTCCATGACTTTGCGGATTTCCCGTATCCCGCTGGTAACGGCAGAAAAATCAATAAATACCGACTTGGTATGGTGAGCTATGATCCGTGCCAGCGTCGTTTTGCCTACACCGGGCGGTCCCCAGAAAATCATAGAAGAAATACAATCTTTTTCAATCAGATTATACAGTACCTTCCCCTTTCCTATGAGGTGCTGCTGACCGACAAATTCATCCAGAGTTTCCGGCCGCATGCGGCTGGCCAGCGGTTGCGGCACATCCTGTGAAAAAAGCGATTCTTCACGCATTTCGTTTCCTCCTCCAACGCAAGATATACGTCTGGAATTTCTGTTAACAATATGGTACGCTTATAGTAGCATTATACCACGTCTATAGCGAATCGTATCTGTATTCCATCCCGAAAAAGAGGTGCATGTCTATGTTAACCCAGCGTCTGCGTCCCCTATTACTGGCCGAAGCAAAAAAGCACGAAAGTTTCTATTTCTATGATGAACAGACTCTCGTGGAATCCATTCATCATCTGCAGCAGGCCTTTCCTCATGAACAGATTTTGTATTCCATCAAATGCAATCCCCATCGGGCAATCTTAAAGACCATATTCTCCAGTGACATCGATGCCGATGCTGCCAGTCTGGGAGAAGTGTATGCTGCAAGTGACTGTGGCGTACCATCCGACCACATCTATTACTCTGCCCCAGGCAAGAGCGATTATTGTCTGGAAAAAGCACTAGGCCAGTGTATCCTCATCGCCGACAGTCTGAATGAAATACGCCGTATCAACGCACTGGCCGCCACAAAGAATATGAAAGTCCCCATCGGCGTCCGCATCAACCCCAATTTCTCCTATACTGACAAGAAGGGACACAGCTCAAAATTCGGCATCGATGAAGATGCGTTTTTCTCTGCTCTGCCGGAATTAAAAAAATTATCTCATATCCTCATTATCGGGGTACACACCCACCTGCGCAGCCAGGAGCTGAACTGGAACACACTTTGCAGCTATTATAAAAATGTCTTCTCCCTGGCTTCACTCATTCAGGAAAAACTGGACAGCCCGCTATGCTTCCTCAATCTCGGGAGTGGCATCGGTATCCCCTATTGTCAGGACGAAGCAGATTGCGACATAGAATCTCTGGGACAGGAACTGGAAAAACTACGCGTCATTTATGAAGATACGTTTTCACAGGCCCGTATCCTGATTGAAAGCGGCCGCTATCTGGCGGGCCCCTGTGGCTGGTATGTCACCCATATCATCGATACGAAAGAATCTCACGGCAGCCATATCGCCATAGCAGCCAATACATTAAATGGTTTTCTCCGTCCCTGTCTGGAACACCTCGTCACCAGCATCAGTGAAACAGCACCAGCACGGGAACCCTTATTTTACCGCACCGGTTCGACTCCCTTCTACGTGCTGAACGACACGCAGGAAATGGAAAAAGTCACCATCTACGGCAATTTATGCACGGCAGCAGACATCATCGCCTCGGACGTGCTCCTGCCAAAACTATCGCCTGGGGACGTATTAGCTTTCCCTCACGCCGGAGCGTACAGTGCCGTACTCACACCATTCCAGTTTTCCTCACAAGTTCCCCCGGAAATCCTGTTTCTCACAGCGTCCAAACCGTAAAGAGGTGTCCTGAATGTTTGAACTTACGGCCCTTACTGGCAAAACCTATTATATCGAAAGCCCCGCTAAAATCGGCGTCTGGTGCCCCGACGGTGTCCACGCCTGGTTTATCGACAGCGGGAATGACAAAGATGCGGGGCGAAAACTGCGTCAAATCTTGGAACAACAGGGCTGGCAGCTGCAGGGAATCCTCAATACCCACTCCAATGCGGACCACATCGGAGGCAATCAATATCTGCAGCGTCAGACGGGATGCCGCGTCTATGCCGGCGGACTGGAAAAGGCATTTACATCGTATCCCATTCTAGAACCATCCTTTTTATATGGCGGCTATCCCATGAAAGATCTGAGACACAAATTTCTCATGGCAAAAGAAAGTCCTGTCACCGATTTTTCCGACCCGTCCTTTCCCCAGGATATAGAAATCATTCCCCTGCCCGGCCATTTCTTCCATATGGTTGGATTCCGTACACCCGATAATGTCGTATTTCTCGCAGACTGCCTGAACAGCCGGGCGATTCTCGATAAGTATGCCCTGGGATATATCTACGACGTTCAGGCTTATCTCGATACACTGGACAAAGTAGAAACGATGGAAGCAGACTGGTTTGTACCGGCTCATGCTGAAGCCGTGCAGAATATCCGCCCGCTCGTGCAGTACAACCGGCAGAAGGTGCAGGAAATCGCCGATCTGATTCTCCAACTCTGCCAGGCCCCCCTGAGCTGGGATGACATATTGCAGTCCGTATTTGACTATTATCATCTCACACTCACAGTGGAACAATACGTCCTCATCGGAAATACCATCCGGTCCTACCTTTCCTGGCTCCGCGATACGGACAAAGTGACCATTCTCATCAAAGCAAACCGCCTGCTCTGGCAGACCGTATAACCAGGGAATCGTGAAAAAAAATATAGCAACAGACAGTGGCATGAAAAGTATGAATTCATGCCACCGTCCGTTTATCGTAAGATATCCAAAAACCGTTACAATATAGGGGACAAGCCATATTGTAACGGTTTTTCATAAAGAGAAAAGAGGTATTGATTTGTATATAATTATTACTTGTACATATCTCGAAGTTTCTGGAAGACTGGCAGAGACCGTTCAACCATCTCTGGCTGTTTACAGTAGGATATGCGAACATATCCCGGGCAATCAAATCCTGTCCCTGGTACGAGGAGCAGATTGATTTTCTTACCATTTTCCATGAGCTGCATATCATCGCCGTCAGGCGCTTTCATGAATAAGTAGAAAGCACCGCTAGGATATACGCAGTCAAATCCCATTTCACTGAGATTATTGTACAGTGTCTTACGGTTCTGGTCATAGACGCTGAAATCGGAAGTCATACCCATACATTTCAGGATGACATGCTGATAGAGATTGGGCATGTTGACAAACCCCAAGGCACGACCGGCGCCAATGACGGCCGTATAAACATCTTTTCCATCTTCTACGCCTCCCGGCACCAGGATATAGCCGGCACGGTTGCCCGGAAGCGATAAGGATTTGCTGTACGAATAGAGGATAATGGAATCCTTATAGAACTTCGGTACATACAGAATGGGAATATTATCATAGACGATTTCCCGGTACGGTTCATCGGAAATCAGATAAATGGGATGTCCCAGTTCCTGTGATTTTTCCCGCAGAAGATCTCCTAATTTCGTCAGCGTTTCTGCTGAGTATACCATCCCTGACGGGTTATTCGGCGAATTAATCAGGACAGCTTTCGTCCGCGGGGTAATCGCCGCTTCCAGCTTTTCAATATCGAGCTGGAAGTGTTTTGTGTCCGGTGGCACAATGACGACTTTACCACCCGGTACAGTGACGAAGGTTTTATATTCCGGGTAATAGGGAGCGATGATGATGACTTCATCCCCATCCTGTTCTATGAGTGCCTTCATGATAATAGACAACGAAGCACTGGCACCACAGGTAAGATAGAAGTTATCTGCCTTAAGCTCCGCCCCATAAGTCTTATTCATATAGTCGGCTAGTCCCTGACGGACTTCCGAAAGACCCATAGCCGGAGTATAGCTGTTGATTTCCATAGGGGAATACTTCGTTGCCAGTTCGACAATGGCATCGGATACAGCCTGCGGTGGCGGTACAGACGGGTTGCCGATACTGTAATCGAATACATTTTCTTCGCCCACTTTTTTAGCCTGCTGGAGGCCAAACATGTAGAGTGTCCGAATCAGGTTAGCCTTGGCCCCAATTCATACATTTTTGTTGCTACCATGCGCGCTTCCCCCTCTTTGAATAGAAAAGTACCGCATCGATTATCGAAAATAGATAAGCAATACGGCCTTGTATCCTATTATTTTAATTAAATTGTCTAGCATACTTCTTATTATAGCAATGACACTTCATTTGTAAATATCCAATTATTTTTTGTAATTAATTTTTTATATCCCTACAACCCGTTGTATTCTAACGAAAAACTTGCTACGCTAAAGGAAACGAAAGACTTATTCCTGTAAGGAGGTATGCACGATGAAACAATTCCTGCGATTTATATGTCTGTCACTCTGTCTGTTCTGCATCGGCGGCTCAACCCTGGCCGCGTCTCCCATCAATGCAGACGGCTACTTCAAAAATATCCGTCTGGCTGGTAAAGTACGCGTCGTCGATTCCTTCCCGGATATCCGTGTCCAGGTCGTCGACTCGTTCCCGGATCTGCGCGTCCAGACGGTCGACTACTTCCCCGATGACATTGGCCAGTGGCAATTCGTCGACTACGGTGAAGATTTTACGGTCCAGTTCGTCGATTCCTTCCCAGACATCCGCATCCAGTTCGTCCAGAATTTTCCAGGTCTGCCGTAGCTAAGAAAAAAGTTTGAGGTTTGAAGAAAAAGCAAAAACTACAAATAACAGGGGCTGCCGCTTCGTGCGACAGCCCCTGCTTTGTAGTCTAATGCATAATAAAGGTGCTTCCTGTTACTTCTTTTCTGCTTCCAGGACTTTGTCAATCCACTGGGCAAACATGCGACTTACGGTAAGGCGCACGTCATTATAGGCATGTTCTGTCGGCAGTGTATCATAATCCTGGATAGCCGTTGTCTGATGCTGGCTGAGCTGATTCCAAAGAGGTTCAATCATCGTTTTGGCAGGTGCCACGTCATCCTGGCTGGCTCCGATAAAATAGAGGTTCCGGTCTTTGATATCTTCAAAAGCCTGGGAGATACCGTATCCCTGCTGACAGCAGTATACGACGTTCCGGTACAAGGCTTCCGGTGATTCAATATGAAGAACGTAAAGGCTGGAGTCGATGAGTTCGTGCATAGCCGCGTCCAGACCATGGGCAGGCCAGTACGGCAGGTCATACGGTGACATGACGGCCGTCCCTTTCAGCCAGGGAAGGCGCCGTGTGACATTAATGGAGACAAAACCGCCCATACTGTGACCAATGAAGAAGATGTTGTTTTTATCGATGTGGTATTGAGCTGCGTTTTTTTCGTCATGAGCCCATTCGGCCACGCAAACGGCATCGTCGATAGCACCAGAAAAGGTATAATTCCCCTGACTCCCCCAGTTGCCACGGTAAGAAAAACTGATGACTACCAGGCCGGTACGGCGCAGGTTCTGGGCAATGTCAAAAGTTGAGGCAAAACCGGGAAAGCCATGGCAGATAATGACACAGGGATAGGTCTGGTCCCTGGCTCCACCGGGAATCAGAGCCGTGCCATATACCTGGCAGCCATGACTGGAAAAAGTCAGCGATTCCAGTGATGCCGGCCGTTCCTGAGGACAACAAAGAGGGTCTTTTTCTATATTTTCAATCTGTAACGCCATATCAATCTCTCCTTCGTCCGTTTTACTGATTTTTCGAAATCATAGGATAGGGATCGCCGCCTTTGGATTTTACAATGACGGTGCCAACGATGAAACCAATAACAGCCGGCAGAACCCAGGCAAACCCTTCCGCTGCAAAGGGAATGTGATTATACAGCTGGATGAGTGAGTCGAGGGGAAGATTGGTAATACCACTCTTATTGAGCTGCATCAGCCCTTCAAACAAACCGATAATGGTTGCCATGGCGATGGTCCCTTTCCAGGCACCATGATTAGGAACGTATTTGCAGAATACGCCAAGAAGCATAAGGGCGATAGAAACGGGATAAATAGCAATAAAAATCCAGAATGTATAACGGATGATCCCCTGTACGCCAATGCAGGCTTCAGCAAGGCCGAAGAGGCACACAAATACCATCATGTATTTGAAAGGAATCTTACCATCTGATAAGTCAACGGTCAGATTGGCAATAGTCGAACCGACGCCAATGGTCGTCGTCAGGCAGGCCAGGAAAATACCAATGCCGAGCACAACATTACCGGTAGCACCGGTCAGCGCATGGACGAGGCCATTGAGAAGAGCTGTCTGATCCATTTTGCCATCAAACATACTGGATCCGGTAGCACCGAGGTACAACAGGCCGCCATAAACGATGAGAAGTCCCAGGAAGGCGACAACGGCAGCTTTCAGTGTCATTTTATGCCGTGCTGACGGGTCGGTATATCCTTTGGCTTTGATGGAAGCGACGAACATACCGGCAATGGCAATGCCGACGGCAACGTCACCAGTCTGATAGCCCTGCAGGAAAGAATAGGAGAATACGTTATCTACCTGCGGCGCAATCGGTGTTCCCAGCGGTTCGAAAACAGCCAGGGCGATCATGACGACCAGGCAGATGAGCAGGAACGGTGTCAGATATTTTCCGACGATATCGACGATTTTGGATGGACGGAAGGTAAGCGCCAGGACAATGACAAAATATCCTGCCAGAAGAGCAATACGGACGGCGTCATTTCCCTGCAGTCCCGGCAATACGCTGAGCAGGCCGCTTTCAATGCCAACGCCTGCCTGCCGGGGCACGCCACAGGTGAGGATAAAGATAATCCACATGACCATGTAGCTTTTCGTAAACCATTTGGCTACAGGTGCACAAATAGCCTGGACGTTACCGCCCATATTATCGACAGCAATAATCGTAGCAATAGGAAATAAAATAGCTGAAATAGCAAGGCCGATAATAGCGATTTCCCAGGAACTCCCTGACATGAGCCCGATAAGAGGCGGAAATACCAGATTGCCCGCACCGAAGAATACGGCAAACATGGCAAAGCCAATAATCAGGGCATTTGCGTTTGCATTTTTTGACATAGGTAACATCTCCTTAAAATAGGTGAATGTATATTCACAATATACATTTGTCTTTCATTATATCTCGTTATGAGACATATGACAATACACTACTTCCATGTCTTATAGATTAAAATATTATTAAAATTTCAGCTTATAGATAATAAGTCCCCTCTGCCTTACACACATGATGAAAAATAAATAAACTTGACATATCAGTAACATTCCATTTGTGCATGGTTCTATTATGCTAAGAAATATGGTAATATAGTGTCATAAGAGAGGTGACGTAAGGCTATGGATCTATTTCAATTAACCTACTTTGTCGAAGTAGCCCAGAAAAAAAGTTTTACCAAAGCTTCAAAATCACTGCATATCAGCCAGCCTTCCATCAGTAAAGGCATCAAGGCACTGGAAGACCATTGGAATGTCAAGTTGTTTAACCGGAACGGCAAACGCGTCGAACTGACGGAAACGGGCGCCTGGCTGTTACCGCGTATTGAGTCGCTCATAAAAGACTTTTCCCAATTGAACGAACAGATGGAATCGCCCCAGCTCCTCAATTCCGGACAGCTGACGGTCGGGATCCCCCCCATGATCGGCTCTTCTTTCATCACATCCTTTATCCGGCATTTCATCTCCGATTATCCCCAAATTGAATTAGAACTGCTGGAAGTCGGCTCCAATGATATTATTTCATCGATTGACGAAGGACTTATCCAGGTCGGGTTTGTTGCGCTACCCGTGGCAACGGAAATGACCTACGATTTCTTTATCTTCAACGAAGAGCACCTGGAAGTTGTCCTCTGGCCGGAACATCCCCTTGCCAAAAATAAAGTCATTACCCTGGAAGAGATAAAAGACGAACCGCTGGTATATTATCCCAAATCATTCTCTCTCAATCCGTTCATCAAGACATTTTATCAGAAAATCATGGCCCATCCCCGGATTGTCTGCCAGAGCAGCAACTGGGATTTCCAGGCCGAAATCGTACGCACCCAGCTGGGCATTGCACTCCTGCCTCACACGATCTGTCAGCGTCTGGATGACGAAAAGCTCGTCCATATTCCCCTCGTAGAGCCACAGATTCCCTGGACACTGGCCATGGTATGGAAAAGCAAGGGCTTCCTGCCTCATCCAGCTCGTACATGGGTACAATCATTCAAAAATTTTTACAGCGATTCCCACAAAGCAGCAGAAAAAAATGCATCTGCCCAATAACGTTCCGGACAGATACATCACCACAAAGGACCGATAGAAATGGATACATCCGATTTGACAGAAAATGATTTCAAGCAGATTTTTTTCCAGCAGCCAGTTTCTGGAACCTTCCGTGTACTTGCCGTTTCCTGCAGCGGCCTGAACTATCTGCAGGCATTGAAGCGTACCTTCGCCGATAGCCAGCTGGACCAGCCATGCCGGCAGAAGGCTGCTCATGACTGGCTCACGCTGGAACCCCGTCTGTACCGGTACACCTGCCAGAACACACCGCTGAGCATTTACGATGCCGGATATAAAGAAGAAATGAAAGCGTATATCCGTCTCCGCACCATCTGGCTCGATGCTGCAGACTGCACGTTCATGCGCCATCGTCACGTCATGTTGATGGACCTGCTGCGCCTGTGTCATAACGATATCTGTCAGTGCCTGCCCATAAGGGATATCATGGCCGATGAACTGGAAAAACAATTATTCCATGAGTATCTTCTGTATGACATGGGGCTGGAAAACACCCGTTTCGTCGGCAGGGAAGCCGTATCGAACGGATATCATGAATGCGACTTCACACTGGAAATCGAAGATATTATGAAAGAACCTCACCAGGCCATTCCCCGGACACGGTTCCGTTACCTGAAGCGCAGCCTGTCGGAAAGCCGCATGGCCCGATGCTGTGCCCAATGGCTGTATGAACACCGCCAAAATCTGCGGCGGAATCACTGGATTGTCGATGAAACAGCCATTGAAAAATCCTATGACAGTGGTGATAATCCTGAAATAACTGATGCTATACTGCATGAACTGGAACAGGTCTACTGCAATATATAAAGAAAATAGGATTGTGGTATGCTTTCGTTAAATAAGTGGTTTTTCCCACGATAAACAAACAGAGGCTGCACTAAAATGATTGCTAAAGACATTTTAGTGCAGCCTCTGTTTAATTGGCAACTCGCCCCATGGTGATATTTCCTGCAAACCTTATTTTTACATAACCCGTTTTGCCCCTACATAGCGGCTGGACCAATAGCGGCTGTCCAGGCTGTCAATACTGACCCCGGAATTGGAGGCGTTGATAAACTGGTTATTTCCGATATAAATCCCTACATGGGAAACACCGGGCAGATAAGTCGTGAAAAATACGAGGTCCCCCGGCTGCAAATACGAACGGGATACATCGTACCCAACGTTGTATTGTTCGTCAGCCATGCGGGGCAGATCGATTCCTACGGCCGAATAGACATACCGGGTAAAACCGGAGCAGTCAAATCCGGACGGATCATTTCCGCCAAACACATAGGGTACGCCAATATACTGGTTGGCAATGCCCATAAGGCGCTGAGCCCTATCTGCCACCATAGTAGATCCGCCATATCCCCCGTTACCAAAGCGGCGCAGCGGACCGGAAGGAAGGAATTTCCCAGTCAGTTCATAAAACGTAGCCTGGCCGGCTACGCCATCTACTTCCAATCCATGACTGGCCTGGAAATTGCGGACGGCATTTTCCGTTCCAACGCCAAACACGCCGTCTACATCGACATCATATCCATTATTGGCCAGCGCCTGCTGCAGTAACACAATAGCGTTGGACGCCGTTGCCGGCTCTAAAGAGGCAGCAGGCTTATTATCTGCCGGTGCTGCTGGAGCCGTATCAGTCCGGAACCGGTCTGCCATGGAAAAGGTTGTCTGTCCGTCAGGCATAGGCTGGCCCATCAGTGCTTCGTAAGTAGCCGGGCCAATGACACCGTCGGCATTCAGACCATTACTGCTTTGAAAAGACCGGACAGCCGCATCGGTTCCTTTGCCGAATACGCCATCCACATCAACACTGTAGCCCCGATCAGCCAGCGCCTGCTGGATATCCTGCAGCTGGGAAGGCTGCACCGGTGCTGCTTCTGGGTCCGGTGCGTCTTTCTGCACAAAATGACTGCTCATATTATCCGGCATAGCCGATCCCATCAGGGCTGCATAGGTCGCTGCGCCGAGAATGCCATCAGCCGTCAGGCCATGATCCCGTTGAAACTCCCGGATTGCCTCCGTCGTTCCAGTCCCGTAGTCCCCATCAACGGTCAGTGAATAGCCGTCAGCGGCCAGTTGCTGTTGTACTGCCAGAACCTGGCTGCCCCTGTCGCCAGGATGGAACGTGGCTCCGGCAAAAGATGTAGAAACGAAAATCATGCAGCAGGCAAGACCTGCAATTTTTTTTATGTCTGCCATTGTATCCCCTTTCTGGTATTTCTGCCAATCATCTGCAGCTCGTATTTCCAGCTCTTAAGACGTACTGCTAATCTTTATGGCGTATGAAACAAGCTATCCGCCAAGGCCTGCTCGTTGGATAGCTTGAATTTGTGCATTGATTATAAATCCGCTATATATTATAGCATAATATGAGACTATGTGTCAAAAACAGGACTACTAACGAAGTGTACCTGACTTCGTCGGTAGTCCTGTTCATTTGAGTCATCATTTACGATAAATCAGAATTTTCCCGCTTTGGCAGCACCTTCTACGGCGACAGCTATGGCTACGGATGCGCCAACCATGGGGTTGTTGCCCATGCCGAGGAAGCCCATCATTTCTACGTGAGCCGGTACGGACGAAGAGCCAGCGAACTGGGCATCGCTGTGCATACGGCCCATCGTATCGGTCATGCCGTAAGAAGCTGGGCCGGCAGCCATGTTATCTGGATGGAGTGTACGGCCTGTGCCACCGCCAGATGCAACGGAGAAGTATTTCTTGCCCATTTCGATGCATTCTTTCTTATACGTACCTGCAACGGGATGCTGGAAGCGGGTCGGGTTTGTCGAGTTCCCCGTGATAGAAACATCAACGCCTTCATGATGCATGATAGCCACGCCTTCACGTACGTCATCGGCACCGAAGCAGCGGACAGCAGAACGTTCACCTTTGGAATAGGAAATTTCCCGGACAATGTGCAGTTCTCCCGTTTTATAGTCAAACTGGGTCTGTACATAAGTAAATCCGTTGATACGGGAAATAATCTGGGCCGCGTCTTTACCCAGGCCGTTCAGGATAACGCGAAGTGGCACTTTACGCGCTTTATTGGCATTGCGGACAATACCGATAGCTCCTTCAGCGGCGGCAAAAGATTCATGGCCGGCCAGGAAGCAGAAGCACTGTGTGCTGTCCTGAAGCAGCATAGATGCCAGATTACCATGGCCCCGCCCTACTTTGCGGTCTTCGGCGACGGATCCGGGAATGCAGAAAGCCTGCAGGCCGATGCCAATGGCTTTAGCCGCATCAACAGCCGTACGGCAATTCTTCCTGATGGCAATGGCCGCCCCTACGGTATATGCCCAGCCGGCATTTTCAAAGGCGATGGGCTGGATTTCCTTGACGGTCTGATACGGATCAATGCCGGCATTCTGGCAGATATCACGGCATTCTTCTACGCTTTTAATGCCGTATTCTTTCAGCACGCCGAGGATTTTATCTATTCTTCTGTCATAACTTTCGAATAATTCCATCTGTAGGTTCCTCCTATTGCTGTCTCGGATCAATATACGAAGCGGCTTCTTCAAAACGGCCATAATGACCTTTAGCATCTTCCATGGCTTTAGCTGGTTCTACGCCCTTTTTAATGGCGTCCATCATTTTGCCAAGGTGGATAAATTCGTATCCGATAACCTGATTTTCTTCATCCAGGGCCATACGGGTGACATATCCTTCGGTCATTTCCAGATAACGTGTCCCTTTTGCTTTTGTGCCAAACATAGTCCCGGTCTGGCTGCGCATACCTTTTCCCAGATCATCCAGGCTGGCGCCGATAGGCAATCCGCCTTCAGAAAAAGCCGTCTGGCTGCGGCCATACACAATCTGGAGGAACAACTGGCGCATGGCAACGTTGATAGCATCGCAGACCAGATCCGTATTGAGCGCTTCCAAAAGAGTCTTTCCCGGCAGTATTTCCGATGCCATGGCGGCAGAATGGGTCATACCGGAACAGCCAATCGTTTCAACGAGAGCTTCTTCAATGATACCGTCTTTGACATTGAGTGTCAGCTTGCAGGCGCCCTGCTGGGGAGCACACCAGCCTACACCATGAGTAAGACCGCTGATATCCTTAATTTCTTTGACCTGTACCCATTCGCCTTCTTCGGGAATCGGGGCCGGTCCATGATATGCACCTTTAGTAACGGGGCACATATTCTTGACTTCTGTTGAATATATCATGTTATTCATCCTTTCTAATCTTTCAGTGCTTCAAACATGCCGCGGAACGTATTGCCATACATACTTCCCTTACGCCATAAGAACGTAAAGGAATGTTCGGCTGTAAAATTGCGGATATGAATCTTACGAAGCGTACCTGCGGCTAATTCATCACGCACCGATTTTTCATAGGAAAACGAGAATCCCGCATTGCAGTGTACCAACGCCTTGATGGTCTGAGGACTGCCAATTTCCGCCCGGTATGGAAAATCTTCCAGCGACAGGCTGTATTCGGCCAGAGTCCGTTCCAAAAGATCCCGTGAGCCGGATCCCCGTTCTCGGACGCAAAGGCGTTTTAGCAAGAGATCGGTCAGCTCTACTTCATCGGGAACATCGAATTCCGGACCGCATACGGCAATGAGCGGTTCTTTAGAAAACAGCATAGTTTCGTATTGTTTCTGTTCAAAAAATCCTTCGACGATGGCAAAGTCGATTTTACCATCATTAATTTCCTGCAATAACTGCTCCGTATCAGCGATTTCCAACCGCAAAAGGACTTCCTGATTTTCCCTCAGATACTGTGCCAGTTTATCCACAATCATAAACTCGCCTATTGTATGGGTCGCACCAAAGGAAACGATTTTCGTACTGCGTCTGAGTTCCTGCAGTTTTTCCTTCAGGATGAGATCATCATGCCGGATAGTGGCTGCTGCATCCAGAAGGATATGTCCGGCCTGTGTCAGAATGAGGTGCTTGCCCGTATAATCGAATAATTTGGCATGGTACTCATTTTCCAGGTAGCGGATGTGCTGTGAGACAGCCGGCTGTGTGATATGCAGCTCTGCTGCAGCCTTGGTATAGTTCATATGGCGGCAGACACACAAAAACGTATGAATACGAAAATCTAGCATGAGGCGGCTCCTCTCTCAATTAGAAATATAATACGTATCAATAATTTAAGCGTAATCCTCATGAACATTCTACGGTATTTCTGAAATTTAATCAAGGTGTAATACGGTGGAAACAGCTGTACTATGCACGGTTATACTATTTTTCTACTTGTTAACAATATATATCGGTCCACCTCTGGTTCAGGATACACCATTCTCATTTTACGTGTACTACCATTCCAATACGGTACCCGTCTCATCGCGCCATACGGGATTCTTCCAATGATGTCCCACGGCTGCAGCAGCCCGTACCTTTTCTTCGTCTATTTCGATTCCCAGTCCTGGTTTTGTCAGAAGATTGACATATCCCTGATGATAGATAAATACGGACGGATCTTTCAGATAATCAAGCAGGTCAGATCCCTGATTATAATGGATTCCCAGGCTTTGTTCCTGAATGACCGCATTATATGTGCAGAAATCAATCTGCAGTGCCACCGCAAGGGCAATCGGACCCAGCGGGCAGTGAGGAGCCAGTGCTACATCGTAGGCTTCTGCCATAGCCGCGATCTTCTTCGTTTCCAGGATTCCCCCGCAATGGCAGGGATCGGGCTGGATATAATCGACACCGCCCCGGGCCAGCATCTGCTTGAATCCCCAGCGGGTATAATTCCGTTCTCCTGTAGCAATGGGCGTAGAGAACTGTTGCCGCAGCATGGGGAAAATTTCTTCATTTTCACAAAGAACCGGTTCTTCGACGAAAAGGAGACGGTACGGTTCCAGTTCTTTCATGAGCGTAAAAGCCAGCGGTTTATGGACACGGCCATGGAAATCGACGGCAATATCCATATCGTACCCGAATGCTTCCCGGATAGATGCCACACGGGCTACAGCTTCATCAATCTGTCGGTTGTTCTGGATCCAGCCTACCTTGGGAACACCGTTCATCTTAACAGCCCGGTATCCCTGTTCGTATTTTTCTTTTGCCGCCTGCAGCACTTCGTCGGGCTGATCGCCGCCAATCCAACAGTATACTTTCATTTTATCGTGGCATACGCCGCCCAGGAGCTCGTATACGGGCACGCCCAGGGCTTTGCCCTTAATATCCCACAACGCTTGTTCAATACCGGAAATGGCACTCATCAGGACAGGACCGCCACGATAAAAACCAGCGCGGTACAATACATTCCACAAGTCTTCAATCCGCCCGGCCTCTTTGCCGATAAGGTACTCTTCCAACTCTCTAACAGCAGCAGCTACCGTATCAGCGCGTCCTTCAATAACAGGTTCCCCCCATCCTGATAGCCCTGTGTCAGTCGTAATCTTTAAAAAGAGCCAGCGGGGTGGTACCTTAAATAATTCTATCGATTGAATTTTCATGTTTACGCCTCCTCACACCTTTGGCAGATGACTCATAAGATTATCTTATACATTTCCAATTATATCAATTGCCTTGTCCAACCGCAACATCCCGGTGCCAGGTGGGCCTGAAGCGGTCCCTCTGGACGATGTATCGGCGATTCATGGCAGACAAATCCTGCCCTGGAACAAAAAAGCGGGCACACGAAACAGGGTTGTTTCGTATGCCCGCCTATCCAGACTTATTCCTCTTCTTTTATGACTTCTGCTTTAAATACCATGGCCACATCCGCATCGGAACAACAAAATTCTGCCGTTCCTTCCGGCTGTCCCGGCAATGTGCCTCCGTAGCGCAGGATGTCAATATAGGGAAAGGCGCAATGAAGTGCCATAGGGCAAATCCTGCCCCGTTCGGTATCATAATCAAACGTTTCACCGACATGATGACCACGGTGACAGCCTATTTTCCCTAACTTCCCCGTAATGGTCAGCCGTATGTCCGGCCGTTTTCCTCGTGTCATACTACTCTCCTTTTCTGAGCGGACCAATAGCATCCGATGAGATTCAGACATCTTCTGCTATTCCGAATACTTGTAACCCATTAGCCGTAGTCTGACTGATGACGTATTCTACATCGAGGCCGCGCAGCCGGGCTATTTCCTCTGCCACATACCGCACATAGGCCGGCTCATTGCGTCTGCCCCGGTACGGCGGCGGTGTCAGGTAGGGACTATCCGTTTCGATGAGCAGGCGTTCCATCGGGATACGGGAAGCCACCTGTTTTGCCCGCTTGGAATTGGGAAATACGACCGTACCGGTAAAGCCAAAATAAAACCCCATGCGGATCAGTTCTGTCGTCATTTCCAGGCTCCCGGAATAACAATGGAAGACGCCGCGCAAGCCCTTTCCATACCGACGGAGGATTTCCATTGTATCGCCGTGGGCCTCCCGGTCATGAATGTCAATAGGAAGGTCTAAATCGCGGGCCAGACCTATCATCTCAATGAAGATTTCTTTTTGCGTGTCCCGTGCCGGCGTGTCGTAATGATAATCGAGGCCCACTTCGCCAATAGCCACGACAGCCGGCTCCTGCTCCGCCATACGGCGGATTGCTTCTATATCACCAGGCTGCACGCGGCCCGCTTCCTGCGGATGGATTCCTACCGCTGCATATATCCCGTCATAGTGCCGTGCCAGTTCTACGCAGGCTTCAGAAGACTGCCGGTCCGTCGCCGGGCAGAGCATCCTTCCAATACCGGCAGCACAGGCACGCTCCAGCACGGCCGGCCGGTCTGCATCATACGCTGCATCGTAAAGATGACAGTGTGTATCAAACAACATCAGCGGACGCGGCTTCCCGGTGCCATGCCATCGACAAAGACGACCTGCAGATGATCGTTGCCATCCGATGCTGCCAGCAGCATCCCTTTCGATTCTACACCACACAGCTTAACCGGTTTCAGATTCGTCACGACAATAACATTATGACCAATCAGGTCTTCCGGCTTATAATACAGAGAAATACCACTGACAATCTGACGGGTTTCTGTACCCAAATCAACCTGGATTTTGAGAAGTTTTTTGGCTTTCGGTACTTTTTCACAGGCTACAATTTTGCCGACGCGGAGATCATTTTTGCCGAAATCATCAATGTTGATTTCATCTTTGAACGGTTCTTTTGCTGCAGGGCAGGCAGCGGCCGCTTTCTTTTCTTCTTCCGCTTCAGCAATTTCTTCTTTCGGATCATACCGTGGGAACAAAGGCGCTCCTTTGCAAACTTTCGTACCGGCCGGATACAGGCCCCAAGTCTGTCCATCTGCCAAAATTGCCTGGGAGAAATCACCCAGCCCCAGCTGTTTCCATATTTCAGCAGCCGCCGACGGGATGACCGGGCTTACCAGCATGGCAATGATACGCTGTACTTCCAGGAGATTGTACAGAACAGTCTGGAGGCGTTCTTTTTTAGCCGGGTCTTTGGCGAGAATCCACGGTGTCGTTTCATCGATATATTTATTGCTGCGATGGATCAGAGCCCATGTATCGTTAAGGGCGTCATTAATCTTCATGTCATCCATCTGCTGTTCGTATTTTTTAGCAGTTTCTACGGCCATCTGGGACAATTCGCTGTCCACCGGTTCTGCAGCCGAAGGACCGGCTGCCACTCCGTTTTCATACTGTTCAACCATAGCCAGCGTACGATGGAGAAGATTGCCCAGGTCGTTGGCCAGATCGGCATTGATCCGGTCGATAAAGGTCGGCAGAGAGAAGTTGCCATCCTGGCCGAGACGGATTTCACGCATCAGATAATACCGGAGTGAATCGGCGCCATAGCGTTTAATCAGTGGAATCGGATCGACGACATTGCCCAGGGATTTACTCATCTTCGTCCCATCGACAATCAGCCAGCCGTGACCGAATACTTTTTTGGGCAGAGGAAGGCCCGCACTCATCAGCATAATGGGCCATATAATTGAATGGAACCGTACAATTTCCTTACCGACCAGATGAAGATCTGCCGGCCACCATTTTTTGAAGCGTTCTTCATCAAATACATAGCCAGCTGAAGTCAGGTAGTTAGCCAGGGCATCATACCAGACGTATACGACATGTTTCGGATCCCAGGGTACGGGAATCCCCCAGTTAAAGGATGTACGGGATACGCACAAATCTTCCAGACCGCTTTTGACAAAGGCAATCATTTCATTGCGGCGGGCTTCCGGCTGAATGAAATCAGGGTTTTCATCGATGAATTTCAGCCAGCGGTCCGTATAATTGCTCATCTTGAGGAAATAAGCTTCTTCCGAAACGAGTTCCAGCGGGCGGCCGCAATCCGGGCAGATGTGTTTGCCTTCGGGCAGTTTATTTTCCGGCCAGAACGATTCACAGGGAGTGCAGTACCAGCCTTTGTATTCTCCTTTATAAATATCTCCCTTGTCATAGGATTTCTGCATCAGGGCCTGCGTCACTTTGACATGATCGGCATCAGTCGTACGGATAAAGCGGTCATGGGAAATGTTCAGTTCCTTCCAGAGTTCTTTGAAAAGAGCCACGATGCCGTCAACATATTCCTTAGGCTGCATTCCCTTGCTTTCAGCGGCACGCTGGATTTTCTGACCATGTTCATCAGATCCGGTAGTAAAAAAGACGTCATCGCCGCGGAGACGATGGAACCGGGCCAGTGTGTCGGCAATAGTCGTGCAGTACGTGTGACCGATATGCAACTTGGCACTCGGATAATAAATCGGGGTGGTAATAAAATACTTCTTCTTGTCTGTCATGGAAATTCCTCCTCTGCCGGCAAATGAGCCGGCCTTTTGTACGGGAAACGCTGCTGATGAACCAGCGTTTCTTAAGGGGCTGAGCTGCCCTCTGAAGCAAGCACCGCCTGATATACCACACGGCGGCTGACACCACAGCGCTGGGCTACGGTCCGGATAGCCTGCTTTTTATCTGTTCCCTTATCCATCAGTTCCCGGACAAGGGATGCATAATCATCGTCGGAAGGGCCGTCTTCTTGCGGAACGGCACCGGCGACGAGGATCACAAATTCACCGCGGACCCCTTCCTGTTCCAGTTCCGTCCGGAGCTGGGACAACGGTCCCCGCAGATATTCCTCATAGCGTTTGGTCAGTTCCCGGCAAAGCACTGCTTTGCGGTCTCCCAACGCTTCTTCTATTTCTGCCAGCACAGCAAGGATGCGGTGCGGCGCTTCATAAAAAATCAATGTGCCCGTATAGTCTTTGATACTTTCCAGTACGGGACGGCGGTGTTTCTTTGTCTTTGGAAGAAACCCTACAAACGTAAACCGCGTCGTATCCATGCCCGATGCAATGAGCCCCGTAAGACCCGCATTGGCTCCGGGAAGCGGTACGACGGGGATATGCTCGGCAATGGCCATCTGTACGAGGTCACTGCCGGGATCACAGATAGCCGGCATGCCTGCATCGCTCACCAATGCAAGCATACAGCCTTCTTTGAGTTTTTCAATAAGCTGCGGCCCTTTTTCCGCCTTGTTATGTTCATGGTAACTCGTCGTCGGCGTCCCTATATCGTAGGCCGAAAGGAGAAGTCTCGTATGGCGTGTATCTTCTGCGGCGATCAAATCGGCTTCCCTGAGGCATCGCACGGCCCGGTAGGTGATATCTTCCATATTGCCAATGGGCGTAGCACACAGATACAATGTGCCTTTTTGAAATTGTTCAGCCATCATGACCTCCTTCAGCCCTGTTCGTATTATATACGATAATATACCAAATATTACAATTTTCCATATAATTTCAAAACGTCTTCCGTATAGGTCCCATCGGCATGATGTACGATAAGCGGCGGCAGGACATCTACACCCTTGCTGCCACCCCGTATTCCTTCTACGAGGAACAGTTTGGCCTTCTTATCTGCCCTTCCATGGACCATCTGTACCACTTTGGGTTCAATGGCATGGATGCGCATCGCCGTCAGGATATCTGTCAGGCGTTCCGTTATATGCACCATGCGGAAGCGTCCATGGAACTTGAGCGCAAAGGAGGCCGCATCGAGCACATCATCCAGTGTAGCCGTTTCTTCGTGACGCGCCCGCCGGATTCCTTCGGCATCACTGTATGCGCCACGGCTTTTTTCCCGATACGGCGGATTAGCATATACTGCTGCAAACGCTCCGCTGTCCGACCACTGCCGGATAGTACGGTAATCTCCTTCCACTATGGTAATGACCGGCTCACGGCCATTGAGTATCACATTCCGCCGGGCAATATCCGCCATGACCGGATTGAGTTCAGCACCGGTCACGGAAACAGCACCGCGGGCGCTCAGAATAAGCGGGATTGCCGCCGTCCCTGTACCCAGGTCCAGGACTTTCCCCCGGGGTACCGTACCAAAATGAGCCAGCAGCACCGTATCGAGAGAAAAGCAGAACTGATCATCGCGCTGGATAATTTTCATCCCGTCCAGGACCAGGTCATCGAGCCGTTCGTGAGGTCCCAGACTAACTTTCATGATCTGGTTCGGCTACATCCGACCAGGGAACGTTGACATTGTGCCCTGATTCGAGCTGTACCTTGACCGTATGGTCTTTCATATGGACGCGCAGGACCGTACCCAGGCCTTCATCGGTAATGACCCGCTGTCCGACCTGCGGTGGTTTCTGTTGTTCACAATTTTTCTGGCAGTTCTGGCATTTGAGTTCCCCTGACGTATACAAATCATTTTCGTAGCGCAGGCAGCACATGAGGCGGCCGCAGATACCGGATATCTTCGTCGGATTGAGGGACATGCCCTGTCCTTTAGCCATACGGATTGATACGGGCTTGAAATCGCCCAGGAAGGAAGCACAGCATAACGGCCGGCCGCAATACCCGATACCGCCAATCATCTTGGCTTCATCGCGGAGGCCGATCTGCCGCAGCTCAATACGCGTACGGAATACGGATGCCAGGTCGCGCACCAGTTCCCGGAAATCAATCCGCCCGTCAGCGGTAAAAAAGAATATGATTTTTCCCATATCGAAGGTGTAATCCACATCGATAAGCTTCATGGGAAGTTTATGTTTGGCGATTTTTTCCAGGCAGATGGTAAACGCTTTCTTTTCTCTTTCCTTATTGCGTTCCACCTGCCGCATATCTTTCGCCGTCGCTTTGCGGATAATAGGTTTTAGTGGCTGTACCACTTCCGAAGCGGCGACACTGCGCGGGGCAATGACCACCGTTCCGTATTCCATACCGCGGGCCGTTTCGACAATGACCCCGTCCCCTTCAGCGAGAACGATCTCTGTCGGGTCAAAATAATATATCTTGCCGGCTGGTTTAAAACGAATGCCAACAACTATCAACTATATTCCTCCTTTTGCCCGGATAAACCGGATACACACCGCATCCCACACCAGCCGCACGTTGACGTGACGGAGGATTGCTTCTCCCGCTTCATCGAGAACATGCTGGAGTGAAAAAATACAGGAATCCGGCCAGGCCGGCAGCAATTCTGAAACTTCATGGGCATACTGGCCCAGGCGGAGTCGTCCTGCCGGTACACCCGAACGCATGACTGCCATGTCGCGAAGAAGCATCTGGATCCAGCGGAAAACCTCCTGCGATTCCTGATCCGTCCACCCCGCCGAGATACTGTGCCACTTGGCATAAGGGCATGCGTGACGGGCCATGACCTGCAGGAAGGACAGTGCCTGCTGCAGCGCTTCAAGGCCTTTTCCCTCTTTCAGGGCAAGGACACGGGCGACATTGCCACCGCCCCACAACACAGCCTGACGATAGGATTCTGCCGTTCCTCCATATTGCCGCACCAGCCCGCCTAACATTTCCTCATCACCGACCGGTTCAAAGGATATGATGGCACAGCGTGACACAATCGTCGGCAGTAATAAGTCGGGCTGACTGGTCACAAGAATGAAATGCACGCCTTCTGGCGGCTCTTCCAATGTCTTGAGCATGCGGTTGGCAAATTCCTTGTTCATCGTTTCTACGTGATTAATAATGCAGACCCGGCTCCCGGAAGCGCGTAACATCAGCTTTTCCTGAAGCTGCCGAAACTGATCTACCCGGAGCATCGTACCGATAACATCCAGATAAAAAACGGTTCCTCCATCTTCAATGAATGGCGTATCGGCATCGCAGGACAGGTGGGTAAAATCAGCCAGGAGCGGACGGTCACTGATCGTTTCTGCAACGGCCCGTGCCATCAGCGCTTTGCCAAGGCCTTCCGGTCCGGCAAAAATCATGGCGTGGGGCAGCCGCTCTTCGGCAATCAGACGCCGCAGACGTGCCTTGACCGTCTCATGGCCGATAACAGCATCAAAATAATCCTGACTCATGCCGCGCCCTCCTGTTGAAAAATCTATACTAATCCTTTCTATTATAAGGAAAATAAAGCATAAAGTCTATACTATGCCTTCCATGAGAAAAATACCGCTTACGGTATCAGGACTGCCGCGACTGCCTGGTATACGTCAGCGTGTATATCGTCTATGCTGCGCATACGCCCGTCTTCCGTACAGGCAATACGCTGCCAGCCATATCGGTCTGTCAGTTCATCATAGGCATCATGGCATTTATGTAAAAAAGACCCGTTTTTTTCATGAATGTCACCCGTAGTGCCGCCGGTTTTCCCTTGTCTGCCCGCCATCAGCTGTTCTGTCACATCGAGTGGCACATCGAGAAGACATACCAGGTCCGGGCGGGGAAGCCCCATCTTTCCAAATTCAAAATCTTCCAGCCAATCCAGATAGGCACGGCGATCTGCCGGATCATTGAATTTAATCATCTGATAGAGCATGTTACTCGTCGTATACCGGTCAGCCAGAACAATCCCGCCCTGTTCTAAAAATGATTTCCAGTGCATCTGATAGGACGCGAAGCGGTCTACAGCGTAAAAGGCAGACGCTGCATAGGGATTGACCGCGTCGGCATCAGCGCCGAAATCGCCCCGCAGGTACATGCGTACGAGGGCACTGGAATCGCTGTCATAATCGGGAAAACTTACGGCCCGTACCGATTGTCCTTCTCTTTGGAGATGCTCCTGCAGCAATTTCGTCTGTGTCGCCTTGCCGCTGCCGTCTCCGCCTTCTATGATAATCAACCTGCCTTGCATGATATCATCCTTTCCGTACGACCTGTATCGTGTCCAGACTGCTGTCTGCCGCACCATTAGTTACATATCCCTCATTTAATTTCTGGTCAATATATGCCAGTACCTCCCCGGTCAATACTTCCCCTGCCGCCACAACAGGGATTCCCGGCGGATAAAAGGTAATCGTTTCTGCACATATTTGTCCTGCACAAAGAGGACGGGCCATCGCTTCTTTTTCAGCATACCAGGCTTCCCGTGGCGCCATGACGACGCGGGGCTGTGGCAGTGGCGGTTCAGCGGTATCTTTCCGCTCCACGGTCTCATGCGTACAGGCAATCGTACGGCAGCCCTCCAGTAAAGTCTGTATGCTTTTTTCTGTATCACCAAAGGTAACAAGTGCCAACACGTGATGGCCGGCGGTAAGTTCTACTTCGATATGGGCAGCCCGCAGCAGACGTTCCGCTTCCCGCCCGGTAAGCCCCAGGCCTGAAAAATCAATCGTCAGTTTCGTTTCATCCAAGGACTCAACGGCTTCATAACGCGTCATCTCCCCGCCAAAGCAGCTGATTCCGGACAGGGCATTGAGCTGCTTGCGGGCCTGTCGGGCCAGAAACAGTGCCTTCTCTTCCAGTGCTCTTCCTTCCAGTGCCATTTGCTGCCGCGCCAGATCCAGCGATGCCAGAAACCAGTAATGGGGACTCGTAGACTGGACAAGCGCCATAGCTGCCGCTACCCGTTCTGTATACGGGAACCCCTTGCGGCAGTGAAGCATAGACGTCTGTGTCAGCGATCCCGTCAGTTTATGCGTGCTCTGAGCCACACAATCGGCACCACAGGCCAGGGCATCTGCCGGCAGGTCTTCATGAAAAGCCAGATGCGCCCCGTGCGCCTCATCAACCAGTACAATCAGTCCGTGCTGGTGGGCAATCTGTACCATCTCTGCCAACCGTCCGGCCAGACCGTCGTAGGTCGGATAGGTGAAAAGTACAGCTTTTGCCTCCCCATGAGCCGCAATGGCCGCCTGCAGACTAGCCGGGTCAGGGCCGAGTGAAACTTCTTCCCTGCCGGCATAGCGGCTTTCCATATACGCTGGCATGGCCCCGCTCAGAATCAGGCCGCTCAGGACGCTGCGGTGGGCTTCTCTTGGAATAAGCACGGTATCGCCGGGCCCGCAGACAGCCAGAATCATCGCTTCAATACAGGCCGTCGTCCCATTGACGGAAAAGAAAGTCCGTCCGGCACCATAGGCATCTGCCGCCAGTTCCATCGCCTCCCGGAGCGGGCCTTCCGGCTGAAATAAGTCATCCAGAGCGTACATAAGGCCCAAATCCTGCCGCAGCGCTGTTCCAAAAAGGGCCTGTTCCCTGCAAGGGGCTCCAGTCCCCAATTTATGCCCCGGCGTATGAAATGGCACCATCTGCTGCTGGCAATATTCCTCTAACGCATCGGCAAAAGGAGTTCTCTTCTGCGCTTCTTTATTCATGTCCAATCACTCCATGAAGACGCAGGAACGGCTGGAGCAGGAAATCCTGCCGCTCATAGTCTGCCTCCTGCATCCGGTCCAGCGACCGTCTCAGTGATCCGTGAAGTTCACACGTACGGAATTCTTCCGGCGTCACCCAGCGGTAATCACAGTGTTCGTGAGAAAGGCGTACGTCCTCCTTATCTGTCACAGCCGTAAAAATAACGCCGTTCAGAAACTGGCCGTCTTTTTTCTGATAACTCCATGTTCCTGCTGTCGCCAGAATCTGAATAGAAAGCCCGGTTTCTTCCATGACCTCCCGGCGTACAGCCATAGCAAAGTCCTCATCGCGCCTCAGTCCTCCGCCGGGAAATTCCCAGTGATGCAACCCTTCCGAATCATTTTTCTGCAGCACGAGCAGGCGGCCGGCATGAAAAATCATTGCCTTTACGCTCAGTCCCATATGCACCCGTTCTTCCTGTGCCATAGCGCACTCCTTTCTGCATCTTTCATATACAACTATAATAGATTATTTTAACAAATACGGGACAACAAAAAAAGCCCTGATTCGGCCATAACCGGGACCGGACACACAAAAAAACGCATCTCGTCATTTCGATGCGTTTTTTTGTGTCGTATGAGCTTCTTTGATAATCAGCTGAGCCGTTCCATCGGACCGGGCATCCAGTTCGCTGTCTGCGCCTATAGGAATGCAGGCCTTATCCGCCCCGTGACCAAAGGGTAATCCCCGGGCAGCAGGCTTTCCGGCTTTCTTTGCATAATAGTCCAGCACTTCATCGGTCGTAAAATCACCGGAATCGTGGCCACAGTCTGTAAAATCGCCATAGACAATTCCTTCCACCTGCTGTAGCAGCCCATTTTGCCAGAGCTGGTTCAGCATCCGATCGATGCGGTATGATTCTTCTCCCACATCTTCCAGAACCAGAATACAGCCTTTTCCTTTTAATTCATACGGTGTACCGGCAAGGGAGGCAACAACGGAAAGGTTGCCACCTATAATCCTGCCGGAGGCTTTCCCCGGCAGCACGGTCTGTAAGACTCTGCCGGCCGGCATAGTCACAGCTCCCAGCGGCACCGAGGTGGTCACGGCCTTTTCAAACTGCTGAGAGGAATAGGGACTGCCCGGAAGAGTGATGAGTAGCGGGCCATTGAGCGTCACGAGACGGCTTTTCTCATAAAGCGCTGCCTCAAGGGCCGTAATATCACTAAATCCGATCAGCAACTTGGGATGGGCCGCAATCATGGCATAATCAAGCTGGTCCAGAATACGGGAACTACCATATCCGCCATTGAGGCAGAGAATAGCATCGATGCGATCGTCGCGGAAAAATTCATTGATATCAAAGGCCCGCTCCGAATCGGTACCGGCAAAATAGCCATACCGATGCAGTGCCGACGGAGCCAGGCACGTTTTATACCCCATGGCATGGAGTGCTTCCAGATGGGGAGCCAGTGCGATATCTTCGCTATGTGTCGCCGGCGCAACGATGCCTATCGTATCACCGGGCTGAAGAGGGCGTCCTTTGACGACAGGCAAACCGTATGCACAGACTGGCACCACAATGACACTTGTCAGCAGGGATATCAGTACCACGGCCAGCAGACCATAAATACGAAAACGCCTCACGGTACATCTCCCACAGCCGGCATCACCGCCGGTCCGCGATAATACCGTTCCATGGCTTGTGCGTACTGGCCGGCATCATAGAGATACTTGCCGGTTTTTGCTTTATAGCAGAGATTAACCGCCACATAATCTGCCATCTGGCTGTGCTGTATCCGTTTGCTCATGGGAACAGCCTGCCAGGAATGCGTCCCTTCATCATAGACCCAGGCCTCTCTGCTCCGGTCTATCTTATAGGTAATCGTATACGTCCCTTCTATTTGTCCAGAATCTTCTTTAGAATTGAACATAGGGACTTTAAATACCCAGTCTCCTCCTTGTCCCGGTATCGTTTCCAGACGCGACAAATCGACATATACTTCGTATCCCATGCCGAAATTTACAGGCCGGTAACGGGAATCGGCGGCCAGCGGGCTCTTGAAATACGCCTGTGCCGGCAGCACACTTCCAGCACCCAGACACAAGGCCAGGCTCATCAGGACGGCTGCCTTTTTCCATATGTTTCCGTTTCGTCTGCCATACTTGCCGTTTTTCATCCTATCTCCGCCTCTCTTATTTAATCTTCCGGCAGTTCCGGAGCATCTTTGACTTCATCCTGTTTATAGTATTTACGCAAAATAGCCATAAATTCCTTCCCTGTAATCGTTTCTTTTTCATACAGGAACTTTGCCAGCTCATCCAGAAGGGGGCGGTTATCGGAAAGAATTTTTCTGGCTTTGTTATGCTGTTCCTTGACGAGTGACACGACTTTGGCATCGATGTACTTCTGCGTTTCCGGTGCGCAGGCCAGAGACGTATCGCCGCCCAGATACTTATTAGTCACCGTTTCCATAGCGACCATATCAAACTCATCACTCATACCATATCGGGTAATCATGGCCCGGGCCAGCTTCGTCGCCTGTTCGATGTCATTGGAAGCGCCGGTCGTCACCCGGCCGAATACGACTTCTTCCGCAGCGCGGCCACCGGTAAAGGTAGCTATCTTATTTTCCAGTTCTTCTTTGGAAAGAATATATTTATCCTGCTGATCCACCTGCATGGTATAGCCCAGAGCCCCGGACGTACGGGGAATGATGGTGATTTTCTGTACCGGTGCCGAATGGCTCTGAAGAGCAGCTACCAGGGCATGTCCGATTTCATGATAGGCCACAGTCCGCTTTTCTTCATCCGACAAAATAGCATTCTTCTTCTGATAGCCGGCGATGACGACTTCGATGCTTTCTTCCAGGTCGGCCTGACAAACGGCATCCCGGTGGTCCCGGACAGCACGCAGCGCCGCTTCATTGACAATGTTAGCCAGTTCTGCCCCGGAAGCGCCGGCAGCCATACGGGCAATGGTGTGGAAATCGACGTCCGGCCCCAGACTAACCTTGCGTGCATGGGCCTTGAGGATGGCTTCGCGCCCCTGAAGATCTGGCAATTCGACAGGAACGCGGCGGTCAAACCGGCCCGGGCGCAATAGTGCCGGGTCCAGTGATTCCGGACGGTTGGTAGCCGCCAGAATGACGACACTGTCATCGGCATCAAAGCCGTCCATTTCCGTAAGGAGCTGATTCAGCGTCTGTTCCCGTTCACTATTGCCCATAGCACTGCCCGTCCGCTTCTGACCGATAGCATCTATTTCATCGATGAAAATAATGCACGGCGCTTTCTGTTTGGCCTGATTGAAAAGGTCCCTCACTTTGGAAGCACCCATGCCGACGAACATTTCTACAAATTCCGACCCCGCAATTGGGAAAAAGGGAACACCGGCTTCGCCGGCTACAGCCTTGGCCAGCATAGTCTTTCCTGTGCCCGGAGGGCCTACGAGGAGTACCCCTTTGGGCATCTTAGCCCCTACTTTGGCATATTTATCGGGATGATGAAGGAAATCGACGATTTCAGACAGATTTTCCTTGGCTTCATCTTCCCCGGCTACATCGGAGAAATGAATGCCATTAGCAGAGGGAACATAGACTTTGACCTGATTTTTCGAGCCGAACATGAGCGAATTTCCGCCACCGCGGCTCATCAGTTTGCGGTTGAAATAATAGCCGATACCAAAGAAAATCAGAATAGGCAGAATCCAGGCAATGAGGAAATCTGTAAAAGGCGAATCCTTTTCTTTGATGACCTGATTGAAAGAAACGTCGGCTTTATGCAGCCGTTCTGTCAGCTGAGGATCATTGACGACACCGGTCCGATATTGATTGCCGTCTTTGTCTTTGAAGAGAATCTGATTTTCTTCAATTTCCACACTGGCCACCGATTTGTCATCGGTCATATTCATGAAGGTGCCATAATCGACATTTTTGACGCTCTGCTGATCATAATAAGGTTTGGCAATGGCATTAAACACAAATATTATCGCCAGCGCCACGATATAATAAAACAGCATGGGCTTCTTTTTTTCTTTGACTTCTTTCATGGTGTCACTCCCTTACTGTGCAAACTGTACTATGTGGTATTATTATAACCCCAAACAGGGAAAAATGATACGGAAAAAAGCACTGCCGGCAGAAGCAGTGCTTTTCCTCAGAGAAGTGGCTATCTAACAGGCATAAGCGTATTAGTCTGTAATCCGATATAACGCTTTTGTCGTATTAGCAAAGAAATCAGGATCGTCGTGGAAATAATCGCGGACGATATTGAGGTGTTCATCAAAGGTTGAATACAGTGATACGACGGGGAAATTGGATGCGTATATGAGGCGGTCCGGAGCAAAGGTCCCGCTCAGGAAATCGAGGAGTTCTTTCACGAACGTTTTATCCTGGGTCGGAAAGCCCGAAACCTTGCAGTACACATTGGGAAGAGAGGCAAATTTAGTCATCACTTCTTTATATGCTGGAGTCACTTCCGTAGCATTCCCACAGTGATTGATGACGATTTTGGCCTGCGGAACGGTCTTTGCCGCCTGATACATATCGTCCAGTTCTTCCGTACGGTTGCAGCTTTCAAAGAGAAGTCCCGCATCAGCCAATGCTTCCAATCCTTCGATAAAGCTTTTCTGCAGGCAGCGGCCTTTAGGCGATCCCGGCACATGGAGCGGTTCGCGGACACCGGCAATGCCAAGGGGTACGCGCATGTGTGCCGAAAGGGGGGCCCGCATGACTTTGGCCAGCATCTTCGGTTCGTGAAGGCCATAAATGTATTCGTCTTCTTTAAAACGGTCGTCGCAATCGACTTCGATATAGACGCCGCCGAGGAAGTTGACATCGGAGTGGCGACCATAGGCTTTCAGAAGATCTGACACGGCGTAGCTATGAGCAATGGCCGGACAGTCTTTGAGCCAGGGAAGACGAAGTACATCGAGATTCCATATATGGAAATGGCTGTCAATAATATCTAACATAACAATTCTCCTTACTGCTGAACAGCTTTCTTGGCACTGTCATCAGCATGGCAGCCTTTGAAGCCGTACCAGGCAACATAGAGGAAGCATGGGATGAGCAGCAGATACCCGGCAGCCGTATTGACCATATCGGCGACATGACCCATGAAGTACGGCATGATAGCTCCACCGACGATGCTCATGATGATGATACTGGATGCCGTCTTGACCAGATTCTGTGGCAGATTGACAATGCTCAGGGCAAAAATGGTCGGGAAACTGATGGACATGAAGAAAAATACGGCAATGAGAAGGAATACGGCTGTGCTGCCGGAAACGACATTCAGCAGTACGACGAGGACGACGTTAATAGCTGAATACGCACCGAGGATTTTACCAGCACTGAATTTTTTCATAAGCGGTGTCGTTACGACACGGCCGATCAGAAAGGCTACGAGCGCGATACTGAAGAAATAAGCGGCACGGCTGTCGGAAAGTCCCTGCCAGTGTTCAACACTGTAATTAATGAAGAAGGCACCGGCGCCGACCTGTGCTGCAATGTAGAGGAACTGGGCGAGAGCACCGAGGCGGAAGTGTTTGTAGCTGAACAGCTGGCTATACGATCCATCTCCTTCGGCGGCATCTTCATCCCCGGAAACTTCTGCCCCTTCCGGCAGTTTGTTGACCACGAAAAGGATAAGCATAACGACGACGATAGCAGCAATACCGACATAAACCATCTGTACGTTGTGCATGTTCTGCGAAATATCTGTGCCGCTGGCGATGGACAGGAAGAGCATGCCCCCGATGATAGGCCCTAAGAACTGGCCGATACCGTTGGCGCACTGAGCGACATTCAGCCGGAATGCAGCATCCTTATCACTGCCTAACTTAGTGATATACGGATTGGCATTCGTTTCCAGGCTGGCCAGACCACAGGCGATGATGAAGAAGGCTACGAGGAAAATCTGGAAGCTGTGGGCATTGCTGGCCGGGACAATCAGGAGGGCACCGATAGCATACAGTGCCAGGCCCATCATGATGCCGCCTTTATAACCGTATTTGCGGGCTACGAGAGAAGCCGGCGTGGCGAAAACGAAATACCCGCCGAAATAAGCTGCCTGCAACAGGCCGGAAGTAGCTTTTGTAATCCCCAGCTGGTTCTGGAAATTCTTATTCATGACATCGATCAGGCCATAGCTGAGCCCCCAGAGCAAAAACAGCGTCGTAACCAGGATAAACGCAATCTTTATACTTTTATTGCTTGCACTTGGCATACGTCCTTACCTCCCTGCTGTTAGGTTAACGCACGGTCGAGATGTACATAGCCGCCATCGACGAATACCCACTGGCCCGTCGTATGGGATGATACCGGTGAGAGGAGGAATACCGTATTGTCTCCAATTTCTTCAATTGTCGTAAAGCGGTGCTGGAACGGAATCTTATCGGTAATGACTTTCTTACGGGCTTCCGGATCATCAAAGGTCTTGATCCATTTTGCATACAGCGGAGTCCAGCATTCGCTGACTACGATGGCATTGACGCGGATTTCATATTGAAGGAACGCAGCGGCCCATTCACGGGTCAGGCCCAGGATAGCCCCTTTGGCAGCTGCATAAGCACTCGTCTTTCCCTGGCCGGTAAGAGCCGTCTTGGATGTAATATTGAGGACAGAGCCTTTGCTCTTGATCAGATAAGGGAGAGCGGCACGGACAAGTTCATAATAATGGGTCAGATTGCCATGAAGACTCTTTTCAAAATCCTGCCACGACGTTTCTTCAATAGCTTTATTATCGTTGCAACCGGCATTATTTACGACGCCATAAATACCCCCGCGGCGTTTCGCTACATCGTCAACAATCGGTTTGATCTGGTCGGTGTTGTTGAGGTCGATGAGGTGAAATTCATAATCGGCGCCCATAGCATCTAATTCTTTTTTGAATGCGGGTTTATCCGAACGGGTCAGAATAATGGGAACAGCGCCTTCTTTTACGAGAGAGACTACGATACCGCTGCCAATACCGGCGCCACCACCAGAAACCAATACGATTTTGCCTTTTAACTGTAAATCCATGATATAATACCATCCTTTCTAACCATACCATAAAGTCATTAACTGTTTAACTTTGTTGCGTATCATGCATGATTTTAATTTTTGTTATTCCTTTTGTTCATGCTTATAGTATAGCATTAGGCAAAGTTCTTTACTTGTGTTATACTACCTATTAGTATAATAATTTTATGTCTATTTCGGTTATTTTATTTATTTTTGTTAGTTAACAATGTTAAAATATAATAATTTTATCGTTTGTTTGTGCAATATTACGCATCAGAAGGAGGTATCTGGTCCATTGGAACACGAAAGTTATCATGAAATGATGAAGCGCGGCCGCTTCGATTTTCCCATAGGCTTTTATCATGTTGAAAAATATCATCCCCGCTTTAACATGCCCTATCACTGGCACATGGAATATGAACTCATCCGTATGCTCCGCGGCGGTTTTACTATCTCGCTCAATGAGGAAACACTCCATCTCGTTCCGGGAGATATCGTCTTTATCCGCGACGGAATCGTCCACGGAGGTGTTGTCGATTCCGATGATACGGCGTATGAATGTCTCGTATTTGAGCCTCCCAAACTGCTTCATTCGGCCAATTATCAATCCAGTGATCTCAATAATCTGCTCAATCATACCTTCAATGTCCGCAACCACTTCAACCAGGATGATAAGAAAATAGCTCTCATCGTCCGTATACTCTTTGAAGAAATGCAACGGGAAAATCCCGGTTATGAACTGATTGTCACAGGCATGCTGTATACAGTGTTCGGACTTATCATTCAGGAAAAGCAATATACTCCTGTGACAAAGCAGCCTGTAGAAACGAGTCATCTTCAGATGCAAAAACTAAAAAAGGCATTTCAACTCATTGATGACAAATACGCTGCACCCCTTACGCTCTCCGAGCTTTCCAGTGCTGCCGGATTGTCACCTAATTATTTCTGTAAATTTTTCCAGAAAATGACGCATTATACACCGATTGAATATCTGAACCAGTATCGTATCGATCAGGCCTGCCTGAAACTGGCCTACACAGACAAATCCATCACGGATATTGCCTATTCCTGCGGATTCAATAACCTCAGTTATTTCATCAAAACGTTCCGCAGACAAAAAGGGATTTCCCCTGGTAAATTCCGTCAGGTCAACCGGAAATAGCACTTTTCCACCCGGGACAGGTCTGGTATAATGTCGGTATAGCAGTTTTCTGCTGATACAACAATAATAAAACATAAAGGATAAGAGCCTGCAGCGAATTCTATGCTACAGGCTCTCTGTGTTTCAGCTGCAATGAATAAATCAACTTATGTCACGGACTTTACGACAGGCAGCGTCACCCGGCAGCTTCTCTGGTTCGCCCTGCCTATGCTTTTGTCCCAGTTATTACAAATTACATATAATATGGCAGATATGATTATTGTCGGCCAGGTACTGGGAAAGGCTGGCCTGTCGGCAGTTTCTATCGGCGGGGACCTGACGAATTGCCTGACTTTTATCGCTATGGGATTTTCCAGCGCCGGCCAGATTCTCATATCCCAGTATATTGGGGCCCGGCGTCATGATCAGCTGGCTGCTCTGGTAAGTACCCTGCTCCTGTTGCTGCTCTTTTTTGCTCTGCTTATGACCGCAGGTTGCCTGTATGAACGGCACGCCATTATGGCTCTCATGAATACACCGCCTGAAGCATATGGCGAAACGATGGGATATGCCGTCGTAAGCATGACAGGCATTCTGTTTATCTACGGATACAATGCTGCCAGTGCTATTCTCCGTGGCATGGGGGATGCCCGGCATCCCTTTTATTTCATTGCCTGCGCTACAGTCCTCAACGTCATTCTGGATCTCGTTTTCGTCTGCTTCTGGAATATGGGAGCCGCCGGCGCTGCCCTGGCTACCGTATTCAGTCAGGGAGTCAGTTTTCTGGCCGCATCCTGTTTTGTCTGGCGCCATCGCAGCCAGTACTACCTGCCTGCTTCCCTGGGAGAATTCTTTCATCCTGATTTTCAGATTGCCGGTGATCTTCTCAAACTAGGCGTTCCCATGGCCATCAAAAACGCCTCTGTCCAATTTTCCAAATTATTCGTCAATTCATGGATTAATTCCTATGGCGTAGCCGTTTCCGCATTTTCCGGAGTGGCCAACCGTCTCTATGTAACATCCAATCTTATTTCCAATGCCATCAATACAGCCGGATCGTCCATGATAGGGCAGAACATCGGAGCTGCCCGGTACGAACGGGTCAATCAGATTATCTGGTCCATCTTCCGCATCACCGTTACTCTGGCTATCCTTTTTTCTATCCTGCTGTACACCTGGCCGGTAGAAATTTTTCAGATATTTACCGATGACCCTGAAGTAGCCCGTATCGGCATAGAATATGTCCCAATTGGCATCCTCTGCTTTTTCAGCTGTGCCGGCCGGTCTGCCATGAATTCCCTCATTAATGGCAGCGGCAATACCAAAGTAAACTTTGCAACAGCCCTCTTTGACGGCCTCATCCTGCGGCTGGGTCTGTCCGTCCTGTTCGGCGTCTATCTGAATATGCGCTATATGGGCTTCTGGCTCGGGGATGCCCTGGCCAACTTCACGCCATTCTGGGTAGGTATCCTCTTTTACCTGAGCGGCGCCTGGAAAAAATCCCGGGTCCGGCAAAAATGACTGTGTCCAAATGAAAAGAACCGCATACCCGGAGGTATACGGTCTTATTCATTAACGTCTTATAAGAGGTTCCGGTGTGCTGCCACCGGAGCCTTTTTACGCATCTGCAAAAAGCAGATGATCATGCTTCTTCTCCCCTCCAGCCGGACATCTGGGCTGCCAGACGGATTGCATGGGCAAAAGAGCTCGTTTTGGCAATACCTTTGCCGGCAATATCAAATGCCGTTCCATGTTCCGGTGTCGTAATAGCATACGGCAGGCCACCGGCTACGGTAACTCCTTCATCAAAAGCCAAGAGTTTCGTAGCAATCTGCCCCTGGTCATGATACAACGTCACGACGGCATCGTATTCGCCACGGAAGGCATGCATGAAAATGGTATCTGCCGATACAGGACCGACAATATCTTTGCCCTGGGCCTGCAGGCTTTCTACGACGGGCTTGAGGATATCGATTTCTTCGGTACCGCACAGGCCCCCTTCCCCGCAATGCGGATTGAGTGCTGCCAGAGCAATACGGGGATTATCATAGCCAGCCCGTTTCATCGTCTGATAGGTCAGATCGATGGTCTTCAGGACGTTTTCTTTAGTAATATATTTAGGTACTTCTTTGAAGGGGATGTGCGTCGTCACGCGGAATGTCCACAATTTATTCATGACATTGAGGATACCGCGGGGTTTATCCATCCAGTCGAGGCACTGGGCAAAGAGTTCATGTTCGTCTTCTACATGATACCCGCCCCGTTTGAAAGCCTGTTTGTTGAGAGGGCCAAAGACGAAGCCATCAATCTGATGCTCCTTCAAAAGGTCCATCGAATACACGAGGGTATCACCGGTCACTTTGCCAGATTTAGGATCGACTTCTCCGATTTTGACCGTATCAGGGTCCAGATTTTTCAAATCAATGATGGAAACAGGACCATCCCAGTCAATCTGATCTACCTTATCTACGCAGGTGAACGGAAAATCAACGTGAGAAATTTCCATCCCCCGACGCAATACACGGGCATCGCCGATGAGTACAGGGCGGCAGCACGTATCCGGCATTTTTTCTGCTACCAGTTTGGCAATCAGTTCCGGGCCTACACCGGCTGCTTCTCCTAAAAATATACCGATAATTGGTTTCATAGTTATATATTTCTCCTTACGTTATTATAAAGATTTGACGGCCACAGCCCGTACGGGGCAGCCTTCCACACCTACAAGGCGCAGCGGCAGAGCCATAAAGGTAATTCTGTCTTCTGTAATCTGATCCAGACCCGCCAGATATTCAATAAGGAATACACCTTTCAGGAGTAATGCGTAATGTGTCGTCGATTCACTCATAGGCAGGCATCCTTTATACGTAGCCGCCTGTTTAAGAATCTGATCCTGCGGAAAATCAAAGGCGACAGCCTTAGGCTTTTGGGCATAGAGCCAGTCAGCTGCTTCTTCACTGACAAAAGGAGCATCCGTCCAATATTCTTTAGACTGGATATCACGTTTCTTATCCCAGCAGGTCTTTAAGATAATAATGTCCCCTTCACGGATATCCTTGGCATGTTCTTTTAAATCATCTGCCGTGATTTCATGATCGGCACCGATATGAGAAAGGTCGATGACGGCTGCAGCCCCGCTATAGGTATCGACAGGCAGTTCGTCCAAAGCCGGCGCACCACCTGGTTTACAGTGCAACAGTGTATCAACATGAGTAAAGGCATGGGCCGGAAGCGTCATGACAGAAGCGCGGAAATCATCGCCGGCTTCTAATGTATGTTTCAAACTTTGTTTATATCCCCAACGCCAATGATCGCGGATAGGAAAAGATAAATCAATCAACTTCATGATATTTGCATCTCCTTTTAAGCTTCTTTACTTACCGGGGCAGCCGTAGCAGACGGTGCTTTCGTTGCATCTTTTTTCAGGAATAACAGAAGAAGCGGCGCTACGATGGAAGCAGCGACCAGGAATACCATGCCACCCAGGGAGCTTCCCGTAACGGTTGTGAAATAACCAAAGAGCCATGGTCCGAAGAAACCGCCCAGGTTGCCGACTGCGTTGATGACACCCAGGGTAACAGCCAGTACATCTGCCGTAAGGAATGTTGTCGGAATAGCCCACCAGATACCATAGTAGCACTGGATCAGGCCGCCACAGCAAATCAGGGCGATGACGGCTGCCGTAACATTACCAGAACTTGCCAGAAGTGTAGAAGCCAGCAGGCAGAGAGCCGATGTAACAGCCGGTACAATCATGTGGAAACGGCGTTCGCCCGTCTTATCGGAATGGCGGGAGTTCAAAGTCAGCATAATCATGGCAAAGAACCAGGGAACAGAAGTCAGCAGGCCAACCAGCATCTGGCTGCTGCCCGTCAAATCTTTCATCATGGTCGGAAGCCAGATAGAATAACCGGCAAATCCGGTCTGTGTCAGGAACCAGATAGCAATGAGAATGATTACATTACGGGTCTTAAGGGCTTCCATGACCGACATACCTTTAGTGGCAATTTTCGATTCTTCTTTTGCAGCAGCATTGACAAGGTAATTCCGTTCTTCTTCAGAAAGCCATTTGGCATCTTTCGGATGATCCGTAATGCAGAATATAATCGGGAATGCGCCTTCAATCCAGAACATTTCACGCCAGGTAGCATAGGTAAGGATGAAACCGCAGATAGGCGACATAATCATGGCTGCAAACGGAATGGAAAGCATCCAGATGCCATTGGCCCGGGCCCGTTCATCCAGCGGGAACCATCGTTTCAGGAGCAATACAATGGCTGGCAGGATACAGCCTTCGACGAAACCGATCATAAAGCGGACAATCAGAAGCTGTGTCACGTTCTGGATAAAGCCGGTAGCAGCAGCAAAGATTCCCCACGCAATGAGAGCTACGCCAATCAGTTTCTTAGCACTCCAACGTTCTGCCCATAAGCCGCCGGGAACCTGAAGGAATAAGTAACCAATAGCAAAAATACCACCGGCAAGACCGGCATAGGTAGCACCAATCCCCAGGTCTGATTCCATGCCCGGGAAGGCAAAACCGATATTATTTCTGTCAATCATGTTGATGCAGTACATAAGAAATACTGCCGGTAAAATTCTAAACCATCTTTTCTTTGGAACCGTATTCATTTTTTTCTCCTTTACGTCCGTATTAGTTCATTATAATAGAATAAAAACAAGATTGAAACATATTACGGTCAACGTTCGAGTATTAAATCAAATGGCCATTTCGTTTATTCTCACGTTTCGCATGTCTATATGAAATATTTATGCCAATGTGTATTTACAAACTGCCACCTATGATGTAATAACATAAGATATGCTCTTTTTATTTCAACATGATTTAAAAAGATAAAATTTTCACATAATTTACACACAAAAAAGCCTTCTATTTCGATTAAGGCATCGTTCAATGGAACATATCTTTTCTGTTTTTCATATTTACCGTTTCATATTTTTCATTTTGTGAAACAGAGTAATTACTTCGGAATTATTCTGTTTCACAAAACTTTTATGCAAGGAACAAACTTCAATATAAGAAAAAAACCGCATACCTCGCGGTACACGGTCTTCTTCAATCAACATTCTAAGAGGAGAGCCGATGTGCAGCCACCGATTCTATCCTGTCACTTCATCTGCTTCATTTTCCGCCACAGTGTCGTACGGCTGATTCCCAGTCGTTCTGCTGCATGTCCATAATGATAGTGAGTTTCTTCCAGCACTTGCCGGATACGCTGGTATTCATCCATCTCTCCGGCTGCCGGCGCTGCCACGGTTTTCTGCTCTGCAGGCATTGGCCGCTCTTCTGGCAGGGCCTGCTGGGTAGTTCCAGTCTGTACGCCTCCGCTCAGGGCAATACGCAAGTCGTTTTCGTCCAGTTCAGCTCCTTCGGTAAATACAGCGACGCGTTCCGCCACATTATACAGTTCGCGGATGTTTCCAGCCCAGTGCTGCTGCAGCAGACACTGCTCTGCCGCCTTTGTCATGCCTTCCCAGATAATGCCATCACGGCTGTAAATCCCCGACAAAAAGCGGCGGAACAGGAATAACACATCCTGTCCCCGGTCCCGCAGCGGTGGCAGCACCAGATGCAGCGTATTAAGGCGATAATATAGGTCTAACCGAAATTTCCCTTCCCGGCTCATAGCCGCCAAATCCCGGTTGGTCGCCGCGATGACGCGGACATCGACGGGAATAATCCGGTCATCGCCGACGCGCATGATTTCATGTTCCTGCAATACCCGCAAAAGCAGTCCCTGCATACGTGGAGAAATTTCCGCTATTTCATCCAGAAAGAGCGTACCGTGGTGGGCCGCTTCAAAGAGGCCGCTCTTACCGCCCTTCCGTGCATCGGTAAAGGCGCCTTCCACATAGCCGAAGAGTTCACTTTCCAGAAGATTTTCCGAAAGGACGGCACAGTTTACGGCGACAAATGGTTCCCGGCTGCGGCTGCTGGCATTATGGATACTCTGGGCAAAGAGTTCCTTCCCTGTACCCGTCTCGCCATTGATTAGCACATTGGCATCGGCCTTGCTGTACTGTTTAGCCAGATGAATCGTTTCCAGAAGAGCCGGGCTCTCGCCCAAAATATCATCAAAGTGAGCTTTGGCTATATGCCCTTTCTGATTTTTTTTGCGCCGGATTTCATTTCCCAGGTTCTGCACCTTCAATACGGGCTGAAATGCCGCAACGGCACCAATTGTCTGATTTCCCGTCTGCATGGGAATACAGGTCAGAGTGACATCCTGGTCGTTGAAACGGGTAATGCGGTTGAGTACCGGCTGGGCCGTTTCCACCACCTGGCGCAGGGGGATATGAGGTAAAAGAGATGCCAGCCGCTTGCCCGTGCTCTGTGGCGAAAGTCCTGTAATATTTGCGGCTTCCCGGTTTATGAGCAGAATCTCATCGTTCTTATCCACGGCAATAATGCCATCGTTCGTATAGTTCAGGATAGCCCGGAACAGTTCGGCCCGGCGCCGTTCCTGCAGGGAAAGCTGATAAGCCCTTTTTGCCTCTACCAGCGCCTGATACACAGCTTCCCGGCCGGAGCTGATGCGAACAGCAGAAAAGCCTAGTTTGCGGGCAATAATCGTAGCCGTCACGCCGCCGATGACCGCTCTGACTCCTTTTTCTTTCATTTCCAGAAGTCGTTCCCGTATGCCATCTTCTTCAAATGCCGCAGCAGTTACCAGCTCTACGGGTATCAATTCAGAAATATGCTGGGCGCCGTAAATCATTTCCGTCGTTCCAATGAACCCGATACGTTCTTCGCCCGATTCTTTTTTACAGGCCAGCGCCGCCCGCATGATATCGTATCCACTGATTTTCAGTTCCGTAACCGGCACATGCTTCAGCAATTGTTTCAGTTTACGATACGTAGCCCCTCTGGCCACAACTACGTCGCCGCCAATAGCCACATCATCCAGGATCTGAGTTCCCAGCCGGAGTATCGTTTCCAGCTGCCACTCTTCCCCGCTCTGCTCCTGTTGCTCAAGAAACGTATGGCAGACGACGTCTTTCATTTCCATATATGGCAAAAAGAACGTAATTTTCATAGCTTTCAGCCTGTCTCCTTATCAACAGCAGAGATTGTTGCGCACATTGACGATGAAATCCTGCACATTGGTTACGATAGAATCGACACTCAGACTGCCCCGGTCACGCAATTTGTTGACAGCAAATTCTGAAATATCGACACAATAAAAATAAGTCGGACGTACGACACCATCCACCACGCGATACGACGGGAACATATTGCCGGTCGCTATGGAATGAAGCATGGTGGCCATACAGATAATCGTCGTGGCATCGCTGATCATGGCCCTCATCGCATCCTGTGCCTGATAGACATTTCCAATGACTTCCGGAAGAGGACCGTCATCGCGGATAGAACCGGCCAGTACGAGCGGGACGTGACACTGGTCACATGCCGCGATAATCCCATTGTCTATATGTTCCTGTTCAATAAAAGAATGAATGGAACCATACTGACGTACTTTGTTAATCGTATCGAGATGGTTATAATGTCCCAGCGGTGCCAGCTTTTGGGTATAGATATCCTGCCCCAGAGCCGTCCCCAGATACGCCGCTTCCAGATCATGGGTAGCCAGCGCATTTCCCGCCATGAGTCCATTGACATAGCCATTGCGTACAAGATCCGAAAAGGCCTTTCGCGAATCGGCATCAAAAGCGCAAGCCGGTCCCAGAATCCAGACCACTTTGCCATGGGCTTTTTCATGCCGCAGGAGTTCATAGATAGAATCGTAATCTTTGGAATACGACGTTTCCCGCGAGCGGCCTGTGCGGAATACGAACGTATCTTTATGTTTCTCTTCTTCCGTCAAAAAGCCATCGACGTGTACATAAATCCCTTCTTCACCGCATTCTTTCCGCCCTATGACGACAAGGTCCCCTTTTTTCAGGTTACGGAATTCCACGATGCGGATTTTCTGACCATCATATACGGGCACGCAGTCCATCCGGCTTTCTTCGGCCAGAAGCCAATGTCCGTTTATTTTAAAGTATTCCGGGAAAATCGACATGGAATGGTACTGATCTGGAGCTCCTCCATCTGTCGGTGCCGGCACTAATGTAACGTCCGGAGCATGGACAAACGGTTCTTTCGTAAAATCCGGTGCAGTATAAACTGGCATAGACCAACTCATGATAATTCCTCCTCACTCACATAATATTCTTTATATTCTATATTACATATATATAGTACCTTATTTTATATTGTATCATGCCCGGCCTGAATGAACAAATGATTATTTCTTTCTGATATGGCACTATTTTCTCATTTCCCATGCCTTTACAATCCCTTTTTCATTTCTTATAATGAAGAAAATACACAGAAGGGACGATAGTATGGCAGATGAAAATGTAAAACGAGGAATGGTCTGTGCCACTTTCGGCGCACTCAGCTGGGGACTGTCCGGCACATGCGGCCAGTATTTATTCATGCACTACACCATAGACGCCCTGCTCCTGACGAATATCCGCATGCTCGGTGCCGGTATCGTCCTCATGATTCTGGTCATTTCCCTGCAGCGGCAAACATTGACAGCCCTTTTGCACAACCGGCGCGATATGGTACAACTGGCGGCCTTTTCTGTATTCGGACTCGTTACCTGTCAGCTTACGTATCTATCAGCTATCCAATACGCCAATTCAGGAACAGCCACGGTCCTGCAATCCCTTAATGTAGCCCTTATGTCCTGCGTAGCGGCCATCCGCTTCCGGCGCTGGCCCGACCGCTGGCAGATAATAGCCATCTTTCTGGCATTAGCCGGAGTTTTCCTCATTGCCACAGGCGGCCAGATACAAACTATGGTCATCTCTCCCCAGGGGCTGTTCTGGGGCATCGGCGCCGCTATCGGCTCTATCCTGTACACGGTTATTCCCCATAAACAAATCCGCAAATGGGGAACGCTTCCCGTCAATGCCCTGGGTATGCTCATCGGAGGCATCGTGCTGACGCTCTGCCTGCGCCCCTGGCAGAGCGCCATGAACCTCGATACGACCGGAATCCTGGCAATCGCCTTTATTGTCCTGATTGGCACGGTAGCCTCCTTCACCTTGTTTCTGCGCGGCGTCGGTGATATCGGTCCGGTCAAAGCAACTTTTATCGGCACCCTTGAGCCGGTTTCAGCTACGCTCTCCTCTCTGTTCTTCCTGGGCACATCCTTTTCGTTCACCGATTTCATTGGATTTGCCTGCATCATCGCCACTGTCTATCTGATTACCATGAAAAGCCAGACCTGATTCTCAACTATTTTCTCAATTTTATTGACATGAATGTATAGATACTATATAATGTGTACATTACCTCAAGGGAGTAATCGGTACATAGAAATATGTATAGTAGTATCGACATACTGGTGCCCGCACCCGGTACTATTTGAAATGATGAGACTTGAAGACAGTTTTTCTGTCTTTACGTCTCTTTTTTTTATGATTTTTTATACAGAAAAGGAGCCATCCCTCATGAATACCATCGAATTATTTTTACTGGCCCTGGGTCTTTCCATGGATGCCTTTGCCGTATCGGTCTGTAAAGGCCTTTCCCTGGGACATATCCGCCTGCGCCATATGCTGATTGCCGGTGCCTGGTTCGGCGGCTTTCAGGCCCTGATGCCAACGCTGGGCTATCTTCTGGGCAGTTTCTTTTCCACCTATATCGTGCAGTACAACTACTGGATTTCCTGCCTCCTGCTCGTCCTCATCGGTGGCAATATGATCCGCGAATCAGGCAGCAGTGAACAGGAAAATAACTGTGGCGCCGCTCTCGATGTCCGGACCATGCTCATACTGGCCATCGCCACCAGCATCGATGCCCTGGCAGTAGGTGTTACCTTTGCTTTCATGGGCGTATCTATTCTCTACTCCGCGCTCTGTATCGGCTGTACGACTTTCATCTGTTCTGCCATCGGCGTAAAAGCCGGCAGTCTCTTTGGCCTGCGGTATCAGAAGAGTTCTGAACGCCTCGGCGGTATCGTACTCATCCTCATCGGCCTGAAAATTCTCCTGCAGGGGCTTGGTATACTATAGTTCTCAATTTTGCATGCAATGCATTAAATACTTTTCTTAATATTTTTAAGTTTCTTCTTAACTTTAATATTTTCTGGCATTTTGTTTATTTTTTTATTGACGGAGTGAATATTTTGTGCTAGGATGAGAACAAAATTGAATAAAAGGGGGATAGAAAAACGTTCTACTGTCCAAGCTGTCTGGGGAGACAAGATGACAGTCCGTCAGGAACCTATACTGGCGGAGTAAAGAATATGCGTGCGTTATACCTGACGCATGTATATATTACGTTTTAAGAGGGGAGTATCAGGTATTATGGTCCTTTACAATTTTGCTTTAGCATTTTTTGCCTGCGGCTGCGCATACGTAATCGGTGAATATGTATCCACCATTACCAAAGCGTGGATTCCATCCGTTTTCGTTACGGCCTGCATCATGCTGGTCGGCTACTGGACAATCTTTCCGAAGGAAATGATTACTAATGCTGGTCTCATGCCGTTTGCCAACACTATCGCTATTTTTCTTCTAATCGTTCATATCGGCACTATTATCAGTATCCAGCAACTCATCCGCCAGTGGAAAACGGTCGTCATTTGTCTGTTCGGCCTCTTAGGGATGTGCGTCATCGGCTATTACGTCGGCTCACTCTTTATGGACCGCACCCTTATCATCGCTGGCCTGCCGCCTCTTACAGGTGGTATCGTCGCTGCCACGATCATGCAGATGGCCGCTTCCAAAGCCGGCCTTATGACTGCATCGGTCTTTGCTATCACTATGTACTGCATCCAGGGTTTTGCCGGCTATCCGCTTACGGCTATCTGTCTGCAGGCTGAAGGCCGTCGTCTTCTGAAACAGCTCCGCACGGGAGAAGTCGTCCTTACGCCGGAAGAAATCGAACGTAATTCCCATGTCGGCATGACAGCTATTGCCGATGACAGCAACCGGAAGACACTGATTCCGAAAATGCCGCAGAAATTCAATACACCGGTCTTCATGCTGACTAAACTCGGTCTCGTCGCCTGGTTTGCCATCCTGCTCGGTCAGGCAACACCCGTTAATGGCGCTATCTGGGCACTTGTTCTGGGCGTCATCTTCACCTACCTCGGCTTCCTCGAACAGAACACGCTGAGCCGTGCCGGTTCTTACTGGATTGTCATGTTTGCCCTGATGATGTTCGTATTCGACGGCCTGAAGAACTGCACCCCCGATATGCTGATTTCCATCATCGGGCCTATGATCATCCTCATCGTTACCGGGACGCTGGGCATGTGCATTTTCTCCTTTGTCATTTCCAAAATCCTCAAGATTTCCTTCCCGCTGGCTTTTGCCAACGGCCTGACGGCACTCTACGGATTCCCCTGCGATGCCATCATTACGGAAATGACCTGCGATTCTCTGGCTGATGATATGGTCGAACGGGGCTATCTCATGAGCCACATGTTCCCGAGCATGATTGTTGGCGGCTTTACTTCCGTTACAATTACATCCGTACTGATTGCTGGTTACTTTGCTACCCTGCTCTGATCAGACAGCGGTCTGCACATATCGGTACAAACCATACAGGCGTTATTCTTTATGGATAACGCCTGTTTTTTTATATCGAAAAAGTCTTCTTCTCTATACTGATTATACAAATCAAATATTAATATATTACATCGCATTTATTATATTCTTATCTTGTATATATCAGTAAAACGTTTAATTTAATATTTTAATCTATTATAGCTAATTTTTTATTGACAAACCATTTTGACAGTACTAGTATATGAGTCACCACCTCAGAACGAGGGGATTTAGTTATATGAGAGGGGTTTTGGTATTATGGTACTGTATAACTTTGCCCTGGCCTTTTTTGCCTGTGGCGTCGTATTCGTCATCGGCGAATACGTTTCCAAATTATCTAAAGCCTGGATTCCATCAGTTTTCGTCACCGCCTGCCTCATGTTGCTTGGCTACTGGACGATTTTTCCAAAAGAAATGGTGACTAATTCAGGCCTCATGCCTTTTGGCAATACAATTGCTATCTTCCTTCTGATTGTGCACATCGGTACGATTATCAGCGTCCAGCAGCTCATTCATCAATGGCGTACCGTCGTCATCTGCCTGTTCGGTCTCCTCGGCATGTGCATTATCGGCTATTTTGTCGGTTCTCTCCTCATGGACCGCACGCTGGTCATCGTCGGTCTGCCACCACTGACTGGTGGTATCGTCGCTACGACCATCATGCAACAGGCCGCAACGAAGGCAGGTCTCATGAGTGCCTCCGTCTTTGCTATTGCCATGTATTGTATCCAAGGTTTTGCCGGATATCCGCTCACAGCGGTCTGCCTGCAGGCGGAAGGCAGACGCCTTTTAAAACAACTCCGTACAGGTGAAGTCGTTCTTACACCGGAAGAAATCGAACGTAATTCCCACGTCGGACTGACAGCTGTGTCCAATGACACTCAGCGTAAAACCCTGATTCCTAAAATGCCGGACAAATTCAATACGCCTGTCTTCATGATGACCAAACTTGGCCTCGTTGCCTGGTTTGCTATTCTCCTCGGTCAGGCCACACCGGTCAACGGTGCTATCTGGGCTCTGGTCTTAGGCGTATTCTTCACCTATATCGGTTTCCTCGACCAAAACTCTCTGACCCGTGCCGGTTCGTTCTGGATCATCATGTTCGCTCTGATGATGTTCGTCTTTGACGGCCTGAAAAACTGCACGCCGGACATGCTGATGTCTCTTATCGGCCCCATGGTCATACTGATTCTCGTCGGTACCGCTGGTATGGGTGTATTTGCCTTCATCATTTCCAAAATCATGCGCATTTCCTTCCCACTGGCATTTGCCAATGGCCTGACTGCACTCTACGGATTCCCGGCAGACGCTCTGATTACCGAAATGACGTGTGATTCTCTGGCTGATAATATGGTAGAACGGGGTTATCTCATGAGTCATATCTTCCCGAGTATGATTGTCGGCGGTTTTACCTCCGTTACTATTACATCCGTACTGATTGCCGGATATTTTGCTACATTGCTCTAAATGCTATAATGACTATAACGTATTTTACTATAGCAAAATCAGCAATCTGATTTATCTTTTTTTCTTTCTGTTTATTTGACAGCAATGTTTCATAGGTTTAATATTCTAAATGAAGTTTATTTTTATTTAAAAGAAGAGGGGGTCTTTTAACATGGATATCAAAGAAGTTGCAAAGAAATATGCTGACTATCAGATTAACATGAGACGGTATTTCCATGAAAATCCGGAACTCAGTGAAAAAGAATTCAATACGAGTAAAGTCGTCAAAGAAGAACTCGATAAAATCGGCGTACCCTGGGTTCCCTGCGGTCTGGAAACAGGCGTGCTCGCTACCATTAAAGGCAGCAAACCGGGCAAAACCATTCTCCTCCGCGGTGATATGGATGCCTTGACAGTAACGGAAAAAACAGGGCTTCCGTTTGCCAGCAAGAACGAAGGCGTCATGCATGCCTGCGGCCATGACTGCCATATTTCCATGATGCTGACCGCCGCTCATATCCTGAATGATATGAAGGAAGACCTCTGCGGTACAGTTAAACTGGCTTTCCAGCCGGCTGAAGAAGTAGCCACAGGGGCTCCTGCCATGATCAAAGACGGGGCATTGGAAGGCGTCGACGGCTGCTTCGCTATTCACGTCTGGTTCGACGTCGATGCCGGTCATATCTCCTGCGATGCCGGTCCGCGTATGGGTGCTGCTAACATGTTCACCATTGATGTCACCGGCAAAGGCGGCCACGGTGCTACTCCGCACAGCTGCGTCGATGCCGTTGTCGTCCAGGCTGCAATCATCAACAACCTGCAGTCTATGGTCAGCCGTGAATTCTCGCCGATGGAACCGGTCGTCGTTACGGTCGGCGAAGTCAAAGCCGGCTACCGCTGGAATGTCATTGCCGAAAGTGCTCATCTCGGTGGCACATCCCGCTGCTTCAGCAAAGAAATCTTTACGGCTCTCCCGAAAGTCATCGATCGCATCGCCAGCGAAACAGCTGCCGCCTATCGGGCTACGGCTGTTACAAAAAATACAGTACTCTGCCCGCCGGTCATCAACGATGAACACATGGCTGCCGTTGTCCAGGGTGCATCCCGCAAAGTCATTGCTCCTGATGCTCCCGTAGCAGTTCCAGCCACCATGGGCGGTGAAGATTTCGCTTTCTTCATGGATAAAGTTCCTGGCTGCGTCTGCCAGCTTGGTATCCGCAATGAAGCTTGCAAAGCCGTTTATCCACAGCATTCCTGCTACTACACCGTAGATGAAAGTGCCCTCCTGGGCGGTGCTATGCTCTATGCCCAGACAGCACTGGATTTCAATGCTGAAAAATAATCTGTCCACGTCTCATAAAAAGACCTGCCGCACATGCAGCAGGTCTTTTTATTACGTTCAAATTATCATTATACTTTTGCCATCTTAGACATGGATACATGTCCCGGGTCCCAGAAAATAATATCCCCTGTCCGGAGTGACTCAGGAACGTTGATCGTACGCTGGTTACTGGATCCTTTGAAGAGAAGGGTAACGTCTTTTTTCTCCAGGACAAATTCTCCATCGACGAGAACGTCAATATAGGACAACAGTTCTTTTGTTTCCGGTACAGCCTCTGCCATGCGTCCCAGGAGATCCCGGTCGAAAAGGTATCCCGTAAAGCACCATACATCCTTATGAGGATAGGTCTGCCGGACCCGCCGCAACAGAGGCAGCAGGCCTTTCTGATTGACTGGTTCCATGGGCTCTCCTCCCAGAAGAGTCAGTCCCTGATAGCACTCTTCCCCCAGTAAGGTTATAATCTTGTCTTCTGTTTCCTGTGTATATGGTTTTCCATACGAAAAGTCCCAGGTCATGGGATTAAAACATCCTTTGCAATGGTGGGTACAGCCGGATACGAATACACTCAGCCGCACGCCCGGACCATTGGCAATATCGTATTCTTTTATTTCTGCATAATTCATGATTCTGCCTCCGCGATGAAAGGAGGAGCTGTCTCAGGCAGACAACTCCTCTATGGTCAGACATTTTGCTGTTCTTATAAATGAAGCACCCGGTCTTTGATTTCCTGGGTACGTCCCTGGTTCCAGAACTGGGTACCGATGTATCCGCAGGTCCGGCGTGCAACGGACATCTTGCTCTGATCCCGGTTGCCACAGTTCGGGCATTCCCAGACCAATTTTCCGCTGTCATCTTCTACGATTTTGATTTCACCGTCATATCCACAGACTTCACAGTAATCGCTCTTCGTATTGAGTTCTGCATACATAATATTGTTATATATGTATTTCATAACTGTCAGGACGGCCGGAATATTATTCTGCATATTCGGCACTTCAACATAGCTGATGGCGCCACCGGGCGAAAGGCGCTGGAAATCGGCTTCGAATTTCAATTTATGGAACGCATCAATCGGTTCCGTCACATGGACGTGGTAACTATTGGTGATATAATTTTTATCCGTTACACCTTTAATAATGCCAAACCGTTTCTGAAGGCATTTGGCAAAGCGGTATGTCGTCGATTCCATGGGCGTGCCATATACAGAATAACTGATATTTTCTGCCTGCCGCCATTCTTTGCATTTATCATTAAGACGCTGCATGACAGACAGGGCAAAGTCCCGGCCTTCCGGTGTCGTATGGGATTTACCGAGCATGCGCATGCACATTTCATAGATGCCCGCATATCCGAGGGAAATCGTCGAATAGCCATTATACAGAAGATTATCAATCGTTTCCCCTTTCTTCAGCCGTGCCAGAGCGCCATACTGCCAGAGAATGGGAGCTACGTCCGATACGGTACCGCAAAGCCGTTCATGGCGGCAGCGCAGGGCCCTGTGACAGAGTTCCAGCCGTTCATCGAGGATGTTCCAGAATTTATCCATATCGCCATTAGACGAACAGGCCACGTCAACGAGATTGATGGTTACGACACCCTGATTGAAACGGCCATAAAATTTGTGGCTGCCATCGGGATTGCGCTGGGAATCTTCGACGGTAAGGAAGGACCGGCAGCCCATGCAGGTATAGACATTGCCCTGTTTCAGCTGTTTCATGATTTTTGCAGAAATGTAGTCCGGCACCATCCGTTTGGCCGTACATTGCGCAGCGAGTTCCGTCAGGTACCAATAGGGAGCGTCTTCACTGATATTATCTTCATCGAGGACGTAAATCAATTTCGGGAAAGCCGGTGTAATCCAGACTCCCTTTTCATTTTTGACGCCCTGCATACGCTGGTGCAGCACTTCTTCAATAATCATGGCCAGGTCGTCCCGGGTCTGACCTTCCGGCACTTCATCGAGATACATGAACATCGTCACAAACGGTGCCTGTCCATTGCAGGTCATGAGTGTAATAAGCTGATACTGTATCGTCTGGATACCGCTCTTTACTTCCTCCCGCAGCCGGCAGGCAACGATTTTATCTATAATGGCCGGATCGAGACTTTCTCCGCATACCTTCCGTTCTTCTTCGACCTGACGGCGGATTTTGCGGCGGCTGATATCGACGAACGGAGCCAGATGAGCCAGTGTGAATGACTGGCCACCATATTGATTGCTGGCTACCTGGGCGACAATCTGGGTCGTGACGTTACAGGCTGTAAAGAAACTGTGCGGTTTTTCAATCAGCGTTTCACTGATGACAGTGCCATTCTGCAACATATCTTCCAGATTGATGAGGTCGCAGTTATGTTCTTTCTGGGCATAATAATCCATATCATGGAAATGAATGATTCCCTGTTCGTGAGCCCGGACAATATCTTCCGGCAATAAAACTCGTCTCGTCAGGTCCTTGCTGACTTCTCCCGCCATATAATCCCGCTGTGTCGAATTAATGACCGGGTTTTTATTGGAATTTTCCTGCTTGACTTCTTCATTCATCTGTTCGATGAGTGACAAGATACTGTCATCTGTCGTATTCGTTTTCCGGGATATTTCACGCTTATACCGGTACCGCACATACTTCTGGGCCACTTCATAGCCGCGCATTTCCATGATGCCCTTTTCTACCATATCTTGTATATCTTCGACATTGACAGCATGGGGCTGGCTGGCAATATTCTTAGCAATGGTGTCGGCTACAGCCCGGATCTGGTAGCTGTTCATCTGGTGAATCCCGCTGACTTCCTGATTGGCCTTACTGATTGCATTGATGATTTTGGAAATATCAAAGCCCACTTCCTGACCATTGCGCTTGATGACATGGGTCCTTACATTGATGGTTTCTGTCTGCTGTACCTGTTCCATACTACATCTCCTTGTGTCTCAAACATACGAGGTATTCCTCTTTTATATACAAAATATTGTCAATTAATGTTTTAAAAATACTATATATAGTGTCGTTAATGCCGTGTATTATAATACTACAAAATAAGGGAAAAGCCAATAGAAGAATTGGTATTTCACAGGTTTTTGTGAAAACAATATAAGGAAGCCTTGTCCAGTATCAATTTATCATCTGTTATATCGGGCCATTCCCTCGCTATACGGGCGCACAGAAAAACCGGAAGGCGTATAGAAAGTGAATACCTTCCGGTTATACAATATATAGTGTTTTTTATGACAAGCCTGGGAGCCTGCACGCGCCCTGTTACATCGTATGTCCGGTATCTGCCTTTAGCGCTTTTTCCACCCTGCTGTCAGAAGCTGCCTGCTGCACTTCCGGTTTCTGTACTTCCGGAAGAAGCCGTCCCCCTCCGGGCAGATCCCGCACAGCTTTTTTCAGCCAGGCATTATCAGGAATATCACCATTGTAATAAATGTCATATCCGTTACTGTGAACGTTCGCCAGCGTCGTATCTTCATCCGTAAAAGCTGTCACATAAGATGTACCCGTCACGTCCCACACAGCATCTTTATCGAGGGAGACCGATACGGCCCGCGCCGTTTTGTCTTTATTAAGTGCTCCTTTAAAATAGGTCTTGTCCCGCAGCACCAGTTTTAATGAACTGTTTCCATCGGCCGTCACATCGCCGGCAATCGTCTGATTGGATACGGCATAGCTGATATCGGTGTCGGCCGGAATCCCATTGCCCCAGGTACTGAACTGCATCAGACTGCCATCCGTCCCGGTAAGCTGCAGCCCGGAAGAAGAGCCGTTGCCTTTCCCATCCTGGGAAAGCATGGTCTGCATATTTTCCAGACTTTGAAACTTATCCTGCCAGATACGGGCAAAGGGATCCGGCATAACCATAGAATGATCCATCCAGTCATTGAAGAACTGACGCTGCACTGTCATATCGCGGTCCATGCGCCGTTCCATCGCATCCATACGTTGTTCTAATTGGTCCATCTGGCGTACCAGCTGGCGATTCCAATCACCGGATGCCGTACCAGCAGCCTGGGAAACGAAGGCAGTATTGGCAAATCCCAGTGCCAGTACCGCAGCGGCAGCCAAGAATTTACATGTTTTATTTTTCATTATTATCTACCTCCTGTTCCCTAATTATACTACACCATTGTCACGATTACATGACAGCCCGGCTGGAACGGGATATAGACTTTGCGCCACACGATGGCAGGCATTCCCGTTCCTGTTGCCGGATACGTTCATTCTTTATTTCTGTATGCGCTCCGGTTTTTCTTTCTGTAAAGAGCCGGGGTCTTTAGTTGAATTCTTCTTCTGTAACAACCGATTTTCCGCCGGTTTATTGACTACTTTGCGGACTTTCTTTTTCTCACTGGATGTTCCGGCAGATGCAGTCACCGTATTTCCTGAAGGAGATGGAGCCGCGATAGAAGCCGTATCGATAACCGCGCCATCCATCTTATACGCCGTCACGACAAAGGAATCCGGGGTTACATCTAATACCAGATACATGGGCTGATCCGTAGGATTATAATAAGCCGCATCACAGTATCGTTTTACCGTATCCGTATACGATTCCGTCCCGGCACGGCCTGTTGAAATATACGTCGTGCCTCCTTCGCCGGGCCTGCCATCTATCAGCGGTTCCGTACGGGCATAGCAGTGTTCATGGGCCGTAAAAACCAGTGGCACATGGTACTTATCAAAGAGAGGCATAAAATAAGTCCCATTGATATCGGGAAGAGCCCGGTACGTAGCCGTTACTGCCGGCCGGTGCATGAGCACGATCAGCCTTTTCCCCCGTTTCTGTGCATCTGCCAGATCCCGATCCAGCCAGGTCACTTCATGTTCCATCATGTCCGGATATAACTCGTGCAATTCTTCATAATCCGTATTAAGAGCTGCGTAATGAACGTCGCCATAATCAAAAGAGTAGGCCAGGCGGCTCTGTCCTTCCGGGGCCCCGTACGGTACGGGAAACAGCGCCTTATAGGTATAGGGTTCACAGAATTTCCAGTCCAGAGAATAGGCTTCATGGTTCCCCAGGACCGGTGCTATCGGCATATAGGACGTAAGGATATCAGTATTTTCGTACCACTCTTTCCACTGATACCAGGACTGGCCATTATCGCTCAAATCTCCTACGACCGTAAAAAAAGCGGCTCCGGGATGGGCTTCATAGGCAGACTGCGCCGTCTGTCCCCAGACGCTGTAATCTGATGACTGGGTATCACTGAAGACGAGTACCTCATACCGGTTGAGCTGTTCCGTCGTCGTGTGGAAGGGAAACCAGCCGCTTTCCCCGTCCCCATCGGCAATTTCATATTCATAATCCGTATCGGGCCGGAGTCCCTGCATATAGGCACCATACGTATACGGCGGGACCCAGTCCGCATCGTATACAGGCGGGCGTTTAGGGTTGGTGACAAAGGCCCTTTCTGTTTCCCTGCTGCCTTTCTGACGATACGTAACGGTATAGTCACGGCGTCCGCTGTCATCCTGCCAGGCCACAGTCTTGGCCGTCGCCGAATCGGAAGCGACTATCTGCACCAGATTATTGACAGGAATCGTATCCGCCAGAACCGGCATCAGAGAAGCGCACCAGAAGACAGATAGTATCCCTGCTATGATATGATTATATTTCATCACAATGTTCCTTTCTTATCTTATACTGCATGACCTATTCTAACACGAATAGAAGGACTGGCAAGAGTTATGACACAGTCTGCATAAAAAAATGTCGGAATGGATTGCTTTTTGTCTGAATGGAGTAGAAATTGTCACATTACGCGTGTATACTTGATAAAGATTGTCACAATCGTTTGTGAAATCTCGTATACATAAGGAGGATTATTTTGAAAAAGAAACAATACATACCACTGCTGACAGTTTCAGTTCTTCTGGCCTGCGGTTCCAGTCTGGCGGCCGAACCATCTACCATTAAATTACAGGATTCCTACGTCCATCCTGACTATGTGGAAGTCGAGCGTCTCAAAGATACAAAAGAAGTCATTGTCATACAGAAAAAAGATATCCAGGAAAAGGGCTACACCAGCCTGTCAGACATTCTGAAAGATGTCCCATCCATCAACGTCGGCCTCACCGGACAGGGCGATATCGATATTCGTGGTCAGGGTTCGGACCAGTCTGCCCGTAACCTGCAGGTACTCCTCGACGGGGCTCCCATTACCTCTGTCGTCAATCATCCTCTCAAGACAAACTATGATGTTGTACCCGTGGAAAATATCGAAAAAATTGAAATCATTCCCGGTGGTGGATCCGTCCTTTACGGTTCCGGAGCTTCTGGCGGTGTCATCAATATTACGACGAGTCTGCGGACGATGAATCAGGTACAGAACACGCTCAATACAGAATGGAATTCTGACGGGGAGAAGCTGAACCTGAACATCGGATCCAAAGTCAATGACAAGCTGACCGTTACGGCCGGTTATTCCAAAATCAACCGCAACCTCTATTTTAAAAACACCTACCGCAATAGTGATTATGTATACGGCGGCTTCCGCTATGACATCGATAAAAACCAGCGGCTGACCGTCCGTGCCAGCCATCTGGAAGAGGACAGCCGCTATATCGGTAATATTTCTATTTCCAAAATGCTGAAAGAAGGTAAAAATTATGTTCCCGCTTATCAGACAGTCACAGTCGGCCTCGATGCAGACGGTCACAAAATAACAGAACAGCGGCGTGATTATCTGAATGGCGACCGCCATCTCGATTCATATAATATGACTTATGAATCCAGTATTGGCTCCAACTGGCGGTTTATTGGCGACTTTTTCTATAACAAGGGGTATTACAGCAATACCGATACGGACGATAAGCGCATGTATCACGATACTAAAGGGGCCAAACTGAAATTCGATTATTCCTACGGTTCCGGCAAGCAGAATAACCTGCTGCTCGGCCTGGACATCTACCGGCAAAAAGCTAATCTGGATTATAATAACTATAAATTAGTGAACTATCGGACTAAAACCTATACACTGGAACCATTATCGTTTAATTACGACAAGAAAGTAGAAGCCCTCTATGCTCTGAATGTCATGAACAAAAAGAAATGGACATTCACCCAGGGACTGCGCCGGGAACGCCTGCTGTGGGACTTTGACAAACAGGCAGCCAGCGGACTTTCCGGCGCTGATGAAAGCAATCGCTGGAACACAGCAGCTGAACTGTCGGCAGCATACCATTACAACGATACAGGACGTATATACGCCCGCTGGGAACGGGGCTTTACTTCCCCCGACGGCCTGCAGATCACCGATGAAACGCGTATCGATGGATACAAGCGCTATGTCACGACCGGGGCCGATGACGAAATTTTCAACATGTATGAAGTGGGCTGGCGTGATAAAATCGGAGCTTCCACAATCAGCCTGACAGGTTTTTATTCGTATACAGATAATCAAATGAACCGTTTCTATATTTTTGACGCCCAGAATCACTTGAACATGAAAACCATGAATATTCTGAAAACACAGCGAAAGGGAATTGATTTATCAATCCAGCAGCATGTAGGAAAATGGAAATTTACTGAAGGCTATACGTATCTAAAAGGCCGCAGCAATTATAACGGTGCCGGCGAAGCCTGGATGGCAGAACACCCGAAAGACCGGATTGATTATACCAAGAGCGGGCTCATGAAAGTTCCCAAACATAAAGTCATGCTCCGCGCCGACTACGCTTTCAATAAAAAATTTAATATGGGCGCCACCTACACCTATATCGGAAAATATAATAACTTCCTATCCGATGCCGATAAATATGATAACGATGGCGGAATCATCGGATCTCACTCTCTCGTCGATATCGATGCTCATTATAAAGTGAACAAAAATCTGGAAGTATTCGGTGGCATCACCAATCTGTTCAACAAGACGTATTACGAATACGAATCTGGTATCGGACCCTATAGCACCATCACGGCAGGATCGGACCGGACATATTATGGCGGCGTCAAATATACGTTTTAACATTAAGGAGGTGCCGGAGATGCTGACTCCTTCAGAAGGATAGCACTCCCTGTATATGAATACTCTTTCCTGGAAAAAAGCATACACCGTATCCGGCCTGATTCATGTCCTTTTCTTTTTCATCCTCGCCCTGTTTTTTGTCCATACAGCAGCTACGCAGCCCCCACAAATGGTCATGGTCGAACTGGAAGGAAATGGCAATACAGGTAGCAGTGGCGGTGGCGGCGGGGGCGGTAGCAGCGGAACCCCCGGCTGGCAGAATACGGCTTTTCCCCAGCCCCTCAGTGAATCAGCCGTTTCCAGCAGCCTGCAGGCCGTTAACCGTGCAGGCAGTGTGGCGACAACAGCTGCGTCCGCCAAGATACCGTCAGATCAGAACCGTATATCCATCCCGGATGCAGCACCGGCTTCCCATACAGCAGAGGATGCCGCAACACCGGTTCCTGCAACTGCCGCCTCGGCCGGCAGCACCACTGCAGAAAGTACCAACAGCAATATAGGCGGGGATGCCAGTGGAGAAAGTGGCACCGGTAACGGTGATGGCGTTGGAGAAGGTAGTGGCAGCGGTAACGGT
>NZ_DGXL01000006.1:0-11700 GCF_002395615.1 Megasphaera sp. UBA4233 | reverse complement strand
AGCGGTAACGGTGCTGGTGAAGGTGATGGAAGCGGTAACGGAACTGGCGGAGGTTTAGGAGCCGGTTTCATTGATAATGGCGACGGATCGTATACCGCTCCCGACGCCTCCGGCATCGACTATCAGATTCTGCAGGATGCCCGGGCCGTCTATCCCGATGAAGCCCGATCCATCGGATATGCCAAAACCGTATCTGTCACCGCACATATATTGGTCGGCCTGGATGGCTCTGTCGAATCAGTTTCGATTCTCTCTAACCCACCCAACCTGGGCTTCCGAGAAGCGGCTGAATCGGCACTATGGCAAATGCGTTTTTCTCCTATGACCTATGAAGGTCATCCCGTCAAAGTACCATTTGAAAAAACAATTTACTTCCAGCCATGATGCCGCTCTCTCCATGACGGAATACATGAGTTCCACGGTCTGTCGGAATCATAGCACCAATAACAAAAGGACTGCCTTCACAGGGCAGTCTTTTTGTTATCTGATTCTGTAGTTATTTTCTGACTTTTCCCGGAAAAGGATGCAGAATCAGCGCTACCTGTAGTATAATAAGGTCTGAACTAATTCACTCAATTTTTTATAATAAGGGAGTACAATACCATGATAAATTTCGAATTGATGAATAAACAGCTGCGGGCACTGGCAGAAGCCGATGCATCCTGGCTTCCTGTTTTTGCCAACGCGTCTGCCCTGCTCTGGGACTGCTTCCCTTCCATCAATTGGGCAGGTTTTTATATCGTAAATCAGGGCAGTCTGCTTCTGGGGCCGTTTCAGGGAAAAGTCGCCTGCATCCGCATCCCTATCGGCAAGGGCGTTTGTGGTACGGCCGTATTGGAAGATGCTACCCAGCGGATTGACAATGTTCATCTTTTTCCAGGTCATATCGCCTGTGATAGCGCTTCCAATTCAGAACTCGTCATCCCTATCCACCATGACGGCAAAGTCGTAGCTCTTCTCGATATGGACAGTCCCATCTACAATCGCTTTTCAGAAAATGATCAGAAGGAACTCGAATCATTTGTCCGGGCACTGGAAGAAATTACAGAATTCTCACCCATTTCTTTCTGACAAAGTATTTATTTCTATATTTCTTATATTTAATATGCTATAATGGAATGAACTAGTATTCTAGAAAGCCAGAGGAGGGGATTCATTTATGAAACTATTTAATTTCTACAAAGGCACCGAAATCCATCTCGGCGTCATGGACGAAAACGGCACGGCCCGCGACGCTACTGCTGGTGGATACCCGGCTATTCCAGCCACAATGCAATCTGCCATAGATGGGACGTATACCCTGGACGCCATTCGTACAGCTGCCGGAAACGGACCGGTTGTCGATACAGATACGGTACGCTTTGCCCCGGCCGTACTCAATCCCGAAAAAATTCTCTGCATCGGCCTCAATTACGCGGCTCATGCCAAAGAATCCAAGCTGCCTATTCCCGACTATCCTACGCTGTTCAGCAAGTTCAATAATGCATTGAATGCCCACAAGGAAAATATCGTCCTGCCTGACACGGCGTATAAATACGATTATGAAGTCGAACTGGTCATCGTCATCGGGAAAACAGCCCACATGGTACGTAAAGAAGATGCCCTCGATTATGTTTTCGGCTATACCATCGGAAACGATTTCTCTGCCCGTGATCTGCAGATGCGTACCCCCCAGTGGCTTATCGGCAAAACCTTTGACGGCTTTGCTCCTCTGGGACCATACATCGTACCCGCATCAGAAGCAGATCCGGCTCATTTCCAGGTCCAGAGCTTTGTCAATGGACAGCCGCGTCAGGACTCCAATACAAATGACCTGATTTTCGACTGTGCCACTATCGTCAGTTACCTCTCCCAATATATGACACTGAAACCGGGAGACGTCATTTTCACCGGTACGCCTTCAGGAGTCATCCTCGGATATCCGGAAGACAAGCAAGTCTGGCTGAAAGCCGGCGATACGGTCACCGTAAAAATCGACGGCATCGGCGAACTGACCAATACCCTGACAAAATAACCGTTTTACCCGGTTCACTCATATACGTTATTAGTAAACGAGCCTGCCATCAATACGGCAGGCTCGTTCTTCTATGCTGTTACGGATTCATTATCATCTTCTCCATCCTCCAGGATGGCCGTAATGGAAGCTTTTGTATCAATCACCTTTCCCAACCGGTTGTCATAGTATTTGACTCCGGCAACGCCAAACGCCAGGCCGATAACGGCGCCGGCAATCCCCCACATAGTCTCTGTTCCCAGACCATATCCGGCCAGCGCACCAGCGGCCGCCAGGAGAAGGGGCATGATAAAGCAAATAAACGAGCTCATGGCCAGGTGGGAATCATCTACTTCGTAACGGACGCGGTCTCCTTCCCGGGCTCCCAGCCCATTATAAGCCATAATCATGACATGTTCGGCTCCGGCACAGGCACTGCAAGCTACATACAGGAAATCCCGGCTTACTTTTACTTTTGCCAGACCGTTTTCCTTGATTTCTTCAATCGTACCTTCACCTATACGCATAAGGATTCCTCCTTTATCATATATTAATTAATAATCATTATTCATTGTATACGTTATAGCATGGGACCACCTAAAAGGCAATGCCCCGGAATGATCGTTTTTTATTTTCCTTCTGATCTGGCAGTAACAATCAGACAATTCCTATGATACAATAAGTATATATCATTAATCAGGGGGTCTTAGCATGAGTTTAATCAAAGGAATCCACCATGCTGCATTAAAATGTGCCAATTTAGAAAAATTCCAGGAAACCGTTCATTTTTACCGGGATGTCCTCGGCCTTCCGGTCCTGCGCCGTTGGGGTAATGAAGAAAAAGCAGGTATTATGTTTGATACGGGGGACGGCCTCATCGAAATCTTTGCCAGCGGAAGTGCCAGCTGCACAACCGGGTCGGTCAATCACTTTGCTCTGGCAACAGATGATACCGATGCCTGCATCGCCGCTGTACGTCAAGCAGGTTATACCATTGCTGTGGAGCCTAAAGATATCACTATCGCTTCCCAGCCGCCCTTTCCAGCCCGCATCGCCTTTGCTATCGGTCCCTGCGGTGAAGAAATCGAATTTTTCCAGGAAAAATAATCTTTTATATATTCGGACATGCAACAGACGGGCCTGCCATATTTTGACAGGTCCGTCTTCTATTTTGCATCCTATGCTATACATGGAATAAACGGCGATTAATGATGATGGGAAATGGTCGATACGCCTTTGACGGCTTCTTTTTTGGCAGAAACGGCTACTGCAGCACCATCACCGCATTTCATCTGGCGCATACGGGAAAGAATACTGTGCCGGTATCCATATCAGGCATTTGTTATCAGGCAGCTCCATGATTTGCCGGCTCAGGCAACAGGAATGAACAGGCTGCGGCCCCTATCGTGCATGCCGTAATGATTTCCATTGCTGCTATCAGTCCATATATATCAGCAAACCATCCCAGGACGGGAACGAGCATGCCTCCAATACTGAAAGCCAGCCCCATGGTAACGCCCGATGCAAATCCGATGCTGCGTGCCAGGTAGCGCTGTCCCAGGACGACATAAGCCGAATAGGCACCGCTCACGCAGAAACTGAGTGGCAGCAGCAGAGCATAGACCATCCAGATTTGTGTAGAAATCGTGACCAGTATCATGAGAGGTACAAACAGGATACAACACAGGCGGAGTGTCCATACACAGCCATACCGGTCAGCCAGATTGCCACCCCAGAGCGTCATGACGATACCAGAAAGAGAAAGAACCGACAGGACCAGACTTCCTACCGCTTCCGATGCTCCCAGCATATTGATACAGAACAGGGGCAAAAAACTAAATAGCGACGAGACGGCAATGGCCCGGAATATGATGACGACCGTAAGCTTGGAAAACTGTCGCCAGTCATTTTTTCCTGTGACAGTACTATCTGGAACGGTTTCCCGGGAAGTCAGAAAAGGAGACACAAGCTGTGCAGCCTGCCGGAGCGATGGAAGAGTCCGTACGAAAAGCAATGACATAATAGCCGCAATGCCGGCAAAAACGACCATGCCATGCATGCCAAACGAAATGATAACCCCGACGACCAGGAGCGGCCCTACGCCAAATCCCCCGTTGCCACCAACAGAAAAAATTCCCATCGCTTTGCCTTCGTTCCTTCCGGAAACGGCATGAACCAGACGGGCTGCCTCGGGATGAAACATAGAACCTCCGACCCCCATGAGTGCAACGACGGTAAAAATAGCCCAGTAATCTGAAAAAAATCCCGTCAGGGAAAAACAGGCTCCCGACAAAAAGACGCCCGCTACCAGAAACCATGATTGGGACAACTTATCGGACAGGTAACCAAAGACAGGCTGAATGACCGATGACAAAAAGGACGAGGCAAACATAAGCCCACCGACGGCGGCATAATCGAGATCGTAATACAGTACGAGGAACGGCAACAGGGCTGGCAGCGCTCCTCCGCTTAAGTCAGTACAAAAATGGCCAAGCGAAAGCAGATACAAATATCGTTTCATCGTAAGTCTCCTCAATCATAAAATACACTGCGCAGAACATGTCCCCAATGCCGCACTTTATCAGGCTTGTCCGGCCAGTATTCTAAAAGAAGTGGCATGATTTCATAATCGACGATTTCCATGAGCCATTCTTCAGTATATTCCGTCTGACCACAGAAATACCCATGACCGATGCAAAAGCCCCGTCCCAGCCGGGGATCCTCGGAAATCTCTGCATTGAGTTTTTTTATGCGGGTAATCAAGGCCGTAAATGTATCACTATCGAGCTTCTTCATATACTCTTGAAATCCATCAGAATCAAATTCGGGAATCAGTTCAAAAAATCCAAAGCGGCGGCGCAGGATATAATCGCGGATGGAAACCGTATCCGCCATATTCATCATACCGATGATATATATATTTTTCGGTACAGAAAAAGGCATTCCGTTGCAGGAAAGGGTTACAGATGTACCGCGGTATGGTTTTTCAATGAGCATCAGTAATTCGCCAAAAATTTTGCTGATATTCCCCCGGTTGATATCGTCGATAATGAAGAAAAAAGGTTTGTTTGGCATGTTGGCGGCCCGCTGGCAGAACCGGTAAAAAATGCCGTACCGGAACACATAGCCTGTATCCTGAGGTTTATACCCTGCCACAAAGTCGTCGTACCCAAAGCTTTCATGAAAATGGACAAATTCAATGCGGCTGTCATCCCGTTCTCTCATCATCGCATAAGCAATGCGCCGTGCTGTGTAGGTCTTACCCACGCCGGGGGCCCCCTGCAGAATAATATTTTGTTTATGCTTCAAAAGAGAAATCAGAGTAGCAAAATGGCCACGGCTCATATAGACTTCCCGGATAAAATCATCATGGGTATAAGGCTTAACCACCCGTTGGTGATCCACCGGGTTTTCATCACGGATAAGATCCATGATAGACGTATACTCACTTCGGGTCAATTTAAATAAATTTCCCTGGGGATTTTCAAAATATTCCATCCGCCGGAGCTCTGGCACAGCCTGCACTGCCGTATATCCAATAGGATGTACCAGACCTTCCACTTTTTCCAGATAGATATTTTCACCGTCGCTTTCTTTGACAATTTTTCCAATAGCTACAATCTGGCGCACCGGCGATGATTCATAACAAATAAGGAAGTCCCCGCTTCGTGCAGCCAGGAAATTTTCAAAAACGCGCCGCTTATTGCCGTTTTCATTATACAGGGAAAAGCTGCGCGGTTCCCCTATGCCCATAGAAGAAAAGCTCCACAACACGGGGTTGACACTAAACCACCAGGCCGCATGCCTTCCTTCAGGAAGAGATACATGCGCATATAAATTTACCCGCGACAAATCGACCTGTTGCAGGGCCTCTGCCAGTTCATCCCGCAATTTCCAGATATATCCGCCATCGGCATTGTGTTCATCTATCTTTCCCACGTATAAAATCGGCCACCATTTGGCGCTTTCGTCTTCTGTAGTCAGGACGTTGCAATCCGTTTTTTCCGCTACCCGTTTTGCCAGGGAAACAGAACAGAAATTATAAAAATTTTTAGGCTCACCATATTTATTGGCCAACTGCCGGCATGTTGCCATTCCTCCAAAATCGAGGAACCGCCGCATCACTTCCAGGCTGCTTTCCGTAAATACGGCATCATCCTGCAATAAAGCGACCCAGTCCTGAACAGACAATTCCGGGCTGTACCCAATGGGCAGCCAGTCCGGATCGCCACTGCCGATGCCTTTTTTCGAATAAATACGACTGATATACATGCAAAGGTCGACGGTCAGCGTATGGCACGAGGTGTCAGCCCAGCAGTTGTCATGGCGCTGCGCCCTGTACACCGTCTGCAGTTCGCTGTCTTGTTGAATGGCATCACAGATTTCATCAAAAAGGCCATAGGCACCGATGAGATTTCCTGCATGAGCACCGCGGTGAGGCATAAATGAACTATGAAGTTCTTTCGCTACGACACGGCAATCGGAATAATTGTACAGGTAATACCGGTCGGGATAACGGAGCCACAAATACGTACTGATGGCGTTCAATTTCTGATAATGCTGCTTCCAGATGCCTTCCCCATATTCCCGCCGGATATGTTCGGCATCTTCCCGGAACCGTTCTACGCGGACCGCCAGGTCCTTTTTTTCGTCAAAAAGATTAGAAAACATAGCCTTGGTCGCATCCCGGTTGACGGCCGCAAAGCCACGCATAACCCCGCGGGGATAATAATTAACCGACGTAAGCAAATCCTTTGTCCGGGCCGTAGCAGCCGTAAACATTTCTTCAAAATCCCGGGCCGTAAAGTCCCATGCCGTCTGAAAACAGCGCACAGCTTCCCACTTATACTTTTCCAACGGCCAGCGCTGGGGAAAATCCCTTTTATATTCAGTCAGAATGTCCTTCAACTTATCTCTATCGATCATGGCGGTCCCCTTCTTTCTCGTCTGCCAGGGCGGACTTGGATACATACTAGTTGTATTGTACCATGTTTGCCGCGGAAAATAAAAGAAACCGCCCGTGAGGCGGTTTTGTAGTGACCCCCAAAAGTTAGACCTAAAAATCTAACGAATGGGGGTCAGTTCATTTCACTTCCTATGATTTCTCTTTTCTTTTTACGCCTCTTTCCTCTGCTATATAAGGCGGGCGGCCCTTGCTTTCATTATAAATACGGCCGATATATTCCCCCATAATTCCCATGAACATGAGTTGTACGCCGCCGATAAACAAGATGACCGAAATAAGGGACGGATACCCGGCTACATCACCGCCGTATACGAGTGTACGTACGACGATGAAACACATATATAAAGCCGCCAGAAAGGCCAGCAGACAGCCTGCAAAAGAAGCCCCCCGCAATGGGGCCGTCGTAAAACTGGTAATGCCATCTACCGCGAGGTTAAAAAGCTGCCAGTAGTTCCATTTCGTTTTGCCCGCGGCCCGGGGCGGACGATCAAAGAGAATTTCTTTCTTTTCAAAACCGATCCAGCTGAAAAGCCCTTTGGTATAGCGCTGACATTCCCGCAGACTGCACAAAGCCTGGACGCAGCGGCGGTCCAGAAGGCGGAAGTCGCCCACATCCTGCTGAACGGGAACGGACGTCAGTTTTTTCAACAATTTATAATATACGTGGCTCGACCATTTTTTGAAAAATGTTTCTCCTTCCCGGCAGCGACGGCGGGCTGAGACATCACGGTATCCTTTTTCCCACCAGGCAATCATTTCCGGCAGAAGTTCCGGCGGATCCTGTAAATCAGCATCCATGATGACCAGGGCATCGCCATCAGCATAATCCATACCAGCCAGCATAGCCGCTTCCTTTCCAAAGTTACGGGATAGAGAAATATAAGAAACGCGGGCGTCTTTTTCATAAAGCTCCCGGATAATCGATATTGTACGATCGCGGCTGCCGTCGTTGACAAAGATAAAAGTGAACTGGTAATTTTCTATCTGTTCCAGAACCGAGCTGGTCCGTTCATAAAACTGGTGGAGTACTGCTTCTTCATTGTAGCAGGGTACGAGAATGTCTATACGCTTCATGGCAATACGCCCTCTTTCAACGGCCGGTTAATCAATACGGTATAATCCTCTTCTTCCATACGCTGGTATATATTCCCGTCAAGGACACTCAGTGCCTCTTCAAGGTATTTCGGCTGTACTACGACAATGACCGGCTGGCTGCTATGCCAGACATCATACAGTTCCTTACTGCCATAATACATCCCCGTACGATCCGTATGGTGAATGCCGAACTCCAGTTCACCCATAAAATTGGCAGCCGCCACGGGCCGGTCCAGATAATATACCAGCCCCGGAATGAAAGAACCGTACATAATAATCGGCGTATCTTCCGACGGATGCAGAGTCTTAATATCCTGGCTGACCTGATAAGCTGACTGGTGATCATGGATCTGCCCCTGCACCTGATGGGCGCCAAGTCCGAAGCCATAGGCCATACAGCTTAGAATCAGGAAAACAGCAAAGAAACTGCGGCGCTTTTTATAAGACCAGCAGGCTGCCAGCGTACCTGCAAGAAGGGACGCGATGAGCAGGCCGCCATTTTTCAGGAAATCTGGCACAGTCAGGAAATCCGTATGCATGAGATAGGCAATCCCGCCAGCCGTAAATAACAAACAGAGCACGGAGTTTACAAAAAAGCTGTGGCATAGCCAGTCTTTTTCTCTCCGGCACCGTTCCAGTGATGCTGCCAGAAGGACCGATAACGGCAGCCAGCAGGGAAGAATATAGGTCGGCAGTTTGGAATCAGAAATGCTGTAAAAAACATAAATAAGGCCTGCCCAAAGTCCGAGGAACAAAATATCCTGCCGATGCCGCAGGGTACCCGGCCGGCGCAGGATGCCTTTTTTGCTGAAAAAAGTCAATAAAAACCCGGTCCAGGGCATCGTGCCAGCCAGCAGGACCGGCACAAAATAATACCAGGGATGAAACCGTTCATGCATCTTGGTAGCAAAGCGGAGAAAGTGTTCACGGATAAAGAAAAAGTAAAAAAAGTCAGGATTCCGCTGGCATACCATATAATACCACGGCACAGCGATGACAAGGAACAGCAGGATTCCCGGCAGATAAAACAATTTCAGGAACAGGCGGGGCCGTTTCGTACAAAGGGCATACCAAAAAATAATCCCGCAGGGAAACACGATGGCAATCAGCCCTTTGGTTAACATTCCGAACCCCATGAATGCATAAAATAGCAGCAGATATTTCTTATTTTCCGTTCTCTCAAATACATAAAAGGTGACCAGGCAGGCATCAATAAAAAAAGTCAGCGCCATGTCGAGGACACCGATGGAAGCGACGATGAGCTGCAATGCTGACGTTGCCAGAATGACGGCCGCCATAACGCCCGTACGACGGTTGTACATTACCCGGGCAAGCCAGAAGGCCAGCAGGACATTCCCCAATCCCGAAAGTGCCGGCAGGACACGTCCCGTAAATTCGCGGAAACCAAAGAGTTCCATGGAAAGAGCCGTTATCCAATACTGAAAGATTGGTTTTTCAAAATACGGCATATAGTCAAAATGAGGCGTAATGTAATCGCCGGAAAGAACCATTTCCATGGCTACCCGGTGATATCTTCCCTCATCTAATTCAATCAGATGATAGGAACCAATATGAGCCAGGTACAGGAAAACCGCAGCAAACAATAAAACAAAAAAAATCAGACGCTGATGACGCCGTATGGCACAATTCATATTCATTTCCTCCCACTGTATCCTATATAGTGACAGTATACAGCTTCTATCTAAACAAAACCTAAACAGGCCTGTAACATTTTTTATATCCCTGATTCCAAAAAAAAGCAGCTGGAACAAAACCGTCCCGCAGGTTGGTTTCGCTTAACAGCCGGCAGAGAAAAACCCTCTATCCAGTATACATGGAATAGAGGGTTTTTACTAGAGCAAAGTACGATAATCAGGAAGCAGAACCAACTTTTTTGTTCATATTGATGCCAATCGGGAAAATGCAGAGTCCGATGGCAAAGGCCATAAAGAGGATAATAGCCCAGTAATACGATCCCGTCAGTGTGACAATCATACCGACGAGAATCGGTACGATGGCGCCGCCGATATTGCCCATAAAGTTCATGGCACCGGCAACAATGCCGACATCATCTTTTTGCGAAATAGCAGCCGGCATCATCCAGAACGTCGCACCAACCCATTTTTCACAGAACATGGCAACAGACATATACACGATAGCCAGCGTCATGGATGTAGCCGTACTGAGAAGATACATGGCGATTGCCATCACGATTCCCAGACCTGCCAGGGCATACTTAACGACTTTGCTGGGGTCATATTTCATGCACATCGTATCAATCATATAGCCGCCAAAGAGGGAACCAATAACACCACAGCCAAAGATAATGAAAATAGAACCGCCAACAGCCATGAAATTGACTTTAAATACCTGGGATAAATACATAGGCCCCCATGTCATTAGACCATACCAGAAGCAGTCATAGCAGACAAATCCCAGGACCATGCCCCAGAAAGTGACACTGCGCAGATACCGTGGCAATCCCAGTGACGTTTTGCCGCCACTGGCCATCTGTTCGCTTTCGTATTCAGCTTTCAGGGCATTATCGATATATTCCCGTTCAGCCTTGTTGATCATTTTATTCGTATCCGGTGTCGTATGAACGAATTTATAACAAATGAGGACTACTACCATCGTAAAGACACCGGCCCCCATCAAGGCACCACGCCAGCCGCCAAACCAGGCAAGGAAGGCAATAATGAGTGGCCCGCCAATAGCTGTGCCGAGAGCCGATCCGGCATCGACAATAGCTGCACCACGGGTACGTTCATTCTTCGTCAGCCACACAGACTGGAGTTTGCTGCTGGCCGGATAAATCGGGGCTTCCGATGCACCGAGCAGTGCCCGTACAGCCATAAAAGCAGAACTGCTGCTCAAAAAGCCGGTGATGACCTGAAATACACCCCACAAAATCCCGGACCCCAGGATTGTCTTGCCCGGCCCCAGACGGTCCGCAATCCAGCCTGAAGGAATCTGCATCAGCGTATAGCCCCAGAAAAAGGCACTGAGAATGACCCCTACCAGAGCAGGACCAAAGTGGAGATCTGCTTCAATGGAAGGCATACAAATAGAAATAACGGCACGGTCGATATAGTTTACCGTACATAATGCCAGTAAGGAGCCGAAGACCATCCAGCGGACTTTCGTCGGCTTTTCTGATTGTAACGTAGTCATGTTACTTCACCTCTCTCATTCATCCCTATTCACTTGTTCCGATCGGAGACATACCAATATATTGGTATGCTAGTGATTTAATTATACGTCGATTATCCATAATTGTCAATCCGGTTATGCACAATTTGTATTATTGCATCCAAAATACAGATGAACAGAAAGTCCCATGACAGCCGGAGCTATCATGGGACTTTCTGTTTATACCCCTATGCGGAGCATGTTGCTATGGCTCAGAGGTTATTCTTCAATATGGGCAATCTTCTTGGCCAGTTCTTTCTTCATTTCCAGGTTCCCCTGACGGGAAATCATGATGCGCTGTGCCTGCGGGCTGCCGGCACCGTGCATGGATTCTGTCCGGTAGCCGACGGCGGCCGTGCCCAGGCAGAGGTTTTCGATGAGGCGCAGGACTTTCAGGCGGTTTTCCGTCGATACGGACGATACACCTTTGAGGTATTTATCGACATACGGCCCG
>NZ_DGXL01000007.1:0-69539 GCF_002395615.1 Megasphaera sp. UBA4233 | reverse complement strand
ATCAACCACGGCATCAAGAAGGGCATGGGCTTCAGCCAGATAGAAGCAAAGAAAGCCGTACAGAACGGATACTGGCACCTCTACCGGTACAACCCGGACGTAGAAGCAGCCGGCAAGAATGGATTCAGCCTGGATTCGAAGGATCCTAAGGGCGATTTGAAAGACTTCCTCCTGGGCGAAGTACGGTATGCATCGCTGCAGAAAGTCTTCCCGGAACAGGCGGAACAGTTCTACGAACGTACGGAAAAAGATATGAAAGACCGGCTCGATTCCTACAAGAAATTGGCAGACAGAAAGTAATACCCCTGTATCTCCCCTCTGTCTGTTAACAACCTCCATTTTCACCATAGATGTATAAGCGCACGAAAGCACTCTGGATATGTGTCCGGGGTGCTTTCGTGCGCTTGCTTGATATTTGAATTATTTATAACTATCGATATAGTACAACAAAGTTAATATAAAATTTAGCTATATAAAACCAAAATGAATATGTATTATACAAAAACGACATTATATTGTAAAATAAATACAGAGTTAAGAAATACGAAAATAATAACTGCATATGCATCTATGACGGTGATATTATTAAATATTTGCGGATGTAGATGGACGGGGACATATGTATTGCTCTATACCGATATATTAATTTTAACTATAATTATGCATAAGAATCTGTGATACGTGGCCACTACAGATTTTTAATAAAGCAGAAGAATCCGATGCTGTTATTTCATTGGGATATTTGAAAGGAGAAATCATATGAAAGAGCGTGAAGAACTCGAAAAAGAAGTCGAGATGGACGTTAGAGATGAAAAGGAACAAGTAACGAATCAGGCAAAACCAAATGCCATTGCATTGATTCCGTTCATCGTCTTTGTTGCCGTATACCTGGGCAGTGGCATTATTCTGGATATGAGCGGTATGGAAATGGCCTTCTATCAGTTCCCGGCTCCACTGGCAGCTGCTATTGGCGCGATTACTGCATTCTTTGTTATCAAGGGTAATTTTGAAGAAAAATTTGAAACGTTTGTCGCAGGCTGCGGTGATTCCAACATCATCATCATGTGCATCATCTACCTGCTGGCCGGTGGCTTTGCTGCTACCTGTAAGGCTATGGGCGGTATTGACTCGACGGTCAATCTGGGCCTGACCTATATTCCGCCAGAATACCTGGCAGCAGGCGTATTCGTTATTTCCGGTTTCATTGCTACGGCAACGGGTACATCTGTCGGCAGTGCGGCTGCTGTCGGACCTATTGCTGTCGCCGTTGCTGAAAAAGCCGGTATTCCCCTGCCTCTTATGATCGGCTGTGTCATGGGCGGGATCATGCTCGGTGATAATCTTTCCATTATTTCCGATACGACCATTGCCTCGACCCGTACACAGGGGTGTGCCATGAAAGATAAATTCCGCCTGAATTTCTGGCTGACATTGATTCCGGCCATCCTGACAGTCATATTGCTGATTATTTTCGGTGGTTCTGAAACGGCCGTCAGCACAGGGGACCATCCCTATAATCTGATTAAAGTTCTGCCTTATGTAGTCGTTCTGGTTACGGCCGTTGCCGGTGCCAACGTATTCCTGGTCCTGGCCGGTGGTATCGTCCTGGCTGGCATTATCGGGCTTTTCTATGGAGATCTGACGGCTCTGACTTTTGCACAGGCTATTTACAAAGGCTTCCTGGGCATGACGGATATCTTCTTCCTCTCCATGCTGACTGGCGGCCTGGCTGCTATGGTCAATAAAGCCGGTGGGATTTCGTACCTGCTGGTCAATGTACAGCGCTTTATCAAAGGCAAGAATTCGGCCGAACTTGGGATTTCTGCACTGGTATCCATTACGGATATTGCTACGGCCAATAATACCGTTTCCATCATCATCAACGGCGAAGTTGCCAAACGCATCTGCTATAAGTTCCACGTTGATCCCCGCCGCAGTGCGGCCCTCCTGAGTACATTTTCTTCTATCTTCCAGGGCCTCATCCCATACGGCGCACAAATGCTGATCATGGTCGGCTTTGCCAACGGCAGAGTATCTCCGCTGGAAGTATTGCCGTATTGCTGGTTCATTTACCTCCTCGGCATATCTGCCATCATTTCCGTTTTCGTTCCTTTCTCCGATGGTTTCATCCGCAAAGATCCCTGGAACTTTGCCGAACAGAAACCGCAGAGTCAGGTTGAAGGTAGTGCTGGAAAAAGCACAAACTCCATAACAGCATAGGGTTTCATCTGACAGAGGCTTCTGGATTCCGGAAGCCTCTGTCGGACTGAATAGTATTAATAAAACAAGCTGTAACAAAAGGACTTTTGAAGTCCTTTTGTTACAGCTTGTTTTGCTATATCTGCTTAGCTTTCTGATGGCATATCAGGTTTTGCAGAATCAATTGTTTTTGGAACGGCTGATTCCGACAGGGTCACGCCACGGTTGATGAGAGTATTTTTTAATTGTTCGATATAGTCCCGGGCTGTCGGAGATAAGTTTGTAGTCTGGGATTTTATCCAGCCGACGCGCATGATATCCAGCGGGTTTTTCATAGGAATAGACACGATAGGCCAATAATCCCATGCGCGGAACAGGATACCCGTACCGACTGTATAGGCATCGGTCGAAGCGATGATACTGAATAAGGTGGAACGGTCGGTGATATTGATGGCCCGTTCGGGATTGATATCGGGGATAATGATTTCTTCAGAAAACTGGTACGAGTCTTCTTCCTGAGTGTACTGGATATAGGGATATGGTGCCAGCTGTTCTATCGACAGGGAATCGTATTTGGATAATGGATGAGCCGTATTCATAAATACATAAGGCGGATAGGAAAAGAGCTCTGTGAACTCCAGCCCATTTTTGCGGAGAGTCCGTTCCATGAATTTCTGTGTCATTTTGGAAATAAAAATGATGCCAATCTGGCTGCGCTGAGTGATGACATCCTGAATGACCTGGGAAGTACGGCCTTCACGGAAGGTGATGGTGTACCGGGGATTCCGTATAATCGACTGCAGATAATCGGTGAGGGCATCGACGGCAAACATATAATGCTGGGAAGAAATAGACAGGCGCAGCTTTTTTTCTCCTTCCTGCTGAGGACTGAAATGTTCGCGCAGGCTTGTCGTCTGCTCGATGATATGATTGGCATAATTGAGGAATTCCAGCCCTTCCGGTGTAAAACTGATGCCATGGCGGTTTCGTTCCAGAATGGTAATGTGAAATTCTTTCTCCAGCTCTTTTACAGCTGTACTAAGACTGGGCTGGGCAATGAACAGAGCCTGGGCGGCCGCTGAAATAGAATTATGCTTTGATAGTTCAACAATGTAATGAAGCTGTTGTAAGGTCATACTGCCACTTCCTTGATATATGGGTAATCTATATACATAAACTAAAAAGTGTCCGACATATAGTGTATATCATTATTTTAACAGAGTGTTTCCTAAAATTAAAGGAAAAGTGGCGGAACAAAGTGAGATAGTATAAAAAGTACAGGAACCGTGATGGAATAATATGTAGTTTATTACATATAAATAGTGCTTTTGTCATAAAGAAAAACCTGGCCAGGAAACGTTTATGCCAGGTTTTTCGCATTATATCAGCTTTGGTTCAGCATGAATAGATGGCTTATTCTTCAATACCGACGCGGGCGCCTATCCCCTTATCGAAGGGGTGTTTGCGCTTACAGATTTCCGATACGTAATCAGCCATGTCGATAAGGGCTTGTGACGGATTGCGGCCCGTCATGACGACTTCCAGTTTTTCTGGCTTTGTGCGCAGGAATTGCAGTACTTTTTCTTCATCGAGAAGGCCCAGGCTGCAGGTGACGAGTATTTCATCGAGGACGAGCATATCCGGCGTATCTTTGCGTACCGTATCTACGATTTTATCGAACATCTGTGTCTGGATTTTCTTGGCTTCTGCCAATTCTTCTGGTGTCATCTGGAAGGTGAATTTTTTAAATCCCTTGCCACGGATGACCGTGATGCCGGGGATGCGGGCCAGCGAAGCCAGTTCTCCTGTTTCCATATCTTTGAGGAACTGGGTGAATAATACCTTGCCGCCACGGCCGGCACAGCGGATCGTCAGCCCCAGGGATGCCGTCGTTTTTCCTTTGCCGTCACCGCAGTAAATATGAATGAGTCCTGTGTCCATATTAAATCCCTCCTCGCAGGTAGTATTTTTTTCAGTATAGCACAGAAAATAAGGCTTGCACAGTTGCCCGGATTAGAGATGATAATGGAATTTGTCATAGTCATGCGTACAATTTTTCATATCGCTGATACCGGTTTTGTGGCGCATAAAAATAAATTTGTGCGTATCACGTTTTACTTCGTCTTCTGGTACTTGACAAGGCTCGTATCCCGGTGTATGATTTGGTACATCAAATGAACATCGTCCCAAAACCTTTGAGGCGGAAGTAAAAACATGACGTGCACGTACAGAGAGCCGGGGTGCTGAGAGCCGGCCGTAAGCAGCTTGTTAAATGGACCGCTGAGGGCGCAGTCAAAGGCTGATGCCGAGTATTCTGCGACGTGGAGGCATACGTCAGTTGCCGGGAATATGATGGTATTCCGTCGAGAGCAGGAGTCAGATCCTGAAGCAAGGTGGCACCGCGGTATAAGTTAACCGTCCTTGACAATATATACAATTGTCAGGGGCGGTTTTTTGGTGTCTGAATGGAGGAGGTCCCAATGGAAACGCTGAGTCTGGAAGAAATAAAACAATATGCCGGCACATATAAAGTCGTACCGTTGTGCCGCAGTATATATGCTGACGTACGTACGCCAGTCGAAGTGCTGCGCATCGTCAAGAATGTCAGTTCTCATTGCTATCTGCTGGAAAGTATGGAAGACAGCCAGCGCTGGGGCCGGTACAGTTTTATCGGGTACGACCCGCAGATGGGTATTTATTGCAAGGACGGCGTCGTTCATATCAAGACCGGGGCAGAAGTTACGGTCCGCTCGCAGCATCCCGAAACGTTCATCAGTCAGATCCTGGATGATAATAAAGCACCGCGTATCGATGGCATGCCGCCCTTTACAGGCGGGCTTGTCGGATATTTTGCCTATGATTTCATCAAATACGCCGAACCATCCCTGAATCTGCAGGCAAAAGATGATGATGGATTTAATGATTTTGACCTCATGCTGTTTGATAAGGTCATCGTCTTCGACAATCTCAAACAACAGATTTACCTTATCGTCAACGTACGGCTGGAATCGGCTGATGAAAATTATAATCGGGCTATGCTGGAATTACAGCGCATGGAAGTACTCATACGCAAAGGGGAAAAAGCCCGGAATATTCCACTTACACTCAAAAGTGAATTTAAGCCTCTTTTTACGAAAGACGAATACTGTCGCATGGTGGAAAAAGGAAAGGAATATATCCGGGAAGGTGATATTTTCCAGGTCGTCCTCTCCAACCGCATGATGGCCGAAGCCGAAGGCAGCCTGCTCGATACATACCGCGTATTGCGCACGCTGAATCCATCGCCGTATATGTTCTTCTTTTCTGGTGATGAAATCGAACTGGCCGGCTCATCACCGGAAACACTGACCCGCCTGGAAGATGGCAACTTATTTACTTTCCCGCTGGCTGGTTCGCGGCCCAGGGGAAAGACACAGGAAGAGGATCAGGCATTGGAACAGGAATTGCTCCATAACGCCAAAGAACTGGCAGAACATAATATGCTCGTCGATCTGGGGCGGAATGATCTGGGACGCATCAGTGAATTTGGCAGCGTCCACGTAGAAAAATATCTCGACGTACTCCGATTCTCCCATATCATGCATATCGGTTCGACTGTGCACAGCCGGATACGGCCAGACAAGACGGCTGTCGATGCCATTGCTTCCGTGCTGCCGGCAGGGACGCTTTCCGGAGCTCCCAAAATCCGGGCCTGTGAAATCATTGATGAACTGGAAGGTCATAAACGGGGCGTCTACGGAGGGGCCATCGGCTATATCGATTTTACGGGAAACATGGACTGCTGCATTGGCATCCGCCTGGCGTACAAGAAAAAAAATCACGTCTTCGTCTGCTCTGGTGCCGGCATCGTAGCGGACAGCGTTCCGGAACAAGAACATCAGGAATGCATCAATAAGGCAAAAGCCGTCGTACTCGCACTGGAAAAGGCCGATGGAGGGATAGACCAATGATTGTACTCATCGATAACTATGATAGTTTTACCTATAACTTGTATCAGCTCCTGGGACAATTCGACCCGGATATTTTGGCCATCCGCAATGATGAAAAGACGGTAGAAGAGATTGCTGCCATGAAGCCGGACCACATCATCATTTCTCCGGGACCGGGAAGACCGGCCGATGCAGGAATCTGTGAACAGGCCATTACCTATTTTACCGGCAAAGTGCCACTCCTCGGCGTCTGCCTGGGCCATCAGGCTTTATGTGAAGCCTATGGCGGTACGATTACCTACGCCAAAGAATTGATGCATGGCAAGCAGTCCATCGTGGAAGTTGACACGGAAGATCCATTGTTTTCCGGCCTCGGCAAACGTATCGATGTGGGCCGGTATCACTCACTGGCGCTGGATCCGGATACGCTGCCCGATGAATTACAGGTTCTTGCCCGGACGGAAGATGGGGAAATCATGGCTGTGCGCCACAAGGACTATCCGACATATGGCCTGCAGTTTCATCCGGAATCTATCCTGACACCGCAGGGACCGATTATGATACAAAATTTCTTAAATATGCATATATAGGACAGAGGGGGATTTATCATGATTAAAGAAGCGATTATTAAAATTGTCAGCAAAGGTGACCTGACGTACGATGAAGCCAAAACGGTCATGCTGGAAATCATGAAAGGGGAAACGACGCCGACGCAGAATGCGGCTTTTCTTTCCGCGCTTTCTACAAAGAGTACGAAAGCAGAAACCATTGATGAAATATCGGGATGTGCCGAAGCGATGCGATCCCTGGCAACGCCCGTTCCACATCCGGGCATGGAAGTGCTGGAAATCGTCGGTACCGGCGGTGATGGCGCCCATACCTTCAATATTTCTACAACAGCGGCCATGGTCATTGCTTCGGCCGGTGTCAAAGTAGCCAAACACGGCAACCGGGCCGCTTCTTCCTTGTGCGGTACGGCCGATTGTCTGGAAGCATTGGGCATCAATATCCAGCAGAATCCGGATCTGGCCCTTGCGATGCTGAAAGAAACGAATTTTTGCTTTATGTTCGCTCAGAAATATCACGCCGCCATGAAATACGTCGGTCCCATCCGCAAAGAACTGGGTTTCCGTACGGTCTTCAATATCTTGGGCCCCCTGACTAACCCGGCTAAGCCGGAAATGTTCCTCCTCGGCGTCTATGATGAATATCTCGTCGAACCGCTGGTCAAGGTCCTCGATTCGCTCGGCGTCAAACGGGCTATCGTCGCCTACGGCAAAGAAAAGCTCGACGAAATTTCACCGAATGGACCAACAACGATTTGCGAACTGCGCGACGGCTATTATCGGACCTCTACCATCCGGCCGGAAGACTTCGGTCTCGTACCGGGAACGAAAGAAGAGCTAGTCGGCGGCAAACCTGCAGAAAATGCACAGATTACGCGGGATATCCTGGCTGGCAAAATCCAGGGAACGAAACGCAACGCCGTCCTGCTCAATGCCGGCGCAGCGCTGTTCGTAGCCCGCAAGGCTGATTCCATCGCCGACGGCATTACGCTAGCTGCTTCTCTTATAGACAGCGGCAAGGCGACGGAAACACTGAATCGTTGCATTGCTGTCAGCAATCGCTGATGGGAGGCAGACCCATGATTTTAGATGATATTACGGCAGCCGTTTTGAAGCGCCTCGCTGCTGATAAAGCGGCTATTTCACCAGAGGAGATGAAGCAGCTGGCCTTGAAGGCGCCTAAGCCGGTCGGCTACCCTTTTGAACAGGCCTTATCGCAGCCGGGCTTATCCTTTATCTGCGAAGTGAAGCGGGCCTCGCCGTCCAAAGGGCTGATTGCCCCTCATTTCCCGTATAAGGAGATTGCCAAAGAGTATGAAGCAGCCGGGGCGTCCGCCATATCCTGCCTGACCGAACGGGATTTCTTCCAAGGCAGTATTTCGTATCTGAAAGATATCGCGGCGGAAGTTGCGATTCCTGTCCTTAGGAAAGACTTCATCATCGATGAGTATCAGATATACGAAGCCCAGGCCAATGGAGCGGCAGCGGTCCTGCTGATTTGCGCTATCCTCGATGACGCTACGCTGCGCTGCTTCTTCCAGCTGGCTGATTCGCTGGGCCTCTCGGCGCTGGTTGAAGCTCACGATGCAGAGGAAGTCCGGCGGGCCCTGGCCTGCGGCGCCCGGATCATTGGCGTCAATAACCGCAATCTGAAAGATTTCACGGTCTCTCTGGATACGAGCTGCAATCTGCGGCCTCTCGTACCGCCGTCAGTCCTCTTTGTAGCCGAAAGCGGCATCAAGACGGCAGCGCATACGAAGGTCTTGCGGCAGCACGGCGTCGATGCCGTCCTGATTGGCGAAACGCTGATGCGGGCAGCTGATAAAAAAGCGATGCTCCAAGAACTGGCAGGTGAGGTCCATGACGCGGGTTAAATTATGCGGACTGAAACGGCTCTGTGACATCGACTGGGCCAATGAATTCCGGCCCGATTACGTCGGCTTTGTCTTTGCCGGTAAAAAACGGCGCGTAACGGACGAACAAGCCGCGGCCTTAAGAAGTCATCTGCTGTCGGACATCCCGGCGGTCGGCGTCTTTGTCGATGAACCGCAGGAACATATCCTGCGGCTGCTAGAGGCTGGCACCATCCAGGTCGTACAGCTCCATGGCAGTGAGGATGAGGCTTATATAAAAGCCTTGCGGCAGCAAACGAAAGCGCCCCTCATTAAGGCTTTTTCTCTGGAATCTGAAGCAGATGCTAAAGCGGCAAACGCCAGCAGCGTCACTTACGTGCTTGTCGACCACGGCAGTGGCGGCAGCGGTCAGGCTTTTGACTGGGACCTGCTCCGCTTTCTGGAACGCCCCTATTTTCTGGCTGGCGGTCTGTCACCGGAAAATATCGAACAAGCCCTTGCCTACCGGCCTTTTGCCGTCGACGTGAGCAGCGGCATCGAAACGAATGGATATAAGGATTATGACAAAATAAAACGATTCATGGCCTGCCTGCGCGGTGCCATGGTAGAGGAGGAACAACGATGACAACAGGAAGATTCGGCCCTTTCGGCGGCCAGTATATACCGGAAACACTGATGAATGAAATACAAAGGCTCGATAAGGCCTATGCGTATTACAAGAATGATTCCCAGTTCCAGACGGAACTCAAAGACTTACTGGACAATTATGCCAACAGACCGTCCTTATTGTATTATGCAGATCGGATGACAAAGGACCTGGGGGGAGCCAAAATCTATCTGAAGCGGGAAGACCTGAACCATACAGGTGCCCATAAAATCAATAATGCTCTCGGCCAGTGCCTGCTGGCAAAAAAGATGGGTAAGACCCGGGTCATTGCCGAAACAGGTGCCGGGCAGCACGGGGTAGCTACGGCTACGGCAGCGGCATTCCTGGGATTGGAATGTGAAGTATTCATGGGGGAAGAAGATACGATACGCCAGGCACTGAATGTGTACCGCATGGAATTACTGGGAGCCAAAGTCCATGCCGTTACATCGGGGTCGCGTGTTCTCAAGGATGCTGTCAACGAAGCGATGCGCGAATGGGTCAGCCGTGTCGATGATACGCACTATGTCATCGGCTCGACCATGGGTCCCCATCCATTCCCGATGATGGTCCGCGATTTCCAGGCCGTCATCAGTCAGGAAGCGCGGCGGCAGATTCTGGAAAAAGAAGGAAAACTGCCAACGGCCGTTCTGGCCTGTGTAGGCGGCGGATCGAACGCTATGGGCATGTTCTATCATTTTATCCCTGATACAGGCGTACAACTCATTGGCTGTGAGGCTGCCGGCAAGGGCATAGATACGAAACTTCATGCGGCTACTATTGCCAAAGGCAAAGTCGGCATTTTCCACGGCATGAAGTCCCTGTTCTGCCAGAATGATGATGGGCAGATTGATGCCGTATATTCCATTTCGGCTGGCCTCGATTACCCTGGTATCGGACCGGAACACGCTTACCTGCATGAAACGGGCCGTGCCCAGTATGTGCCGGTCAAAGATGATCAGGCCGTAGAAGCCTTTGAATATCTGGCCCGCACGGAAGGCATCATCTGCGCTATCGAAAGTGCTCATGCCGTGTATCATGCGATGCAGATAGCACCGAAGATGAATAAAGACGATATCATCATCGTCTGCCTGTCCGGCCGGGGAGATAAAGACGTAGCGGCTATTGCAAGATATAAAGGGAGGGACATCCATGAGTAAGATTGGCAACGCATTTAAAGATGGCAAGGCGTTTATCGGATTTCTGACTGCCGGCGATCCGTCACTCGATAAAACCTATGAATATATTATGACCATGGAAAAGGCTGGCGCCGATTTAATAGAAATCGGAATCCCTTTTTCCGATCCGATTGCCGAAGGCGTCGTTATCCAGGAAGCTGATTTGCGGGCACTGGAAGCCGGCACGCGCATAGATGACGTATTTGAACTGGTAAAAAAAGTGCGGAAAGAAACACAGATTCCACTCGTATTCCTGACGTATCTGAATCCCGTTTTCCACTACGGGCCGGACCGTTTCTTCGCCCGTTGTGAAGAAACGGGAATGGATGGCATCATCATTCCCGACATGCCCTATGAAGAAAGGGGAGAATGTGCGGCGGCAGCTAAAGCGCATGGTATTGATATCATTTCTATGATTGCACCGACATCGAAAGATCGCATTGAAAAAATAGCAAAAGTGGGAGAAGGGTTCTTGTACATCGTTTCCTCTTTGGGAGTTACTGGGACACGTACGGAAATCAAAACAGACCTCAAAGAAATCATCGATGTCGTAAAACATGTGACTAATGTGCCGGCGGCAGTAGGGTTCGGCATCAATACGACAGAACAGGCCGAAAAAATCGGTGCCATAGCCGATGGTGTCATCGTCGGCAGCGCTATCGTCAAGATTATTGCCCAATATGGAGATGATGCGGCTCCTCATATTTATGATTATGTAAAAGCCATGAAGGAAGCAACCATGCGTGGTATACAATAAATATACGAAACAGGAGTTGCAGAGACAAAATGAACCCGGCGGGCACACGACATATGCCCGCCGGGTTTTCTTACGTTTCTTTCTTATGTGCAGTCGATATGAGTTATTCTGGTTCTGGTATCTTTAACCTCGCAAAAAATCACACACAATCATTCGCTTACTACATAAACCATAAACCGATTCAGTTGTAATCTATGTAAACGAAGATTTAGATGCTGCTGCTTTTTGTACTTGTAACGAACAATGACAGTGTAAACAGGATTCTTCGTATCCGTGCTTTCCGACCGATACCTTCACCGCCGGTTAGTACGTATCCATCTCCCGTCTTGACGGTCCGGATGCCTTTGCGTAGTGATTACCTTGTTCGTCTGATTCCCTGGTCGGAGTGGCTGGTCAGAACACTGTATTGTCTGATAATGCATGACAGTCCAACGAAATTCGTCTTTCCTTTCTCCAGGCTACGTGCCTTGTCGTTCCGCTTGCGTTTCTTACGGTATTACTTGTTTCTCCCTTTTCGTCGGACTTATACGTGGCTGCTGTTTCTTCTGAACCCATTGGACTCACCCCTTTCTCTTTCTTGACTACATTATACCATAATATATTCTGCTTGTCTTATTCAATTATTAAAAAATTACAGAAAAATCTATTCTATTATTGCATGAAAAAAGCGAGACGGGGGTTAATGTCTCGCTTTTTTCGTAACTCATTGGGTTTCGTATTGGGGTATACTATTCATTCTGAAAAGAATGGAAATAAGAGGGAAAGAAGGTAGTATCCTTTTTCCGTTTGCCTTGCAATTACCTTGCAAGGCTGTTGTTAGTATACCATATTCAGGAGAAAAAACAAGGAATAATAGCCTATGAGTATGTAAAATATTTAAAACAATTCCATGATAGAATAAACACGACGGTATGTCACGCCTTATACGTTTCCCATATGGACATGGGACAGGTACTGACAGGCAATCTGCTGCAGTGTTTTCAATGTTTCTATGGGAGTCGGCGGCAGCGTGCAGTGATATCGTGGGAAATATCGTGTAATATGCAGGGGAATATCCGGACGGATGGATGCCAGCCACGAGGCGAGAGAGACCATGTCTTCCGGATTATCATTGACTCCGGGAAGAATGAGACAGGTTACTTCTACATGAGATACAGCGGCTGCTTTTTCGATAGTATGAAGAACCGGGGATAATGTGCCCTGACAGATACGCCGATAGTAATCATCACTCCAGCTTTTCAAATCGATGTTCCAGGCATCGATAAGCGGGAGAAGCGATTGGAGAGGCGAGTCTTCTATGTATCCATTGGTTACTATCACATTATAGAGCCCGGCCTCGCGGATCAGTGGTGCTGTATCCCGTATCCATTCATAGGTCACGGACGGTTCATTATATGTATAGGCAAGACCAATATTATCCCGTTCTTTCAGGCTCCGGGCCAGATGGGCTGCTCTCCGGGGAGACAATTCCTGCCAGGAAGGGCTGCCCTGGGATATGCGCCAGTTCTGACAAAATGTGCAGGTCAGATTGCAGCCCCACGAGCCAGTAGATAAAATCTGACTGCCAGGGTGAAAATACCGGAACGGTTTTTTCTCGATAGGATCCAGCACCAAGGATGTGCACTGACCGTAATTGAGGGCCAGAAGGGTCCCATCTTCATTTTTTCGGGTGCGGCAGAATCCTGTTTCCCCTTCTCGTATATGACAGTGATGAGGACAGAGCTGGCATTGAATCACCTGGTCACTTCCCCGCTTGTAATATGCAGCTTCCATGGGGCATCACCTACTTGTAACGGGTTACCGTAAAGCGGTATAAATCAGGGCGGACCTGTGGCGGGATGCCGGCCTTTTCTTTGGCAATATCTATCTGCTGCTGTACCGTATCGACACCAGGAAGATCCGGGAGCAGCAGACCTGTACGGGCATGGCTCATGACGATGACACCGTATTTTTTCGGGTCCAGTTTGTCCGGTGAAGTGATGGCTTCAGGAGCGCCGAGTACGTCAACGGAGATAGACAATTCATTCAGTTCTTCCGGCCGGACCGGATAGAAACGGGGGTCTCTGGTGGCGGCAGAGACGGCGTTATGAATAATTTCACTGGCAATGTTCATCTGCATGGGAAGAAATGTCCCGATGCAACCGCGGAGCATGCTGCCTTTGTGAAGCGAAACAAAAGCACCTGCCCGGTCTGTCAGGCCTTCCGGAAGATTTTTTGGCACGGCCATTACGCTGTGATGTTCCAGATAATAAGCAATACTTTCCCGGGCCAGGCGCACGCGAATATCGGGAACAGCCCGGTCTGTGACCTGGGCGCCGTCGCTTTCATTGAGATAGAGTGCCACGCCGTATCCGACTCCGAAAGGCCCTTCATAAGAGAATACAGGCATCGATGGATGCATGCAGCGCAGGGCTCCAAAGAGAAAGTAGACCGAGGGGAGGCCGCACATTCCCGCTTCTTCAATGAGCTGGGATGACATGGCGCGGATGCCGGAGAGATCTTGTTTTTTCAATCCTTCCATGACGGTTTTGTCGAAGATAGCGCCCGATGGGGAATACCCATTGGGTGATCCGGGAGAAAGGCGGTGGGACAAGTCACCAGAGGCGATGATAGCAATGCGACGGCCGGTCCTGGCTGCAGACTGGACGACGAGGTGACCTAATTCCGTCATGCTTTCATAATCGTCAAAACGGGGCGACAGCAGGACGACAGGACCGTCAAATCCGGCTTTCTTCATATAATACAGGGGGACGAACGCGCCCTGGTCCAGGAAGATGGCATGGCCGTATTTTTCGGCCCACTCTTCATCAATCCGGTATAGAGGTGTGTGACCATCAGCCTGACGGAGGATTCCTTCAGCCAGTTCCATGTCGGTGTTGACGTTCATGGTCAGGTCAGGAAAACCGAATTTTCCCAGGTCCCCGTGAATCCGGGCTGCGGGAAAGATAGCCGCGCTGTCAGAAAAGACATAATTATGTGGGGTAATGACGACCAGTGTTTCTGGCCGGCGTTCCACCAGAAGCGATGCAGCCGTTGAAACAGCGGTTACAGTAGCTTCCATTTTTTTCAGTTCCTGCTGGCCGATTTCCGGCAGCATGATGGGCGGATGTGGCAGCAGTGCGGCGCCCAGACAAGTCGTATCCATAGGAAAACCCCCTTTGTGGAAGGAATAGAAATCAGATATATTCTTATATACTATATTCTACACTATTTTCAGGAGAAAAACAGACGTCCATGCCTAATGGAGATAGCCGTAGCGGGAACCCAGTCTGTAAAATGTGGATACCGTAATCAGACAGGTGCAGATTTCGGCTATGGGAAAAGCCGCCCATATACCGGTCGTCCCATATAAAAGAGGAAAAATGATGATACAGAGCGGTTCAAGTACGAGTGTCCGGACAAATGCCAGAAGTCCTGAAACGAGGCCGTTGTTGAGGGCCGTGAAAAAGGCGGAGCCGAAATAATTAAAGGTACTGAACAGAAATGCCAGACTATACCAGCGCATGCCCTGCAGGGTAAAAGCCCACAGGTGCTGGTCATAACCGACGAACAGAGCGGTAAGGGGTGAGGCGAACAGCTGGGTGATGGAAAACGTCGTGAGACTAAACGCGGCCAGGATATGCATGCTGCGGCGGAACAAATTGTGCAGTTCTTCCCTGTTTTTCGCGCCCAGATGATAGGCAATGACTGGCGATGCTCCCATAGCATATCCGATATAGACGGCGGCAAAAATGAAGCTGAGGTACATGACGACGCCATAGGCGGCAACCCCGTCCGGGCCCGCCCATTTCAGCAGCTGATAATTGTATAGGAATGTGACGAGAGAACTGGCGGCGACGTTTACCATTTCTGAAGAGCCGTTCAGGCAGGCACGACCCAGTATACGGGCTGCATAAATGCCTCTGCCCAGGCGGAGGAGACTCGTATTGGGGCGGATGAAATACAGGACGGGAAGCAGTCCGCCTACGGCCATGCCGAGTACCGTGGCAGCAGCGGCTCCTGTCAGGCCCCAGTCCAGAACGATGATGAACAGGGCATCGAGAAGGGCGTTGGTAATGCCGGCGGCAATGATGATTTCCAATCCCAGACGCGGTTTTTCGGCTGCGGCAAAAAAACTTTGAAAGGCATCCTGCAGCATCAGAAACGGAACGCCTAGCAGGGCGATTCGTCCGTAGTGAAGACTTTCTGCCAGAAGCGTTCCTTGGGCGCCGAAGAGTTGTAAAGCCGGCTGCAGCATCCATTGGCCCAGTATCAGGACGATGATACCGGCTGCAGCAGTGGTCTGAATCAGACTGGAAAAAAATCCGTTGGCAAGGTGGCGTTTCTTCTGGCCCAGCGTCGCGGCGACAACAGCTGTACCGCCTGTCCCCAGGAGATAGCCGGGACCGCTGAGAAAATATAAGACAGGCATGACCAGATTGACAGCAGCGAAAGGAGTTGATCCTACGAAGTTGGAAACGAACAATCCATCTACGACGCCGTAGATGGATGTGAATACCATCATAATCATAGACGGGAGAGAAAAGCGCAGCAACGTGCGGTACGTGAAGTGATCTGATAACTGAATACGCATAGGGGATACCTTTACGGCATGTCTTTTAAACGCTGTTCCAGCTCCCGGCTGAAACACTTCATGCTGTTTACAAAAGAAGGATATACTTGCAATACCGCGTCCAGAGCCCCGGATTCACACTGGTACATGACTTTTAAGGCTTCGTTGGCGTAAGCGATGCCCTTATCTGTAAGCCAGATTTTCTTTTCACGTCGTTTGCCGGGAATCGCTGCCTGCGTAATCAGCTCGTCCCGTTCTAAATCTTTTATGATGGAATTGACCGTAGTCCGGGGTAGTAACCAGTTTTCGCTGATTTCTTTCTGGGAATGGCCCTGTCCATCATTCAGTGCATAAAGCAGGATGAGCTTGTTTTCCCCAATGGAACTGTTGCGGGCAAACTGATAGTAGACATTGTCAATCCGGTTGAATGCCAGGATAAGCTGGCGCATTTCTGTTGTGTGATGGGGCATAACAAATCCTTTCTAAAAAAATAAAATCCGAAATCGTACTATTATCATAGTAATACGATTTCGGATTTTTGTCAAACTGGGTGTTGTATCATCACCCTGCCAGAATTCTAATATTCCGTATCATCCATCAGGCTGTCCCGGCCAAAGCGGGTACGCAGGTCCTGACGTTCCAGATGCCACTGATCAGAAGCGAGGCTCCACGACGGGTCGTAGTTGGGCGACTGCATATTGAGGATGCCGCAGATAAATTCATATTCCAGATCATTAGTAAAATACGCATTCTGGTGCTCTTTGACGGTGCGGGTGATTTGCGGATTCCGCGCCGTATAAGCGTCTGATAAGTAGACGAACATAGGGATGCGGAGGACTTTAAAGCTGGAGCCATCCGGGGCACGGGCTACGTCCGGATCGGAACCGTGGTCGGAGAAGTAAATCATGGCATCGAGGTTCAGATTCTGACGGCCATAATCATAAATCTGCTGGAGAATCCAGTCAGTATAGAGAACGGTGTTGTCAAAATCGGCTTCTTCATTGATCTTACCATCGTTGAAGTGCTGGAATTCTGCCGGGTACCGGTTGCGGTATTCGATATGGCTGCCCATAATGTGGAGGACAATGAAATTCTTTTCATCGGGATTTACCTGATTGAGGAATTTCAGCAGGGCTTCGTCATGGGTTGATTCTTTGAGATCCCGGTCTACCCATTCGGATACATCGGCTGTATTGGCAACCAGGGTGATGGGCGTATCGGCGACGCCGACAGATCCCTGGTTGCTGAACCAGTACGTTTTATACCCGGCTTTTTTTGCCATGTCAATGATAGAAATAGACTGGTTAAATTCCTTATTATTATAGAAATTAGATTCTGTCAGGGCATGTTCCAGAACGGGGACGGTATACCAGACACAGGCGTAAGCGTTGTTAAACAAGGTAAAACGGGGATTGCTTTTTTCTGACGTCAGCCAGGGCGTGTTGGGAACATGATCCGGATTATAGGCATTCATGAGTGTCCGCGTTTCCGATTCACCGATGACGACGATGATTGTATCGGGATACTGCGCCGGATTCAGTTGGACTGCCTGGAGATTGGCAAATTTGCTGGAGTGGTTCTCGGCATAGAGTGCGGACCGTTCCATATAATCATGAGTATCCAGGAAGGTACGGATGGGGAAGCATTCCGGAAAGATTTCTTCTCCCAGGGCGCCGATGGAAGGCAGCACAATGACCAATGAGAGCAGTGGCAATACTTTGCGGTATAACGTCGTGCGAGGTAATGGCTGCTGCAGATACTGGCAGATGACAAAAAAGGCAATCAGGGCTGCTACAAAGAAAAGAGCGAGCAGCATATTACCCAAACCGAGGGAACCGAAATATTCCTTTACTTCCGCAGGGCCGGTCTGAAAAATCAGAAGGGCGCCCGATGTGGTGATGGAGGAATGATAAAGATAATAATATCCCCATTGCAGGACGATGACCGAAATGGCCAAAAGCTGGATCAGTGTCATGAGAACCATCCGCACTTTTGGTGGGGCATATTGGCGCAATGCCATAGAAAGGCAAAACAAAATAGCAAAAAAATACAGCCCCACATAAATGTCATAAATATTGTTTAAATAGACGGTATTACTATTTAATAATGTATTATAACTCAGTACGGGACCTGTTATAATCCAGGAAATGCCAATGATGGCATTGGGGAGGATGGCTGAAAGAGTCAGATGTTTCCAGTATAAAGCCAACGATAACGTAACGGCGGCAACGGCCGGTATGAGGCCGAAGGTCATATCTTCGATGTTATCTTCACCCAGGCCTAGTGACACGAGAAGCTCCCATTGGAAGCATAATGCATATATGACGGCAAAGATACAAATAAGGTAGAAAATCTGGCGTCCGGTATTGCCCCTGGCCATTGAAGAATCCTGATTTTTCCTGCATGAAGGTGCAGGACGTTTTTTGTGAAAACCTAACATAGGATGACGCTGCCTTTCTGACATAATATCTATTTGTAAAAAGTCCGGGTACTTCATGTAAGAATCCTGTAAATAGCGGACCGTCCTTATTATACATCATTATAAGTTCTTTACCTAGAGGAAAAATGGTTCTTTTCACCAAAAAAATGAAAAAAACTAAAAAAAGTACTTGCCAAAGTGCGCGATACATGATACAATTCTTTTTGTTCGAGGCACTCAGGCCTCGGAACTGGAAGTGGAAACGGCCTCGTGGTGTAGCGGTTTAACATGTCGCCCTGTCACGGCGAAGATCGTCGGTTCAAATCCGATCGAGGTCGCCATATTCGCTCAGGTAGCTCAGTCGGTAGAGCAGGGGACTGAAAATCCCCGTGTCGGCGGTTCAATTCCGTCCCTGAGCACCACAAACAATTTCATATGCGGTCGTGGCGGAATGGCAGACGCGCTACTTTGAGGGGGTAGTGAACGTAAGTTCATATGGGTTCAAGTCCCATCGACCGCACCAACAGATAGCGAAGGTTTTCAGTAGATTTACTGGAAACCTTTTTTATTGTGTATGTGGAATAATCTGCTTCTGCCAGGAATTATATTCATTCAGTTTTTTGATTGAGTGCATCGTATTTTTTTATCGCCATTGGGGGGCATTTTTTATTGTCATAAAACGTGATACGTGCTAAGATAAAAATAATTTCAAGGCTTATAAATGAAAAAATATATATAAACACGATTGAATCATTATCGTTTTTAATGCGCGTCGTGTTTTCTGGGAAAGAATGTGATTTTTTGAAAACCCTGATTAAAAATGGCCTTCTCATTGATCCGGCTAATGCGGTACAGGCGAAACTGAATCTGGTGCTGGAGGATGATCACGTGCTGGGTGTGACAACGGAGGAACCGGAAGCCGATACGATCATTGATGCGGCAGGTCAGGTCGTATCTCCGGGCTTTATCGACATCCACATGCATGAAGATTTTGTAACGCCCCAGGGCACTCTGGAACAGAACGAAAACAACGCCATTTTCGGCTGTATGCTGCGCATGGGTGTGACGACGGTCCTGGGCGGTGAATGTGGTGTTAACCGCTATAATCCTATACAGTATCTGGATATCGTGGACCGCGATGGAACTCCCGTTAATGTGGCTCTCCTGGTCGGGCACAGCTGGCTCCGGGAAGCTGTCGGTCATACGGATAAGTACAGTCATGTGACAGATGATGAACTGCAGGCCATGGTGCCGCTTTGTCGGCAGGCACTGGATGCTGGCTGCTTTGGTATTTCCTATGGGATGCGCTATGTGCCAGGAATCGACCGCCGGGAATTTGTGACGACGGCCCGGACCTGCGTGTCAGACCGGCGACTTATCGCAGCCCATGTCCGGGATGATGCGGCAGGCATATTTGCAGCGGGCCGGGAATTTCTTGATGTGGCCTGCGAACTGGGACTGCCGGCGGAAGTGTCCCACATCGGATCCATGGCGGCATTCGGTCAGATGGAAGAGTTTTTGCAGATGATCGATGCCTATCGCCTGAACGGTCTCGATGTGACTTGTGACTGCTACCCTTATTATGCCTTTTCTACGGCAATCGGTTCGACAACGTATGATGATGGGTGGCTGCAGCGGTACCATTGCGATTATGATGTGGTGCAGCTTTGTGAAGGCACTTATCAGGGACAGCGTTGTACGAAGGCGATATTTGAAGAAGTGCGCCGGACCCACCCGGAATATCTCACTGTCTGTTATGTCATGAAAAAACAGGAAGTAGACATGGCACTCCGCAATCCCGGTGTCATGATTGGCAGCGATGGCATCCTGAATCATGGACAGGGACATCCTCGGGCGGCCGGGGCATTTCCCCGCGTATTCAGCCAGTTTGTCCGCACAGGAAAACTCTCCTTGTACGAAGCCGTCCGCAAAATGACGGCTATGCCGGCGGCGCGCATGGGTATTTCCCACAAGGGAAATCTGGCAGCCGGATCTGATGCCGATGTTGTCATTTTTGATCCTCACGTCATTGCCGACGGAGCGACCTTTGAGAATCCGGTTCTGCCGGGCAGGGGGATTTCACATGTCCTGCTCGGCGGCCAGGTGGCAGCCCAGGATTGTCAGGTGACCCAGTGGCATCTGGGACGTTCTGTCCGTAAATAATTTAAGGGGGAAATATAGTATGGAATATGGTTTTCTATCAGTTATACCACCGCTAGTGACAATTGTACTGGCTCTGGCTATACGAAATGTGTTTATCGCTCTCCTGGTCGGGATTTTCATGGCAAGCATGACGCTCAGTCCGGATATTTTTACGGGGATTAATGCAACCTTTTATAATGTCGTAAAGACCTTTGCCAGCAATGGCAATACGATTGTTATCATGTCCCTGCTCCTGATCGGGGCGATGCTCTATCTCATTGAACGGTCCGGCGGTATCGAAGGTTTCGTCGATATTATGGTCCGCAAAAAGAGCATCATCCGTTCCAAAAAAGCGGCAGTCTTTTTTACCTGGCTTCTGGGAATTGTCATCTTCACGTCCGGCTCGCTGAGCTGTATGGTCACAGGATCTATTGCCCGACCCCTCAATGACAGCATGAAAGTGTCTCATGAAAAAGCGGCATTTCTCATTCATACCACATCGACACCTTGGTGCGTATTGCTGCCACTCAGTGGCTGGCTCGGGGCGATGACAGGCTATCTGACATCGGGCGGTGTTCCTGCCGATCAGGCCATTACTGTTCTGTTTCAGTCCATTCCTTTGAATTTTTATTGTATTATAGCTGTCGTTTTTGCCCTGATTTCCTGCCTGGCTCCTGTCGATTTCGGACCGATGAAAAAAGCGGAAGAACGGGCGTCTCAGACGGGCTATCTTGATGATCCGTCCCATGTAGCTGCCAATGCTTCCCAGAATGCGACTAAATTGGCGCCTAAAGCAAAACCGCATCTGGCCAACATGATTGTGCCCATTGTCGTCATGATTGTGACCATTATCGGTGTCCTCTACGTAACCGGTTCGGGCAACCTCACCAAAGGCGCTGGCATGCAGGCATTGCTCTGGGGATCGGTCTTATCAGTACTTTCTATTTCCATCATGTGTCTCGTAGAAAAAGTATTTACCCTGGAAGAACTGACCAGTGAAATACTGAAAGGCATGTGCACCATGTTTGGCATTGCCACCATCCTGTGCCTGGCTTTTACATTGGGCCCTCTGGTAAAACAGCTGGGAACCGGTGCCTATCTGTCGTCTATCTTTATGCAGTTCCTTACACCGTCTCTCCTGCCGCTTCTGACATTCATCATCGCCATGATTTTGTCCTTTGCAACGGGGACATCCATGGGGACAATGGCTATCATGGCCGTTATTGCCCTCCCTATGGCGATTAATATGGGTGTAAGCATTCCTCTTACGGCAGGAGCCATGTTTGGCGGATCCATTTTTGGTGACCATGCCTCGCCTATTTCTGATACGACCATCATGTCCTGCGCTACATCAGGCTGTAACATCATGGACCATATCAAGACACAGATGCCTTATGTAATAGGCTTTGCCTGCGTCTCTATGGTATTATATGTTGTCTGCGGATTCATCATGTAAGAAGCATATATACTAACGGAAAAACGCGTACCAGCCATTGACTGATACGCGTTTTTCGTTAATGTGTGTACAGCGTATGGGATGCATGCATAGGAAGTTAGCTGTGATATAGCATGTCGGCAATAGGACCATAGGTCAGACCTGATATAATAGCAAGCAGGACTAAGGCACCGCCGGCAAAAATTAACAATTTGACAAATACCTTTGTTTGCTGCGTAGAGGTGAAATTGTCTAAGTTTGTTCCTAATGCTGCCAGAATCAAGGCACCGCCTGTTGACATAGGAGAAAGACCGGCGAGTGAACCGCCGCCACCAACAGCCGCCATTAGTGCAACAGGACTGACTCCACCTACCTGGGCGGCAATATCAGGACACATAGGCATCATGGTCGGGTAGACAACGGCCAGTGCCGAACTGACCAGGCTGAGCAAACCAGCAGAGATACCCATGAGAGGTACAGCTGTACTGCTGGTCATAATAGAAGAAATAGCAGAACTCATAAGCTTGATACCGCCTACTTTGTTAACTACTCCGAGTAGGGCACCGACGGCAACAACCATGATAATTGTGCTCCATGGCAGTGCTTTCAGGGCTTCTCCATCTTTAGCTACGCCACATAAAACGAGAATAGCAGAAGCAAAGAATGCAGCCAGACCGATATTTACTTTGAACCCAATCATAAGTAATAACATGAGTGGGATTCCTAGCAAGGATAAAATTTGGTCTCTGGTGAAAGAGGGCAATTTTGTATCTGTCAAATTTTGTTTTGGGGCTTTTAATTTATATCCTTTAAATACAATGAACACAACTATACCGTAAACAAACGTTACTAGTGTCTGGCAAACTAATACCGTTGGCATGACATCACCAAATCCGGCGCTGGTTGCGGCATTAGTGATAATAGCGGCTTCAGGCGTGATACTGGTCATTCGGCCTGCCATAAGTCCGAATTCGCCAATCAGGGCAAGCATTAGTGGATCATATCCTACTTGAATTGCTGTGGTGACAGCCAATGCAGGGATAATAGCTAGTGCTGGAATTGCCCCAGGACCGACACCGGCGATAACGAAACCAGCGATGTAAATTGTAATGGGGAGAAGCCAGACACGATTCCCGGTACTGGAGACTATTTTTTTGGCAAGCAAATCCAGAGCACCAGTCTGTTTGATAATGGCGAACAGGAGTGTAATCCCAACCAGGGTGCAGAACATACCACTGCTGATACCGCTGATTAAATTTTTATCCGTTAGTCCAAAGATTCGTACACAAATTACGCCCATTGCTAAGGCTACGATACCAATGTTGACATGACGGACAAATGCTAATATAATCGCCACGAGAAATAGGATAATTGCTAATAAATCCATACTCATGATGAACAACTCCTTTCTGTTCTGCCCAGATTATATGTATCCGGGCAGAACCTAGGGGATAATGTAAAATTATTTAGAGCAAGGTTCACCAATATGAATCTGGTGGCTGCTGAAATTTCCGTCTATGATCGTCGTTTCGTATTTTGCGGCAGCAAGCATCTTATCAAAATCAATACCCGTTTCCATATCCATAGCATTGAACATGTAAATTAAGTCTTCTGAGGCGACATTACCGGAAGCACCTGGTGCAAAGGGGCAACCTCCCAGACCACCCAAGGCGGCCTGGACATTGGGAATTCCAGCTTCAATCGCTGCTAGCGTGCAAGCTACGCCCATATTACGGGTATCGTGGATGTGCACTTCAAAATATTCGTTTGGGAATACTTTTTTTACAATTGCTATAGTATCGCGGACCATTTTAGGATCAGCCTGACCAATTGTATCGGCTAAGCAGTATTTGTGAATACCCAGCTGTACGCCTCGGCGGATGATGCGCAATACATTTTCTACGGGGGTTATGCCCTCAAAGGGACAGGTAAAAGTTGTAGCCATAGAGAGAATAATATCTATATCGGGTAATTCTTCACGAATTTTTGCCAGCCCTTGTAGAGATTCTTCTACGGTCCGGTTGATATTTGCCTTGTTGTGAGATTCGCTGACGGAAATAACCGTATCGATTTTTTTTAAACCACAGGCTGCAGCTGCTTTAGCACCATAGAGATTAGGGACGAGAGCGAAGAAATCGATGCCTTCATCACCGTGTTTTTCTAACGTTTTCGTGACGACTTCTTTGATGTCCTTCATCTGGGGGATGGCTTTGGGATGGACGAAGGATCCGATTTCCATGGATTTGACACCAGCGTCGATGAGCATATCGATTATTTTCAACTTTTCTTCTGTAGGAATAAATTCTTTTACATTCTGGAAGCCATCGCGGGGACCGACTTCAACAAAATTTATTTTTTGTGTCATGATATATACACTTCCTCACTGGACATTACAAAATTTTTTTATCTTGTAGCTGCTTAACTTCGTCTTCTGTAAGACCTAGCACCTTGCCATACACTTCTACATTGTCCTGACCAAGTGCGGGAGCTGGAACACTGATATCTACTTTTGTATCCATCAATTTCACCGGGTTGCCATTTACTTTCATATCGCCGATAACCGGATGATGGAGAGGAACGAACATTTCACGGGCTCCAGCAATATGGGGGTCAGTAGTGATTCTAGGCAAATCGTTTATTGGTGCGGCCGGTACACCTGCGGCTAATATTTTTTCGACAGCTTCATCAATAGTATATTGAGAAGACCATTTTTCGATAATGGGTTTGAGTTCTGCATGGTGGTCACAACGTTTGATATTTGTTACAAAACGAGGATCTTCCAGTAGTTCCGGCTGCATCAGGACTTTATTGCACAGCAGAGTGAAGAGTTTATCGTTACCGCAACCGATGACGAAGAGACCGTCTTTGGCTTTGAAGGAGTCATAGGGATAAGCGGATGCATAGCGGTTGCCCATGAGTTCCGGTTGTTTGCCCGATGCGAAGAACCGTTGGATGCCGATTTCCAGACTGGATACGACAGAATCGACGAGAGCGACATCAACACGCTGGCCTTTCCCGGTCAGTTCTCTTGCATGCAGTGCCATGAGAATGCCGATTGTGAGGTTCATTCCACCAAGTACATCACCCATTGCATTGCCGACACGGAGCGGATGGCCGCCCGGTTCACCGGTGATGCTCATGAGGCCGCCTGTAGCCTGGGCAATGATATCATAGCCAGGACGTTTATGGTTAGGGCCGTAGCAGCCGAAACCGGAAACGGCGGCATAGATGATGCGGGGATTGATTTCTTTCAGCACATCATAACCGACCCCTAATTTATCCATGACGCCGGGACGGTAATTTTCAACGACGACATCGGCTTTTTTAACCATTTCTTTAAAGATTTTTTTGCCTTCTTCAGGTTTTAAGTTCAGCGTTACACCTTTTTTGCCGCGATTTACATTGGCATAATACATGCTGGCTCCGTTTTTAATCGGCCCCATACTGCGAGTGTCATCACCTTTTCCGGGCATTTCGATTTTGATTACCTTGGCACCATAATCAGCTAGCATCATTGTGCAATACGGACCAGCGAGAACACGGGTCAAATCAAGTACAACGATATCTTCTAATGCTTTTTTAGTCATAATTAATCACCTTCGGGAATACAGTTTTAATAAATTTGTGTGATAAGTTTGGAAACCCATTTACGTTAATTGTCCGGACATATGTATTTTGGATTTCCTTTTGACGAGTTCATTATATAACTGCATTTACGATATTATCAAATGTAATAGATTTATGTAATTGTACAAAAATGCATCAAAATGTATTATTGTGTATCAATGTGTAAATATCATAAAGTTATAATAAATTGAATAAAGCACTGTCTTTAAATAAAGTAATCGTGCAAACGACTGCAAATATGTTGACTAATGGCCATTATTGTACAAAATGCTCAATACATTTTTTGTACAGTTTGTTTAGAAAAGAAAAAAATTTAATGGAAACTTTTAAACTGATGATATGTTGGGATTATTTTAATGAATATGCTGTAATTGCATTAAAGAAATATGTATATAAAAAGAAGGAACCATAACAAAACAAATCAAAATTTCGTCTTGTTATGGTTCCTTCTTCAAGTAAAACGTATAAAATATTGGTTGGAATAGTGGATATGCAGACATTCCTACTGTCGGGATGCTTCCTGAAAAATCTGTGTCTTTATGCCTTTGATACTATATTTATAAATCTATCGGATATTATTGACTTTTATGTTTAATTCCTTCATCTTTTTATATAATGTACTGCGGCTGCAATTCAACATTCGGGCGGTTCTGGATATATTAAGATGACTGGCTGTCAATGCTTCGACAATAGATGAGCGAGTCCATTTGCCTAATGTTACATTCTGATTCCGAATCAGTTCGTTTCCTCCATGGGGCAGAGTGGATATGATTTCCTCTACGGTCATATCATTTTTTAACAAGACACTGATCCGTTCTATTATATTCGATAGTTGGCGGATGTTTCCTTTCCACTCATATCCTTGGAAATAGTGAACGATAATATCAATCTTTTTTTTGTATAGAACGTAATCGGCTCCAAAATTGCGATGAAACCAGGTATCACAAAATAGTACATAATCCATGTCCCTTTCATGAAGAGAAGGAATGTGCAAAGTAAGCACACTGAGTGAATACATGAGTTCTTCTAGGAAGTGGCCCTGGCTGGCATCTTTAGTCAGATTATGACTGGTGGAAGCAATGATGCGGACATCAATGGGGATGACCTTGTCGCCGCCAATCCGTCGTACCTCTTTGGCATCAATAATTCGGGCCAATAAGGACTGGACTTCTAGTGGGGAATCTCCTATTTTATCAAGAAACAACGTACCTCCATGAGCCAGTTCAAATGCCCCTTCTTTACTCCCTTTGATACCAAAGGGGGAAAAACCGTTTTCATACCCGAGGAGATCGGCTTGTAACGCTTGTGATGAATAATTAGTACAGTTGATGGTAACAAATGGTTTATTGCGGCGGTTGCTTTCATGGTGAATCGCATGAGCGAACATTTCTTTTCCTGTTCCGATTTCACCAGATATTAAAATATTGGAATTCGTATGGGCATAGCTTTTGGCGATGCGGATGGCACGGCGGATAGCGCGGGATTCTCCAATCATATCGGCAAAACGATAGCGGGAAGCCAACCCTTTGCGATGGAGGCTGCTGCGGATTTTCTGTTCGCTGTTTTTGATAGATTCTATGTCCCGGAAGGTAGCGACGACGCCTTCTATTTCTCCATCGACAATAATAGGAACACGGTTGGTGTTGATGATCACGTTGCCGATTTTCATCAGTTCATCTAATTCTTTATTGCCATTTTGCAGGACTGAAGGTAGTTTTGTCTCTGGGAGAATTTCTTCAATATGACGGCCTTCGTATGGCTTATTTTTTAATGGAAGAATATCATCAGCCTGCTTATTTACTACTTCAACTTTACCTTTTTTATCGATAGCGATAATGCCGTCGTGAGTATAGTTAAAGATTGTTTCATATCGTTTTAAGTGCAATTGCAAGATATGATTGCGTCGTTCTCCTTCCAAAACGGATTGTAGAATTTGCTGAGCCGTATCCAAAGCCGTTTCAATGTCTTCCCGCGTATTTTCCAACGTATAGTAATCCAGTTGCAATTTCTCTGCAAATTTTTTTGTCAGGACGCCGCCAACACCGAAGATATTACCGTCTTTTATGGCCTGCTTAACGGCGGCCTGGGCACCTTCCGTATCCTTGAAATAGTAGTAGTTGGCGTCCACATGAAGAAAATAGCAAAGAGATCGAACGTTATCTTGAATTTTATCGATAGAGAAAAATGCTACTGGACCATTGACCATACGGATTTTTTCAAACGCATTGATATAACTGCCGCTGGTCAGCTTTGTATCTACAACGGGAATATGGCATTTCTGTTTTAATAAAAAGGCCATGCCACTACGACTGATGATAACCTTGATGCCTCTTTTTATTGCATCGATAGCAATACTTTCTGCTTCTTCAAGAATTGCTGTACAAGTTTCAATTCCTATGCCGCGTTCCTCAGCAATAGTTTTCATCTGTTCTGCAAGCATTTCTGACGGGGAGATTAAAAGTATCTGTGTCATAATATTCTCTTTTCCCTGTATTCCGACTTATCACACACCTGTAGTATAGCATGAAACTTCTAAAAATTAAATATAGATTAAATGTAATGAAAAAGTTGACATTAATCAGAGAACCTGGTATAGTATCACTTACAAGAAGTAATTAAAAATATTACATCAAATACATTAGGTCGTGAGAAGCCAGGCTTCTCAGAAGGGAGCACATACTATGAAAATTGCAGTTGTAGCAGCCGATGGCCGCGTTGCCAAAAAAGTTATTGCCGAAGCCTTACAGAGAGGTCATGAAGTAGTTGCTTTTGGTCGTCATGATATCAATGAAACGCCAGCCAAGACGTATATTAAGAAAGATATCCTTGCTTTGACGAAAGAAGACCTGCAGGGCTTCGATGCCGTCATCGATGCCTTTGGGGCCTGGACGCCGGAAGCACTGCCGGGACATTCGACGACGACCGCTCATCTGGCCGATATCCTTTCCGGGACGAATGTCCGGCTGCTCATCGTCGGTGGTGCTGGTTCGCTCTATGTTGACCCAGACCATACGACCCAGCTCGTTAATACGCCGGATTTCCCCGATGCTTTCAAACCGCTGGCCAATGCCATGGGCAAAGCCCTGGCTGAATTACGCCAGAGAAACGATGTGAAATGGACCTATATCAGCCCGGCTGCTGATTTTCAGGCCGATGGTCAGCGGACAGGTAAGTACCTCCTGGCCGGTGAAGAATTCACCCTGAATAGCAAGCAGGAATCGATTATTTCCTATGCTGATTATGCTATTGCCATGGTCGATGAAATCGAAAAGGGCCAGCATATTAAGCAGCGCATCTCCGTCGTTCGTGCCTGAGACATTTTGAATATAACGCAGGAATAGCCATCCTGCTCCTTACCCTCCCCTCTTATAGATTTTCCTGTAAGAGGGGATTTTTCATGATATATTCCTATTTATTGACGTACAGAAATTCGTACGTTATAATCAAATTAAAGGGAGTGATTGAAATGATGGCTGTCAATTATACTCAATTCCGTGACCACATGAAGGCGCATATGGATCGAATCGTGGAAGATTATGAACCGCTCGTTGTAACGCGCAAGGGAAATAAGAATGTCATTGTCCTGTCTGAAGATATGTATAATAATCTGATGGAAAATATTCATGTTCTGGGAAATAAAGAAAACTATCGCTGGCTGATGGAATCAAAACAGCAGTTAGAAACGGGAAAGAGCCGGATGCATGAATTGCTGGAGCCTGATGATGAATAAACTCTTTACGGATAATGCTTGGCAGGACTATTTGTATTGGCAGAAAGAAGACAGGAAAACGCTAAAACGGATCAATCAGTTGATTCAGGATATCAGCCGCAATGGCAATACGGGGATTGGTAAGCCAGAACCACTGGTAGGACCGTTGGCAGGTTTTTGGAGTCGCCGGATCAATGAAAAAGATCGGTTAATTTATAACATAGAAGAGGAAACTATTAATATTCTAGCCTGTCGTTACCATTATAAAAAATAAATCAGACAGGAACTGGCTGTAACATAATACCATTTGCAAACATATGCCATCTTGTTTATTGAGATGTTTGAAGTTTGAAGAAAAACTTTTATTTTATCGTATCCTTTTTACAAACTATCCACTACAAACTGAAAACTAAAAGAGGGCTGTAACAAAATGAGCTCATAAAGCTCATTTTGTTACAGCCCCACTTTTTTTATGGTGATTCGCCGTGACTTACATACCACGCAGGCCGAGCTGTACCGGATCTTCTGTATTCTGTTTGAATTCGATTTCCGGTTTGGCAGCGAGCATTTCAAGAGTATAACCGACACCGGCAACGACACCGGCACGCAGGCCTTCTTCATCAATATCAAACTGGGGGGTATGATGGTTTCCGCCGCAGCCTTTTTCTTTATTGGCAATGCCGGTAAAGGTAAAGACTCCCGGGAAGAGGGACAAAGTCAGACCAAAGGTTTCGGAAGCCATCCAAGGTTCTACATCGTACAGGGCGTCTTCGCCGAGATATTTGGCAACAGCTTTGCGGGCATAATCGCCGCAGACCGGGTTATTGCGGACTTCCAAGAGCGGCTGTTTCATGCGGACCAGTTCATAAGTGCAATCGTAGTTGTCGCATTCGTTTTTGAGAAGTTTGAGGAAGTCATCGTAGAATTTTTTGCCAGCATGTTCATAACTGAAGAAACGGGATGAACCGCCGAAGAAGAGTTCATTCGGAATGACGTTATAGGCAGAGCCGGCCTGGACTGTACCGATAGAAAGAGTCAGGCATTCCAGCGGATTGACATCGCGCATGCGCAGTGCCTGCAGATTGCCATAGAATGCGTGGAAACAGTCAATAGGGCTCTGGGACAGGTCTGGACGGGAACCATGACCGCCGTGACCTTTGATTTTAATCTGGAAGGCAAAACCGCCGGCCATGGCTGCTCCTTGTTCTACATTGATTTTACCAGCCGGTACATCCCAGCGGACATGGGTGCCATAGCAGTAATCGATGTTCTGCTTGAGCAGGTACGGCATGAGGTGCTGTGTCGCATCGGAGCCTTCTTCGGCTCGTTCAAACATGAAAATGACGCGTCCGGACCACTGGTCTTTGATTTCCTGCAGGATTTTAGCTTCTGTGAGCAGCATAGAAATATGGCCGTCATGACCGCAGGCGTGCATTACACCAGGATTTTTGGAAACACATACACGTTTCTGATTCAGATTGGTTTCTGTTTCCTGAATAGGAAGACCATCAATATCGGCACGCATCAGAACAGTTTTACCAGGGCCATTGTCAATAAAACCGAAAACGCCACCGTGTTCCACGACTTCGGTGCGGATTCCATATTCTTCCAACTTTTTTTGGATTGTATCGCATGTCGCATCTTCTATGTTGGACAATTCCGGATGTTCATGAAAATAACGACGTAATTTAACTAATTCATCATAGTGAGCATCTGCTAACGCTTTTACATTAATCATTGGAAAAGACAGCCCCTCTCGAAATATTTTCAGACTTTTAGCAAAGATTTTTAAATAAAATATTTGTTTTGCTATAGGCAACTTCATTATATCACGGTATATATCAAAGTAAAGAGAAAACAAATGGATGATTTTTTTATCCTTTATTTTAGAAATATTTATCGGAACTCATTCGTGTATAAAAACTTTGAATGTCTTTCCGGATATCAATGAATTGCGATGATAATATAATTATATTTTGATTGATAAATCACCGAAATAAACATCGGATGAAATAGATTTGTATCTAGTATTTGTTTTAAAAATATATAAATATTAATATTAATTAGCATAAATAAACATAATATAATACTGCACTTTACAGAAAATGATTATAACACATAGATTATATGGCGAAAATATGTATTTTGTCTATATGTTGAGAAGAAAAAATGCGACACAATACTTAAATATTTATAATAAAAAGTAGGATATCTTTATTAATATAAGTGAGAAAAATTGAACCTCCTAAAGCAATAAGAAAAACGTATAGATAATATTTTTGCAAAACTATGCAAAATGTATTATACTAAATTAAGATAATTATAGGAGGGTGGGGAAAGATATATGGAATACTATGCTCGACTGCGAATATTGCGGCGGGAACGAAAATTATCTCAACGAGAAGTTGCTAAACTTTTAAATTGCACACAGGAAGCATACGGTATGTATGAATTAGGAAAACGAAAAATTTCTGTGGAGAAGTTGATTATATTAGCACGTTTTTATAACGTGTCCCTGGATTACATTACAGGCCTGAAGGATGAATAGAAAGAACCCTGCCAGCAATAGGGGAAGTGCTGACAGGGTTCTTTTTATTCCTTTTTTTCTTTTAATTTATTCCAGATTGTGGCACGACTAATCCCTAATTTGGTAGCTAAACTCTGTTTGTTTCCGTTTTCTTTTTGCAGAAGCAGTCTGATTATTTCTTCCTCCATTTTCTCTAATGTATTAATCTTCACAACGATATGACTTTGATCTTCGGAAAAATTGCCTTTAGGAATTACAGTCGTATCAGGCTTTGAGTTATCCAGGCTAAAGTGATTTCCTGTATATTCTTCTAGTGTATTTTTGATAAATGTTTCGTCGATGGTGTCAGAATCGGCTGTGATTACAATTTTCTCAATAAAGGTCTCTAATTCTCTGATGTTTCCAGGCCAGGGATATTTTTTTAATATAGATAATACTAAGGGCGAAAACATCAGTATATTCCGGCTGTATTGGACATTATATTTCTGTAAAAAGAAACAGATTAAGCCTTTGATATCTTCAGGACGGTCGTGTAAGGCTGGTATTTTTAATGTCAGGACATTTAATCTGAAGTATAAATCTGGACGGAATTTATTTTGCATCATGAGATCGTACAGGTCTTTATTAGTAGCGGCGATGACACGGACGTTTACTTTAATCACTTTGGTTCCACCGATTCTCATGATTTCTTTTTCCTGAAGGACTCTCAATAAACGATTTTGGATAGATAAAGGGAGTTCTCCGATTTCATCAAGAAAAATAGTTCCGTTATGGGCCAATTCAAATAATCCGATTTTTCCTCCTTTTCGTGCACCGGTAAAGGCGCCTTCTTCATATCCGAACAGTTCGCTTTCTAACAAATCTTCTGGAAGGGCTGCGCAATTGATAGCGACGAATGGGCCGTTTTTTACCTGACTTTCCGTATGGATGCTTTGTGCAAATAATTCCTTGCCAGTTCCTGTATCTCCTTGAATCAAAATAGTTGCCGTTGTCTTACTAAAACGCTTGGCGTTCTTTATGACAATCTCCATTATATGACTGGAGTGGATAATATCTGAAAATGTATGGTGGGCAACTAAGCCTCTGGCAGCTAATTGCATACGCGTACTATATTCTATTTTTTGATAGTAAGATACTCTTTGTACCATGATGATGGTTTCTTCGAGGTCTTTGTTAATATTTATGGGAATACGGCTATAAATAAGATTTTGCGGAGTGGCTTTTAGTACCTTATCGTGGATGAAGGACCGGTCCCCTAATAGTTCTTTTAGAAGTGGAGGTATATTTTTATCATGGATTGTTTTTGGTGATTTTTCTAAATTAAAAATTTTTTTTGCAGCCGTATTAAAACAGGTGATATCGCCTGTTTTTGAAACAGATATGACACCTTCTAAAGAATAATTGATGATGCTTGTCAAGCGATTATTTTGAAATTTGTCCTTATTAATGGCCTCTATTATATTTTTAGCTGAACTGAGTGTCTGTCTTATGGCGGTATAACTCGGCTTAATCAACACGTAATCCATATCTTTTTGGTGCGCCAGTTCCTGTACACAGCCACCATGTCCAACTATAGTCGTATCATGCCAGTCCATTACACGTGAAATTTGTGATTCGAATTCTTGTTTTGAAGAATAAGGCAGAAGTTGATACTTTACATTTAATAATTGGGTTAAATCCTCTAATTCATTTATTTTGCTGGTTTGATAGCTGACTAAGGTTAATGGTTTGTTAAAACGGATTGCCTGTCCTAGTGCCCTTAGAATATCACCTGATGTCGTTTCAATCGAAAGAACTGGCACAGTTGTAACCATTTTTTTTATCGTTTCGGCAGTTCCGCTGATGCTTATGATAACGTCGTATAAATCGGCTTTTGCGGCAGCATAGATATGACCATTATTTAAAATGCCGCCTTCATATACATCAATGGGAATGCCTAATTCTCTAGCAATCTTTTTTGCTTGCATTGTCAATTCTGCGTAAGTTGAAATTAGTAATATTTGTGCCCGTTTCATAAATTGTTCATCCTCACATAAATGCGTAAAAAAAATAGACAGAGTATAAATTTTAAACAAAAATAAGCTAATTAATAGAATGTATTTGTTGATTTTTTTGAAAAAAATACCAATGAATAATTGTAATATACCGCATAACCGTGCGGAATGCAATAGGAGAATAATTGATAATCAGGAATTCGATTATTTTGGCATAAATATTTCACATAGAATGATGAATGATTGATTACAGTACGAAAAGCTTGAAAGGAGAGTAATTATGACACGGACAGCTCAATTAATTCAGGGCAATGAAGCATTAGCGCAAGGAGCTTTTTACGCTGGCGCACGCTTTTTTGCCGGATATCCTATTACTCCTTCATCGGAGATTGCCGCTATTTGCTCACGAGAACTACCAAAACTTGGCGGTACGTACATGCAGATGGAAGATGAATTGGCTAGTATGGCTGCTATCATAGGCGCTTCGGCAGCCGGGGTGAAATCTTTTACCGCTACTAGTGGACCAGGGTTTTCATTAATGCAGGAAAATCTGGGAGTAGGCATCGTAGGTGAGATTCCCCTTGTTGTTGTGGATGTACAACGCGTAGGCCCTAGTACCGGTTTGGCAACGAAACCGGCACAGGCTGATTTTATGCAGATCCGGTGGGGGCGTCATGGAGATCAGTTAATCATCTGTCTGGCACCTGCAACTGTGCGGGAATGCTATGAACTGGCTGTCAAATCCTTTAACTTGGCAGAAAAATTCCGAGTTCCCGTTATTCTGGCTCCTGATGAAATCGTGGGACATATGCGTGAAAGTGTACTTCTTCCTGAACCAGGTGAAATGGAAATCGTAAATAGAAAAACACCGGATTGTGCACCGGAACAGTTCATGCAATATGATTTTACTCCGGGTGCCGTTCCGGAAATGGCGGCGTTTGGCAGTGAATATACTGTACGGATTAACAGCACGATGCACGGTGAAAATGGTTTTGCCAATAATTCTCCAGAAAACTGTGAACATCGTGTAGCACAACTTCATTCGAAATTGTTAATGCATAGAGAAGAAATTATCTTTACTAAGAAATTTGATGTAGATGATTGTGACGTGCTTGTTATTGCTACTGGATCTCCTGTACGTGCGGCGAGAGTAGCGGCTCAGGAAGCACGTAAAAAAGGAATAAAGGCTGGCGTATTACAATTGCAGACGGTATGGCCCTTTGCAAATCAGGAAATTGCTCAATATGCAGGTCAGGTAAAAAAAGTAATCGTTCCGGAATTAAACTATTCTGGGCAGATTGCTGGAGAGGTACGTAAGATATTTGATCTGAGTATTCCGGTTATTGGTGTAAATGTTTGTGGTGGTGTAGGCATTACGCCGCAACAGATTATGCAGGCAATAGAGTAGGAGGCATGGTTATGGCATATGCAACGGGAAAGCAGTTTTTAAATAAAGCTAAAATGCCACTCATGTGGTGTGCAGGATGTGGTAATGGCATTACATTGAGTTCTATGTTACGGGCTATTGAAGAATTGGGATATGAAAAGAAAGATTTCGTTCTTGTTACGGGTATTGGATGTTGGGGAAAAGCCGGCGAATTTACGACGGGAAATCTGTTGCATACTACGCATGGGAGAGCGCTTCCTTTTGCAGAAGGAATTGCAGCTGCGAATCCGGATTTGCACGTTATTGTCATCATGGGAGATGGTGATGGCGCAACTATCGGAGGTAATCATTTGATTCATGCAGCAAGGAGGAATATTGATTTGACGGCGATTGTTGTCAATAACTGCAATTATGGAATGACGGGTGGACAAATGTCGGCATTGACGCCAGCTCATGCTATAACTCAGACGTCTGTTGCAGGTAATCCGGAACGGGCATTTGATTTATGTAAACTCGTTGAAGTAGCCGGGGCTAATTATGTTGCCAGAGAAACAGCTTATCAGGGATTGGCATTGAAAACCCGCATTAAAGAAGGTCTACAGAAAAAAGGGTTTTCCATGATTGAAGTAATCAGCCCGTGTACAACTTTGTTCGGACCCAGAAATCAAATGAAGACGCCTGTGAAGATGATGGAAATGCTAAAAGAAAAAGGCGTTTCAGCAAAAAAATATAATGAAATAGATCATGCGGCAGAAAAAGGCTATTACATAACTGGAAAATTAGTTGACCGGGATGAACCGGATTTCATGACACGGTATCAGTCTGTCAGGCAGCATATGGCACAGGGAAAATAGGGGGCGGATACAATGAAAAACACCTATGAATTAATTTTTGCAGGCACCGGTGGACAAGGTTTGGTGACATCGGGAATCATGATAGCTAAGGCGGGGATTATAGACGGAAAAAATGCGTTGCAGACCCAAAGCTATGGGGTAGCGCAGCGTGGCGGATTTAGTTCGGCAGAAGTCATCATAAGTGACAGTGAAATCTTATATCAGAAAGTTCAACATCCTGACATTATTATAGCTTTAAATGATATTGCAATCGATAAATACAAAAACATAAAAACAAATGTTTTATATGATTGTGGCATGATGAAAAACTGTGATGCCTTGGGCTGGCATGGGATTCCCTTCCATGAAATAGCTCAGAAACTTGGTTCACCTAAAATGGCTAATTTAGTGGCAATCGGTGCCATGATTGAAAAAGTGCCCGTTGTCAGTTTTACAAGTTTGGCCGAAGTCATTAAACAAAAATTTAAACCAGCTATTGCAGATATGAATATTGAAGCCGTGAAGGTTGGTATGGAAACGGCTAGAACTATGACGTAGGGGGTGAACTTTATGGATGCAAAAAATAGAAAAATTTTTCCAGAAATAGATTCAACGTTATGCAAGTCTTGTGGTTATTGTGAAATGGTATGCCCGCAGCAGATGTTCTGCCGTTCTGGTAAGGTTAACTCACAAGGTTATGATTATATGAAAGTAAATGAAGATGGAACCTGTATTGGATGTTTGAAATGCATCAATATTTGTCCGGATTTTGTTATTACGATACACGAAAATGGGAGTATGCAGCATGGATGAACATAAAAAAATGGGAAACTGGCCAGATATTTTACGAGTTCTCCTACTTGGAAACGGACTTGTCAATAATTTGGCAGAACCTGAAATACAAATAGGTGATTTATTGAAAAAAGCGGATATATTGCAGAGCTCTTTTGCTGATGCAGAATTATCATCTGAAAAAAAGAAATTGATATGTAATGAGCTGCAACGGCAATATAAATATTTGAATCATTTTCATGATGAACTATCACTACTTTTGACATATGTACAGGAAATCGGATGTGAAAAATAATATATCAGACAGGAAAAAGTTTATTTTGAAAAAAATAATAAAAAAGTGTATTAAGTCCGATACAAGAACTAAAAGATACGGAGACTTATATTTAACATATGATGAAATAAAAGAATTGCAACAACGTTTTAAGCGAGGTGAACGGAATGGGAGAAGACTTAAAAGATAAAGTCATGTCTGCAAAAGAGGCGGTACAAAAATATATCAAGCCAGGTACCCATATAGCCTTTGGGGGATTTACTCTTTTGCGCAGGCCCAACACGATTGCCAGAGAGATTGTCCGGCAGGGGGTGGGTGATCTGTATGTAACCATGAACGGTGGTACCTATGTAGAAGAAATGCTGGCAGGAGCAGGCCTGATTAAATGGCTCGAATCAACGTATATTGGTTTGGAAGGTGGAATGCCTGTAGCGTATGCAATCCGCCAGGCTATCCAGAATGGCGAAATCGAACTGATAGAAGACTACTCCAACTGGAGTTTTGCCTTACGCACAATCGCAGGTAAATACGGCTTGCCGTTTATGCCATGCATGACTGATATGGGCAGCGATCTGATGACATATGATGTCTTCGGGAAAGCCGGATTGCGAGGAAAAAATGCGCAGGGTGAATGGAAACATCCGGGGATTCCACCGCATAAATATTGCGTAATTGATGACCCCTTTGATGGTTGGGGACTCCGGCCGAGAACGTTTAAATCTGGTGATGATTCGTGTCCCAATACCACGAATTTGTATGAGAAATATAAAGAACGGTCAACAGCATATACGGGAAATGAAGGCGTTAAGGTTGCATTAGTTCCGCCTATTCTGCCAGAGGTATGTGTTATTCATGTTCAGCGCGTTGCTTTAGATGGAACAGTTCGGATGGAGGGATTGATTGGTCCGGATATAGATCAAACTTTGTGCGGGCGCACGTTGATAGTGGAATGTGAAAGAATTTGTTCACCTGATGAAATCAGGACAAATCCGGAACATAATCAGATTCCAGGAGCATTTGTTTCTGCCATTGTGGAACAACCATTTGGTGCATATCCAACGTGTGTGCCCAATTATTATGATTATGATTATGAATGGTTTAGAAATTATACTAAAGTAGTTAATCATAAGCCCAAAGAAGTTGTAAAGGAATATTGGCTGAATTATGTAACCGACACAAAAGATGATTGGGAATTCTTAGAAAAAAAAGTTGGATGGGATAAATTATGGTCTCTGCGTACGGATCCACAGTACCATTACAATCCGGAAGTTGATCGTTTTGGAACGGGGGTGAAATGATTGAACGAGTATGAAAAGTATTTAAAAGAAAAAAAATTACTAGTGGATCAAAGTACGTTTATGGAATTACTTGCTGTAGCCACGGCACGGGAACTACCGGATGGGGCATGTGCATTTGTTGGAACGGGACTGCCATTATTGTCTGCATCACTGGCCAAGCGGACAACAGCACCTGATATGATGATTATTCTAGAGGCTGGAACCGTGGACCCGGATATTGAACACCTGCCAGTTTCTGTTGCGGATCCAAGAGCGTCTTATAGGGCAGCTACATTATCGACACTGGCCGATGCATTTGGCACTATTGCCTGCCGGGGATATTGTACGGTTGGGATTTTAGGTGCAGCAGAATGTGATATGTATGGCAACTTAAATTCCACTTCTTTAGGAGGATATTGGCCGGCGGCAGTATCTGATACGGGAAAAGGACCGAAAGCACGGATGACTGGAAGTGGTGGTGCTAATAATATTGCCAGTCTGGCAGATAAAATTATTGTTTCCATGGTGCATGAAAAAAGGCGCTTTCCTGAACATGTTGAATATTTGACGAGTCCGTGTGGAATCCGTGGAGCTGGCAGTGAAAATCGGTTTAACAAAGGAATTTTCCGTGGAGGGGAAGTTTGTGTCATCAGTGATTTGGCAATTTTGCGCTCAGATCCAGAGACAGGAATCTTATACCTGAGTGAAACTTTTCCAGGGGTAACGGCTGAACAAGTAAAAGAAAATACGGGATGGGATTTAGACATATCCAGAGCAAAACCATTTACTCCACCGACGGCAAAAGAATTGGAAATACTCCGCATGAAAGTAGATCCTTCGCGTATGTATCTGGGAAGGAAGAGTAAGAGAAAATAAATATGGCAAAGGAAGATTAATGTTGTAGAGAAAGAGGTGAGCTGAATGGAAGTTTCATTCATGCACTTAGCAGCGATTGCATTGACGATTTTAGCTACTATTGGTGTGGCAGTGTATTCTGCAAGAGGCGTAAATTCTGCAGCTGGTTTTAGTTTATCGGGGAGAAAAGCGACTGCGCCACGTGTAGCTGGTAGTATTGCTGGTGTCATTATTGGTGGAGGAGCGACTGTCGGCACGGCACAGATGGCTTTTCAAGTAGGATTAGCTGGTTGGGCGTATGCGTTAGGTGCTGGACTTGCTTTTTTCGTGATGGGACTGTTTTATGCTAAACCGTTACGGAGAACAGGTCTTGAAACGTTGCCACAATTTTTCACACTTCATTATGGAAAATGGGCAGGGGTCATGGTTGGTGTTGCAACAATCCTTAGTATGCTCATTTCTCAATTGCCTGGGACAATTGCAGCTATTCAGATTTTTATTCAAGTATTAGGCATTACCCCGGAAGTATCTTCTGTGCTTTTCGTTTTTGTTGTTGTTGCTACTGTGTTTTTTAGCGGTCAGAAAGGGAATAGTTTAACTGGTTTGATAAAGATGGCTTTACTATGGGGCTCTCTGCTAATAGGTGGTTTTATTGCTATTAAATATTTAGCATCTATGCCTAGCGATGAATTCCATGCAATGTTTCCATATGACCCTTGGTTTAATTTATTTAGTCGCGGTACGGCAGAAGTTTTGGGAAATATCTTTTCAATGATGGTAGGTATATTATCGGCACAGGCATATATTCAAGCTTTGTTTTCTGCAAGTGATGCAAAGACAGCGGCGCGTGGAGCTTTTACGGCTTCAGCAATTATTATCCCTATAGGCTTGCCTATCGTTGCTATTGGGATGTTTATGCATGCGACACATCCGGAAATTATACCTATTCAGGCACTTCCTACTTTTTTCTTAGGATATTTTCCTGATTGGTTAGGCGGTGTAGCTATTGCGGGAATTTTACTGGCAATTATCAGTTCAACTGCCGGGATGGCACTGGCTATTGGCACTTTATTTGCCAGTGACTTTGTAGGAAATTTAATGCATGTTAAATCTAATTCAAAAATACTGTTGACGAATCGGCTCACGATTCTTATTACGATGGTAGTAGGCACCTATTTCTCATATTTATATTTAAATGCGACTATTTTGGAATTAAATTTCCTTTCCATGATTCTTCGTGGAGCAGGTGTATTTGTACCTTTGTCGCTTGCTGTCTTTAAACCGGGATGGCTAACTCCTAAATGGGCTTTTGCATCTATTTGTTGTGGTACATTACTGCCAATCATTTCTAAAATGGTATTGCATTTAACTATTAATCCTTTGTATCTGGGGTTAGGATCAAGTGCGTTGCTCATTATTATAGGTATTATGGTCAGTGGCAAATCATTCCGACAAAGTTATCTGGCTGCTCAGGCGGCTGCTGATAATCGTAAGGAAGAAAGTAAAGTAGACTAATGCAAATGGATAGGAGGGATATTATGGAACATGCATATGATTTTTCAATAGGAGCCCGGAGATTAAAAAATGTACATCCATCAGCAATTCGTAAGGTTTTAGAAAGAGCAACTATCTTGAAGAATGAAGGAAATCCAGTAATATTTTTAAGTATTGGAGAACCGGACTTCGATACGCCGGAAGATATAAAAAGTGCTACTATTCAGGCATTAACAGACAATTTTACACACTATACTTCCAATCGGGGCTATCCTGGCTTACGTAAAACATTGCAGCATTATATTAAAAATGAAACCGGTGTGGATTATGATCCGGACAGCGAAATTATTTTGACATCAGGTGGTGCAGAAGGGTTAAATAATACCATCTTAAGTTTCGTTGATCCTGATGATGATGTGATTGTGCTTACTCCTTCGTTTGTAAATTACAAATCATTAGTTAATATGTGCGAAGCACATTTTGTTGATGTACCATTGAAAGATTTCCGATTAGATATAGAAGCTATTCAAGCTGCGATTACATCTAAAACTAAGATGTTAATCATTAATAATCCCAATAATCCTAGTGGCGTCGTATTTACACGTGAAGAACTGGCTGCAATCTGTAAATTGGCAAGAGAAAATAATTTCCTTATTTTATCGGATGAAATGTATAGTCAATTAGTATATGGGGATTCAGTATTTTATTCCATTGCTAATTTTCCCGATATGAAAGAAAGAACTATATTAGTCAGTGGATTTTCTAAAACTTTTGCAATGACAGGATGGAGAGTAGGGTATATTGCTGCACCTAAACATCTGGCGGATGTGATTATGCGCACGCATCAATATTCGACTACAAGTGGTACAACATTCATACAAGTGGGATTAAGTAAATCAATGGAAAGTAAAAATACAAAGCAGGCCGTTGATTTGATGGTTAAAACTTTTTCTAAGAGACGTGATTTGATTGTAAAGGAACTATCTAAAATTCCTGAATTGACTTATTCTAAACCGGATGGAGCATTTTACCTATTGGTTAATGTTTCTAAATTGGGGCTGTCAGGTGATGAATTTGCTAAAGTATTGTTGGAAGAGAAGTATGTAGCGACAGTTCCAGCCAAAGCATTCGGTGATGCTTATGTGGATTACATCAGAATATCGTATGCTACTTCGGAAGATAATATTATCGAAGGTGTACACAGGATTTCTGAACTTGTTCAGGAAATAAAGAGATAACCCTAAAACTTTCTTTCTATACTTGAATTTGGCGACACGTACAAAGAAATTTATCGTGTCGCCAATATTCTTTATGCAATATATGAGAATTGGAAAAATGTTGAAAAGGAAATTGCGTTGATTAGGAGAATAAATTATATATAGGCAATATAAAAACAGATATTCTGTGAGGAGGTGGCAATATGGCTAAACGTACAATTTTTGTCAACACATTTACAAACGGTATTTTAGGACCAAATGTTCCTATGACAGGCCCGGTAGCGGATGGAGGATATATTGTTGCTAACACAGCACCGGGCTGTTGGGGACCAATGTTAACCCCTGCTATCCGTGGGGTCACGAAGTGACAACACCTGTGAAAGTAGAAAATGCTGAGGTTGGAGATGCAATTGCGATTAAGATTGTTTCGGTTCAAATTACATCGCATGGTACGGCGTCAGGTAATGATAAAGTCTTTCCTGATAGGTGTCTGGGGGATCCATTTGTTGCTGGGAAATGTCCTCAGTGTGGCACTTTATATGAGGAGACGGTCATTAAGGGAATTGGACAGGATGCTATTCGTTGCAAAAACTGTGATGCTCCTGTAGCGCCTTTCGCTTTCACCAGTGGATATACGATTGCATTCGATGATAATCACACAATCGGGGTCACACTTGATCAAAAAGGAGCTGAAGCGGCAGCTCATTCTGGTCGTACATTTATGCAGACGCCAGATAATTCTATTCAGAATCCTGTGGTAACACTGGCCCCACATGATTTGCCAGGTATAGCTACACGATTGAGACCTTTTTTAGGGCAATTAGGAACGACGCCGCCTGTCAATACTCCGGATTCTCATAATGCCCGTGATTTTGGACAATTTCTTGTAGGCGCTCCTCATGAATATGCGCAAAGTGAAGAAGAATTGAAAACTGTCACCGATGGGCATATGGATATTAACAGAGTCAGGGCAGGATCTGTACTCATTGCACCAGTTCGTGTTCCCGGTGGCGGTGTTTACGTAGGTGATATGCACGCATTGCAGGGAGACGGAGAAATTGCCGGTCATACCTGTGATGTATCGGGTATTGCGATTTTGCAGGTTTCGGTCATCAAAGGATTGACTCTTGATGGTCCAATCTTGCTGCCTCTGTTGGAAGATTTGCCGTATCTTGCTAAGCCGCTTACCGATACAGAAAGGATACTGGCACAACAAGAGGCTGATAAATGGGGGGTGAAACTTGAAGAAGCTGCTCCTATTTCTTTTATAGGGACAGGAGCTAATTTGAATATTGCTATTGAATGTGCCATGCAACGTGCGGCAGATTTACTTGATATGACAGTGCCTCAGGTCATGAATCGCATTACTATTAGTGGCGGATTAGAAATTGGCCGGGCTCCGGGAACCGTGACGGCTACATTCAGAGCTCCTATAGAAAAACTGAAAAAGTTGGGGCTATGGGATATGATCAAAGAACAGTATAGTTTGTAGAGCAAAAATATTTTTCACAATTCCCTAAAGGATATTTTCCTCATGCCGGCGAAATTATATATAGTAAAATTTTTTTACTATTATACATGAGGGAGAATGACAGGATGGGTGAGTTTGCTGGAAAGATTGTCGTGGTTACTGGTGTCAGCAAAGGGATTGGCGAATCGATTGTACGCAGGTTTTGGGAAGCGGGAGCGCGTTGTGTGATTGTCAGTCGACATCCCGATGAATACCAGGCGCTGGCCGATGAGTTGAAGGCTGCTGGCATGACGGTCAATGTCTTAGCTTGTGATGTCAGAAAGGTGGGTGTAAATAAAGAATCTGGTGGCTGATACGGTGAAACAAAGTTGCCGACGCCGTTTTGTTCCTGGCTTTATCAAAAGCCAGCTATATTACTGGTGCCGATTTATGCATCGATGGTGGATGGACTGCCAGCTGATGCTTGTAAGTATTCTTTGAGCAGGAAGGTGCAGAAATAGGGAAAGGTTAAAATTTGTTCTGCATGACCGATGTTTCCGCGAATCAATTTTATGCCAAACCGGATATCGGGATATGTTCTGCTGTTGAGCAGGGTATGCAGTGATTTTGATTTGTTATTGGTTGATTTTACTTCTACGGGTACAAGACTGTTTTTTGTGCGGACGAAGAAATCTTCTTCCAATGTGGCGTTCTCTTTTTTGTAATAATACAGATCGTAGCCGGATTTTACCAAAGCTTCGGCTACGATATTTTCATATAGAGCGCCTTTATACACTCCCAGATTTTTATTTACCCTTAAATCATCCTGTGCTTCTTCATCCAGCATGGCCACGAGCAGGCCGGTATCCTTCATATAAATTTTGTATTTTGTACTTTCATAATTACCTTTTAGTGGGAGTTCTGGAAAAGACAAACAGTAGCATATATTTATAATACCCGCGTCATGCAGCCATTCTATGCATCCTCTATAGTCCTTAAAACGGGCGTTGGGAGCTACTTTGGAGATTTGAAATTTTTTATTGTCCTTGGCCAATTGGACGGGTATATGTTCGAAAACATTTAAAATTCTGGTCTGATCAACACCACTGGCATATTTGCGGACATCTTCCCTATAATCGGCTAATAATTGCCTTTGTGTATTCAAAGAGCCTTCAAATGTCTGATTTGCAATGTAATCCCGTACGACGGCTGGCATACCGCCCAGAATGCAGAAATCCATAAAAAGAGAAAAGAAGGTAGATAAGATTCCTGGACTGAATGGGGTTTGCGTGACCATGTGATTGAGCAGTGTGGTGCGGATAGAATGATCATAACCGCGGGCCCAGAGAAACTCTTCAAAATCCAGAGAGTGCATTTCATAATCTGTTTTGTATCCAACGCTGTTACTTTCAATTTTTTTGTATTGTATTCCCAGCATGGAGCCACTGCAGATTACGTCGAATCTGTTATCTATCTTAAAAAATTTTAAGGAAGTTGCAATGTCTGGAAATTCCTGTAATTCATCAAAAATGATGACCGTATTGCCGGGAATAAATCGTTTGGATGGGTCCAAAAGGGAAATCATTTTGATGATTTCTTTTGCGCTATAGCCATTTTCCGTTATGGTTTTATATTTTGGTTCTTCTACGAAATTGATATAAATAACGCTGGCGTATTGTTGGCGGGCAAATCGAAGGATGGATTCTGTTTTTCCTACTTGTCGGGCTCCCTTGACAATAAGAGGGCTTTTGTTTTTGGTTTCCTTCCAATGTATTAAAAAGGTGTCAATTTTACGTTCTAAATATAACATAAACCGGCCTCCTTCCTGTATTCCTACTGTATATTATACCGATATTCTGCAATGGCTGCAACAAAACATGAGCGAATATCAGACGATTTCACACATTTTATGAGCGAATATTTGGTAAGGAGTACACATTTCATGAGCGAATATTAAGGGTAGCGCACACATTTCATGAGGAAATGAAAAAAACACGCAGCAAAACAGACGGGCATAGAGCCTGTTTTTGCTGCGTGTTTTTATTTTGAATATCAATAAGGTATTCACCGAAGCATAGACCGGTTACAAATCAATACAAGATATCCAGCTGATAGGGCGGCTTTTTTTCCAATTCTTCATGGAGACAGGCCAGAAAGGCCTGGGTACTCGGCATGGTCCGGGCTGCCTGGGTAGCGACACAGTAGGTGACACGCTTGGGTATTTTGAATTCAGTCCGGCATATTTTGATGGAAGCGTTGTCGGCAATTCCTTCGGCAACGCTCAGGGGGACGATGGCCCAGCAATTGGGCTGGGATGTGAAAATCCGGAAGTTGCTCATGATTTCTAAATGGACGAGCGGCCGGATATCCTGGCCGAACATATTCTGGTGCCATTCGTACTGGGTGTCGCTCCATTTTGTGAAAATTTCCCTGTCTATGAGGAGCTCTTCCCTGTTTACTAGTTCGGGGTACGGCGAATCGGTCGAGCAGATCAGCACCATGGGTTCACTAAAGACGGGAAAGATATGCAGCGTTTCTGATGGCTGGATGTCGCTGTGAAACATGAGGTCTACCAGGCCGCTGTTCATTTTTTTGTTGGCAAGGGCCGGTACATTATCGGCCTCCTGTATTTCCAGCCGGTACTGGGGATACTGACGGAGAAATTGCCCGTAAACGGGAGGGAACAGGAATGTCCCGATACTGTTGACGACGGAAATACGCAACTGTTCTGGCCCTTTGCTATGAGATACGGCCAGCATCTGCCGGGTCAGTTCCCGGTACTGACAGGCATATTCGTAAAATTTCGCTCCTTCCGGAGTCAGTTCCAATGAACGGGCCCCGTTGCGTCGGGCGACGAGTTGACATCCGATTTCTTGTTCCAGCTTTTTCAGGCGCGTACTTAGAGAAGACTGACTGATATACAGTGCTTCAGCCGCCTTAGAAATACTTTTGTGCCAGCAAATAGTCAGAAACGTTTCAATTTCCAGATTCGTCATGATGACAGTCCCCCTATGATACGGAAAATGTACGCCACTATTATAATCGTCTGCAAGTATACTGACAAATCATCTGAACTAAAAATGTTTAAACTATTCTATAAATTTTATGGAACAATGGATAGAAAAAATGAAAAATTATATATAAAAAATACAATTCGAAAAATAATACGTGATTCAAAATATGATTTTCCTTAATATATTCTATTTTTATTAAAAAAGATAGAGATAGTTTGTTATTTTATGCCTAATATTTTTAAGATACAGCTGAATATCTAGTTTTAATAATATTTTTTTCGGAATTTTGAATTTTACAACAGGCTGTACAGTCTGTACAATGTAGACAGATGTTCATTCGGAAAACAAATATAGATTCGGTATGATGGATAGGGTTGTAAAGAGCAGGATGGTTTCTGACTTCCCCATCATAATGCTCTCATTGATATTATCCTTATATTATTTCAGAGGGAAGTTATATATTTTGTGGGGGTGTAATGCGTATGGAATTTTTTGGTTTGATTGCAAAAGGTATGATGGCTTATGCCGACTTTGTCTGGGGCTGGCCGCTGCTCATCGGCACGTCTTTTGTGGCTGTTTTTATGTCGGTCCGGCTGGGATTCTTTCAGTTTACGTATTTTGGGCATGTCATGAAGAATACCTTTGGCAAAATCTTTGACAAAGGTTCTGGTGACGGCAATATCAAGCCGTTTAAGGCGGCCTGTACGGCTCTGGCATCGACACTGGGTGTCGGTAATATCGCCGGCGTTTCCGTTGCTATCGCAACGGGCGGTCCTGGTGCCGTCTTCTGGATGTGGTTCATCGCCATGCTGGGCCTCATCGTCAAGTTCTCGGAAGTTACGTTGGGACTGGCTTATCGTGAAAAAGACCCTGTAAGCGGGGTCTGGCATGGTGGTTTTCCCTGGTATGTCAAGAATGCCCTCGGGAAAAATTGGCGTTGGCTGTCCGTCCTCTGGGCGGTTGTCATGGCTGCGGGCATGATGTTTGCCCCGTCTATCCAGGCGGCAGAAATCTCTAATGCTGTCAATACGGCTTTTGCCATTAATCCCTATGTCGTCGGCATTACTGTTGCAATTCTCATGGCGGCCGTACTCCTGGGTGGTCTCAAGAGTATAGCTAACTTTGCCAATCTCGTCGTTCCCTTCATGGCTGTCATCTACATCATCGGCGCTATCTTCGTCATGATTACCAATGCCAGCATGATTCCAGCGGCCTTTGCCATGATTTTTGAAGACGCTTTCACTGGTACGGCTGCAACCGGCGGCTTTGCTGGCAGCACGGTCATGCTGGCCGTCCGCTGGGGCCTGGCCCGTGGTATTTATTCCAACGAAGCCGGTACAGGTACAGCGCCTCTGGCTCATTCGTCGGCATCGGTCAACCATCCGGTCAAACAGGGTCTGTGGGGAATTTTTGAAGTGTTCTTCGATACCATCGTCGTCTGCACTATGACGGCTATGGTCGTCATGACATCGGGCCTGTGGAATACGGGTATTTCCGGTGCTGCCCTTACGACAGCCGGTTTTTCCTCTGCCTTTGGCAGTGTAGCCGTCGGGGCTGTATTTATTTCGGTTATTATTACCTTCTTTGCTTTTACGACCTGTGTCGTCAACGTATATTATGGCGGTATCTGCCTCAATTCACTGGGGCTGGAAGGCGTCTGGATTAAGATTTACTATGCCATCGGTTGTGCCTGGGCCGTCGTCGGAGCTATCGGCGCAGCAAAGACCCTGTGGTCTACCTTTGACTTCTTCTATGGTACGTGTGTCATCTGCAACCTCATTGTCGTATTCCTCCTGAGTGGCAAAGTCAAGATTCTGGTGGATGATTACAAACAGCGCCTCCAAGATGGAAAATGGGATGCATCGGCTGCCGACTGCGTGGCACGCCTGGGCATCTGGCGCGATGAAGTCACTCTGGCTGCAGAAAAAGAAGCAGAACATAAATAACATTCATAACTTAACATTTTTAACGAGCACAGCTGTTTTCGCGGTGCTCGTTATATTTGACCAAAAATCAGGAAAATATAGAGCGAATTTAATGCATATCATTAAAATTTAAAATATATATTTATGTGTCAGGGGGAATTTGTATGAAACCATTAGCCAAACGTATTTCCAGTGTGGAAGGCTCTGCAATCCGCCGCATGGTTGGTAAGTCCTACGGACTCGACAATGTCATCAGTTTTGCTTTTGGAGAACCAGATTTTATCACACCGGAACACATCATTGAGGCGGGAGTCCGGGCTTTACAGGACGGCCGGACCTTTTATACACCCAATGCGGGGATTCCTGAACTGCGCGATGCCATTGCGGCATCGTACGGGCCACGGGGGATGGCGTACAGCCGGGATAATGTCATTGTTACGGTTGGCGGCTGTGAAGCATTGCTTTTGTCGGTTCTGACGCTTCTGGATCCGGGAGATGAAGTCATCATATCCAATCCCTACTGGGCAAATTACAACGGATTTGTATCGGAAATGTATGCCAAGCCTGTGTTGGTCGATGTATATGAAAAAATGATTTCATGTTTGATCCCGATGATATCAAAAAGGCGATTACACCGAAGACAAAGGCTATCCTCATGAACTTCCCTTCCAACCCGACAGGTGGACTGGCGACAAGGGAAAACTTGGAAGCTATTGCACAGCTGGCGATACAGTATGACCTGTATGTCATTACCGATGAAATGTACCGCCGCCTTATCTATACGGACGAAGAATTCGTATCCATAGCAGAAATCCCGGGCATGAAAGAACGGACCATCATCGTCGATGGCTTCTCCAAAGCCTATGCCATGACGGGGTGGCGCATCGGGTTTGCCGTAGCTAATGAAGAAATCATCAAAGGCATGATAAAGATGCAGGAAAATGCCGTATCCAGCGTCTTCGAACCGGTGCAGCGGGCCGCTCTGGCAGCGCTCACGGGAAGTCAGCAGCCTGTAGCGGATATGCTGGAACAGTACCGGGCACGGCGGCAGTTGATGCTCGAAGGGCTGAATACGATGATGCACGGCAAGATTACCTGCCGGGAACCAAAAGGCGCTTTCTATATGTTCCCCAATATTACCGGTACCGGCCTTTCATCAGAAGAATTCAGCAACCGGCTGCTTGATGAAAAACACGTTGTCACCGTTCCGGGAACGGGATTTGGCAGCAATGGCGAAGGATTCATCCGCCTGTCTTACGCAACGAGTGAAGCCAATATCCGGGAAGGACTAAAACGAATCCGGGAATTTATTAAATCGCTGTAAGAGGGGACACGCAGTATACGGATAGACATAAAGGAGCATTCTCTGAAGAACGAGCTGTCAGAGAATGCTCCTTTTGTGAGAAACGAAAAGCAGATTACGATTCCTCTTGTTTACCTATACCGTTAAAGATGATATTGAGGACGACGGCGGTGATGCTGCCCAGTGTGATGCCACTGTGCAGAACAATCTGGGACCAGGAAGGGAAGGCGTGGAAGAAATTGGGAACGGTAAGGGTAATCATGCTGACACCGATGCTGATGGCGACGAGCATCAGGTTGGAAGTGCCTTCAAATTTTACTTTCGATAAGGAACGGACGCCGCTGGCGATGATCATGCCGAACATGGCAATACCGGCACCGCCCAGTACGGAGTTGGGGATACAGGCGACAATGGCGGCCATTTTGGGAAGCAGGCCAAGACCGATGAGGATGATGCCGGAAGCGGTGACGACAAAACGGCTTTTGACACGGGTCAGGGCGATAAGGCCGACGTTCTGGGCAAACGCTGTATAGGGGAAGCTGTTGAAGATACCTCCGATTACCGTAGAAAGGCCATCGGCGCGGAGACAACGGGCCAAATCTTTGCGGCCAATAGGTTTATCGACGATTTCCCCGATAGCAATGCAGTCCCCGGTCGTTTCGACCATGGTGACGAACATGACGACAATCATCGATAAAATCGAGCCGATATCAAAGGCAGGGAAACCGAAAGAAAAAGGAGTGACGATACCGACCCAGCTGGCGCGGCCGACTTCGGCAAAATTCGTCTGCCCCAGAACAGTAGCGATGATCGTACCGCCAATCAGACCGAGAAGAACGGCAATATTACTGACAAATCCCTTGCCATAGCGGTAGAGTACGATGACAATAGCCAGGGTGATAAAGGCAAGAAACAGGTTCATAGGACCGGCAAAGGCGGGGTCACTGGTATTGCCGCCGCCACCAATCCAGATGACGGATACGGGCAGGAGGGTGATCCCGATGATCATGATGATTGTACCGGTCACGACGGGCGGGAAAAAGCGGATGAAGCGGCTGAAAAACGGAGCGATGAGAAAAGTCACCAGACCGGCGGCGATGATGGCACCATACATGACGGGCAGACCGTGCTGGACACCGATGAGGCACATCGGTGTGACGGCAGCAAAGGTAACACCCTGAATCATGGGAATACGTGCACCTACTTTCCAGAAGCCCAGAGTCTGGATAATGGTGGCGATGCCGCAGGTAAAAAGGTCGGCATTGATCAGATGGATCAGTTGTTCCGGCGGCAGGTGCATGGCCTGTGCCAGGATAATCGGTACGGCAACTGCTCCGGAATACATGGCCAGGACGTGTTGGAGACCGAACGCAAAGAGCTTGCCGTATGGCAGCATTTCATCTACGGGATGAACGGTTGCAGAAGTGGAGTGAGAGTCCATGATTTCACCTCGATGGGAATAATTAAAAATGAATAATAAGCATTATAGCATATTTTGACACCTTTGTAGTATGAAGAATAGAAATGGCAGGGAAAATTGCAGACCGAATGGGAGAAAGGCACTTTTTTTGCAGAAGAACATCTTGTATAATATAACATAGTTATATCATAGTTCAGGGGGCGTGTAGGTGTGACAGCATATGGACAATCAGAGTACGCATCGCGGACGGCATTATTGTCCAGCCGTGATGTCCGGGTAATGACCCAGGGCATACTGAAAAATATGGATACAGGGCTGCTAACGAAAGAAACGCTGCAAAAGAAAGCAGAAGAACTGCTCGTTTCGGCAGATGATTACTGGATGGCATATGGATTGGCAGCACTTATCTGCTGGCTGGCAGATGACCGGGCGAAAGCACAGCAGGCTCTGCAACGGTCACTGCAGGCCGATGACCAGAAGACATCGTTGTTCTTTTTCCTCCTTTCCCTGTGGGAAGAACGGGACCATGCGGCAGATGTCTGGCTGGCACGGTATCTGGGACAGCAGGATGGTTCATCGCTGGCAGAGCATTTCCAGTACTGTATGGAAGCGTATACCGACGGGCTGATGAACATGTCCGGATCTCGCCATGTAGAAGGCAGGTTGAATGACTGGAAAAGTGAGCAATGCCAGGATGCCCGGCTGATACAGCAGCAGATCCAGACCTGGCATGACTGGTTTGATAAGGAGCGCAGTTCCGTTACTCTGAATGAAGACGAACAGTTTAAACTGTTGAAAAAGGCTCCCAAGGCCAGTGTAGAAGAATTGCTGCAAGGAGCGCATCTGCCTGGGAAGGCGCTGGATGACCTGCAGAAACTCATGGACGATGATGAAGCGTCCGTAGCAAAGGAACAGGCCAAGAGTGTTTTATTGGAACGATTCATTGAAGCCGACCGTTCTGAAGAAGAACAGCCGTCTGTATATAAGCCGTATATTTCCTGGCTTACGGACTGGTGCCTCGATGACGGAGAAAAGGCAGTCATATCCCTGCGGCAGTATGCGATAGCGTCATCGAAAGACTGGATCCGCAGCGCCGCTGACGATGCGCAGGGGGAAACGGTCCAGAAACTCCCCGATTCCTTTGAATTTTTTTCTAATCTGTCCTATGAGGGCCATGTGGATAAACTGACATTCTATTCCATAGATGGGAGAAATGAACGGGATCATCTCTCGGCCCTGCATACCATTATTGATGCCTGGCAGAAGGAAGAACTTAGCAAGCACCGGCCGGGATGGACTGTGGTCGCCATGCTGTTCTGCATCATCGGCGGCGGGGCACTTCTGTACTATGGCGGCGGCTGGGTCCTGGATAATCATCCCTTTATGCTGCTGGCAGGTGTGGCCCTGCTCTGCATGGCCTTTGCCGGTCCGATAGGAGGCCTGATCGTGACGGCGATCCTGGCGGGGATTACGGCCTTTTTGATGAACGCCATCACGGCTGCCTATGCCAGCCATCAGTATATCTTCATTACCGCCTGCGTATTGATTCTGGCAGGGCTGTCCTTTAAAGTATACTATGCTACCTTTGGCATACGGCGGAAACTGGAGAAACAATTCAAACAATACGCCTGGGAAGAAGAAAACTGCATCTGCCGCTGCATGGCCGAAACGGCTGATTTCTACGATTACTATACGAAAGGTATGGAACGGCAGCAGGATTTGCATGCATTTCTCGATGGCCTTTCGGCATCGGACTATGTCCGCCGCAATCAGGGAAGTGCGCGGCGGATCCGCATATAGGAGGTACTATCCATGGAAACAGGACAAGATGTAAGGCGTCCGTCTGGGCGCAGGCATATACAGATCAGGCGCCCGCAGGAAGAGACACCACAGCCGGCATCGGAATTAGCTGAACCGGCGCAGAGCAGGCCGGCAGGGGATAAAACGGTACATTCCCAGTGTATCACTGGACTTCCGGACTGGGATCTTCTCCCTCCCCGCGGTGTCGTACGGAGGTATCGGGAATGAGCAGGGTACCAGGTATTTATGCAGAATGGATCCCTGTTCTGAAGGAATTTGCAGCCGGCCGGAATGATGAGGAAACCATACCGGCCATGCAGCAGGGACGGCTCCATTGGTGTGATATTGTTGCCGGCCGGTTTGCCAGCCGCCTCATGGCAGCCTTTAACGCCCGGTTTGACTATATAGGAGAACGTTTCCGTAAGGCCCAGGACGATGGAATTCCTATAGAACAGGCTTTGAAACAACTGGACCGGGATCTGGATCTGCTGTTTCAGGCCAGTCAGCTGCAGTGTCTGCCCGAAAAAGAAAAGCAGATGCTGCAGGACGAATTGCAGAAAACACGCCAGGATATGGACGACGCCCTTGAAGAGTCGGCCCGGCAGGACCCGAGTGGTGAACTGGACGTACTTTTGCGGCGCCGGAATAAAGGGAGCAGATAAACGAAATGAGTAATAAAAGTGAATGTAAAAAGCAATTGAAACGGTACCTCATTGCCCGTATTCCCCTGATTGTCGTGAATACGATCGAACGCAGCCGTATTCTGGGGATTCTGCGGGATGTAGCCGAAGAAATGGTAAAGGATACGATGATAGAAGAGGGCAGTTTCTTCGTCCATACCTTTTCCCGCGGCATTTACGATATCCGCACCGGTGATGCGGTCGATGAAGGTGCGGTGTCTTTTGTGTCAGCGCTTGATTTCGCGGCCGATATGATGCGGACCCAGCACCGGGACAATCAGACGCTGGTACTGACAGAAGTTTCGGATATCAGCAGTGATACGTCCGATGCCCAACGCCTCCTCGATGTAGTCAATCTGGCAGTCGAACACGGTACCTGCCTGATCGTCCTGACCAATAAACCCGTCTGGAACACGCTGCAGCGCCATGGCCTCATCGTCAGTCTGGACCTTCCCGGGGAAGAAGAAATGTATGACATCATCAGGCGGTTCATCGACGACTACCGTCAGGAAATGCCCATCGAATGGGGCGAAGAAGAAATGCGCGATGCCGCGGCAACACTGGCTGGTGTTACCCAGATTGAAGCGGAAAATGTCATGGCCGCTCTCGTCGCCAATGGAGAAATCCGCAATGAAGACATGGCCGAAGTGCGGTCTGCCAAAAACCGCCTTTTTTCCAATATTTCCGGCCTGGAAAAAATCGATGTCGATCCCGATATGAAAAACGTCGGAGGCCTTCAGGGGCTGCGCAACTGGCTCGATGAAAAGAAAGAACTGCTGCGGCCGGAAAAACGGGAACAGATGCGCCAGCTTCATCTGCAGCCGCCACGGGGCATTCTCCTCGTCGGGGTACCCGGCTGCGGCAAATCTATGTCGGCCAAGTCTATTTCAGCAAATTGGCAGTTACCCTTGTACCGCCTCGATTTCGCTACCGTCCAGGGCAGCTATGTGGGTCAGTCGGAACAGCAGCTGAAAGATGCGCTCACGACGGCGGAAAATGTGTCGCCGTGTATCCTCTGGATCGACGAAATCGAAAAAGGCCTTTCCGGCGCCGGCTCGTCCAATGATGGAGGCGTATCGACCCGCATGGTGGGGCAGTTTTTGTTCTGGCTGCAGGAATGCAAGAAACAGGTCTTTGTCGTAGCTACGGCCAATGACGTTTCCATGCTTCCCAGTGAATTGCTGCGCCGCGGCCGGTTTGATGAACTCTTTTTTGTCGATTTGCCGACAGCGGAAGAGCGCAGGGAAATCCTGGCGCTCTATTTTGCCAGATATCTCCATGCCCGGCTGGCTGCTGTTCCGGAATTTGCCGATAAGCTGGTGGAACTGAGCGATGGCTTTACCGGTGCTGATCTGGAATCTACTGTCCGGGAACTGGCCTATCACCGCCTGGCTGATGAAAACGGGAAACTAAGCGATGACGATGTGATTTCGACCTTTGAAAATGTCGTTCCCCTGTCGAAAACCAGTCCGGAGAAAATCGAAGCTATCCGCGATTGGGGCAGAGAACGGGCCGTTCCGGCTTCTGGCCGTCCAATCGGAGAAGAAACACTGCCACAGGCGGACCGTCTCCATGTACGGCGCGTCCTGACACGCCACTAACGTAAGGAGATGATAGGAATGGCACGTTTTATTTTGCGTCCCCGGACGCAGGCCGATACGAAAACCGAAAACCATACGCGGCTTTCGGTGGCACCGCGCCGCCAGCGGGAAAAAATGCAGATGGATACGGGAAAACTGGCTCTCCTGCTGCGCAGGCCACGCTCACGGGAATACTGTGAAGCACTGCGCCGGCTCGATGCCGGAGGCGCTCATCTCAGCCCGGAATTGCTCGATAAATTTATGAAAATCATAGAAGAGGAATTTCCGGAAATCGCCATCCGGGGCACGCTGATTGGCATCGTATCCCGGTGTTACCTGGGTGATCCCTATGAAGTCCATACGCTGGATTTAACGGGGGACATCATCGAACATTACAAGCGGGGCGAATCGCTGCCGGAATATATGGAAAAGGCCAGGGGACTGGCCCTGCACGGTAATTATGCATTTGTCGAAGTCTATGAAAATGCCTGCCGTGCCATAAGCGAAGATGGTTCGGTGGCCGTCATCATGGATGAGGCATAACTCTGATTATTCCGTGGATATTGCATGACAAACCGGCTTTTTTCCGTACATGATATGTATAGAAAAAAGCCGGTTCGTTGTTTTTATCGAATTTCTTGAGTTTCTCCTGTCACCGAAGCCCATTGTTCATTGATGGCCTGCGCCATGAGCTGTTTGCCCGTACTGTTCAGATGGATGCCATCGATACCCAGTGCAGTCGGTAATTCCTGGTCTTCCGGGATTTTGGCAGACAGATCAATATGGGTCTGCTGGCGTATCCATGCATTGACCTTCTGAAAACGTTCCCGCCAGTCTTCCGCTGTCGGTTCGTCAAAGGCTTTTTTGATATTGGCCGGATTGATGGGTGGCAGGGTGAGGAAAATGGGCTGGATGTCATGGTCGAGGCATTTTTCTTTGATGGCAGCCAGGTCGCTGATGACATCGTCGGCACTGGTCCAGCCGCGAAGACTGTTGCTGCCGGTCATAATAATCAGGTATTTCAGATGAAAGGGAAGGACATCCTTTTCAAAGCGTTCCCGTGTCATCTCACTGGTATCGCCGCTTTCTCCCAGGTTAATGGTATCAAAATCGAGGTAATGCTGATAACTGAATTCCCAGTCTGATGGTGAATAGGACAGGTCTCCGCCGCCGTGGGTAATGCTGTCACCCAGCGTGCCTATAATATACGGTTTATCCGGATTAATCATCATTGGCTGGGGCGGGCAGAATACGCCCAGAGGCTGGTTGTCTTTGGTGTAAGCACGGACGCGCCAGTACAAAGTCTGGGTGGACATACGGGGGCTGTCGTCATACCAGTCGAACCAATGAGATGTGCCGCGGCCCATAACCAGATTGTCCGGTGCATCCTGATCCGGCATTACGTCGGGGGATGTGAGAATTTCTACTTTATAGGATGCGGCCCCGGTCACGGGAACCCAGTTGTATACTGGATAAAGCAGTGTTGCACCATTCCCCGTGTTAAATTTGCTGAGCGGATGAGGGTAGAGCGCAGGCTGCTGCTGCGGGTCTACGTACATCGGTTCTTCCGGTGAATAGGCTGTGATAGGATTGTAGTCGAAATCAAGGGCACGGACGCGCCAGGTTGCCGTCCCTTTTTGCGTATTGGCCGGGAGAACGGCATTATATCCGGGAACGAAAATATGACGTATCGTCTGAGAAGGCATCTGAGGCGGCGTGATTTCTACTTCATAGGATACGGCTCCTTTTACTTTGTCCCAACGCAGGACTGGCCGCAGGGAAGCCGGTTGTTCTTCCGTGTAATGAGATAGAATATGGGGCGGCTCCTGATTATACAATTCCCGGACCTGGTCAAGGGGAATGCCCTGAACCATGGGAAGCTCGGATGCAGCCGCTTTGGCATGGACTGCGGTCCGCGTGGCATGGGATGCATTCACGGGAGTTGCCGGCGTACGGGCCAGTGCCGGGGTACAGGAAAGGGCAATCAGGATAAAGACAGATACTGTGCGGAATACAGACATAATATACCTCTTTTATATACTAATTTTCTTTCTTTTCTTCCCGCACATAGACGACGCGCTGTGGGAAGGGAATATCGATGCCACCGGCATCAAAGGCGTCTTTGACACGGGACATGGTATCATAGAATACGGGCAGATAATCGGCATTGGCTACTTTAGGATACGCGGCGATACGCACGGAATTGTCAGCAAATTCCTTGATGCCGATTTCCATCGTATCGGCGTTCAGAATCCGCTTGTCTGATTGGAAAATGTCTTTCAGGATAGCGATCGCTTTATGGTGATCATTGTCGTAGCCGATGTCGAACAAGAAAGAAATATACCGTTCATCCTGATAGGAACTATTGATGACCTGATTGGAGGTGATGATAGAATTGGGAATGAATACGGTTTTGTTGTCTTTGGTAATGACGGCCGTATTTAGCATCTGGATTCCTTTGATACTGCCTTCGACGCCGCCAATCGATACCCAGTCACCGGCTTTGAACGGTTTGAAAATAAGGATGAGCAGGCCAGAAGCAAAATTGGACAGATTATTCTGCAAGGCCAGACCAACGGCGAGACCGAAGGCACCAAATGCAGCTAAAAACGAATTGGTCGGGATTCCCGCTTTATTGAGAGCCGAAAGGATGACCAGAGCCATGATGGCATAATAAATCATCTGGCTGACAAAGGTAATGACCGTATGATCGTAATTGGCATGGGTCATCATACGGATGGCTACGTTTTTGAATCCTTTGGCGATATAGCGGCCAATAATAAAGATGATGATGGCATAGATGACATCGGGACCGTGGTTCAATAAAAATTCTTTTAACTGATCCAGAGCGGAGACACTCTGGGTGACCTGGTTCTGCACATCTGCCTTTACGGCAGAGGCTGCAGTCTGGGCCGTATCAGCGGTATTTGCGGCTAAACTCATGATAAACGCTCCTTCCTGTCATGAAGAAATATGGCAGATATTCTTATTGTAGACGTTTTATGCTTCCTTGTACAGATGAGCACGAAAAAGGGACGCCATCAGTAATCCTGAATTGGCGTCCCTTTACTCATAAAAGTGTTTCTTATCTATTCAATGCAGCTTCTGTAATCATTTTGCCATAGGCAGTGTAGTTATATACGACCTGGCTGCTGAAATTTTCATTTGTAGCATTGCCATAGTTGGCAAAAGCAGTACCAGCGACAGCGGCAACGGCAATGATGCAGGCAATAACACAGACTTTTACGCTTTTCATGATGAATTAGCTCCTTTATAAATACAATAACCCTATGAGTGATTGTATTGTACAATACTTTTTCATGAAAATAAAATATAATATGGCTATAATTTACATAGCTTTTGTGCATGATCTTGCCCGGCTGCAGAGCGACAAAAAAACAGCTCCTGCCTTTTGACAGAAGCTGCATATTTATTCTTATGGTGGGATTAGGGGGACTCGAACCCTCGACCTCTACGATGTGAGTTTTTATATCAACATCATTTTGGGAACAACACAATGAATAAACATGAAAACTAATTAATAAAAATACGGCACCTATTTAAAATCGTCTGTAAGGCGTTTTTATGAATTTCATGATAAATAACATGCAATGGAAAATAAAAATGGCTTAGAAACGATTTTAGGAAGACATATTTGGGAGAGTGAACCAAGAATAATAACGGATTCAGATAAACAGAGGTGAAAGGCATAAACAGATACACAACATTGAGCAGATTGCTTTTCAAAATATGAGACTCCAAAATATGCAAAAAATCTGTATGCCCTTACCGTGTTCCGTTTTCATGCGTACAGCCCCCGTATGGCCCCTTTGATTGATTGAGACTTTCCGCTAATACTTCTCCTGTATTGTTTTGTTGTCTTTCTTTTGAACATAGCCCAGATAAGAAAGCAGGAGCAGACACAAAGGGAGCAGGTGTAGAAGTATCATGATGTACTATTGTCCGCATCATAGATAGACACAAGAAGGAAAGACAAACATAGCCTATGCTTTTTATGTATGGTGTCTAAACTTATAAGTATTGACACCGATGGAGAAATAACGTATAATTGCGGTATCATGAGGTGTCAAAACTTAGTGTCTAAACGATTTGATGAATAAGAGAAAAAAGGGAGTGATTTTTCATGATTTACGGGTACGCAAGAGTAAGCACAAGAGGACAATTAGTACATGGCAATAGTTTGGAAGACCAGAAGGAAGCACTATTACAGGCAGGATGTCAGACCATTATTACAGAGCAATACACAGGGACAAAGACAGATAGACCAAAGTTCACTGCCTTGATTGATTCTTTAAAAGCAGGAGACACACTGAAAGTCACAAAGCTAGACCGATTTGCCAGAACAGCAGGAGATGGAAGCAAGATAGCGAAAGAACTTATGAGCAGAGGTGTTACGCTACATATACTCAATATGGGAGTCATTGATGATACGTCTATCGGGCATCTGCTCTTGAATGTGTTGTTGTCGTTTGCAGAGTTTGAACGTGATATGATTGTTGAAAGGACACAAAGCGGTAAGGCTATTGCTAGGACAAAAGAAGGTTTCAAGGAAGGAAGACCGAGGATAAGTACAAAGAAAACTGATTATGCAGTATCATTGATTGAAGATGGACACACATATAAGGAAGTTGCCGACACACTAGGTATATCAAAGAGTACCATTATACGGGCTGTCAGGAGACACAGAGCAGACACAATGCAGGAAAAAGACCAATAGAGACACCAGACAGAGAGCTTGTAGATAATCTTCAGGCTCTTTTCCTTTTTGTATCTTTGATAATATCATAATGATATATCTGTCTTCTCATCTGTTTATATTATTTGTGGCGGGTAAATAAGAAGTAAAAAGTGTGGCACGGATTGAAGGAAGAAGACTGTAATAGAGGCATGAGTATACAAACTAGGAATTGTTCCAGAATGCAAAGGGGAAAACAGGTTTCAAAGACAAGCATCATAATTTCTGTTTGGTGTCCTTATAAATTAATTGTTCCACTCTTGGGAGAAAGAAAACGCTAAAAGGGAGATGATAGATAATCATCAAGGATTCAGGTTTATGTCTTGCATGTACACGACATGATTCTATCGGGGCCATTCAGACCAGATATACCGCTTCAGGCCATTCAGGGCCTTTACGTGTCTTGATGGTGGTGGTCATGGATGGATGGTTTTTGTCGGTCTGATGGCGTATCTTTATGGAGTTTTGGGGAAGGTCTTAGGACCCCTTAGAAATGGCTTAGTTATGCGGTTTATGGGACTTTTAAGTGTGAAAATACTATGATAAATTTCAAAGGGAGAGATTGCAATGGATGAAGATTGGAAAGAAGATGGATATACGGAACGGAAAATTGACGTGTTTTGTCTACCTTGTGGCACCTATATCAGGGAACAGACAGACACCAATACAGAGGATAAGACAAAACGTGTATTGCTATCAGAAGAAGACAAACAAAGAATATTGAAATGCAAGGGAGCCAAAAAGAAGAAACAAGATGAGCTTTTACGACATTTCAGGACATTACCACTTGAAGACCAATTACAATTTTATTATGACCGTAACAGGGCGGTACAAACACATATGCTCTATTTTTGTAGTATTGCTGATACAGCTATAGCGAATGAATGGCGTGTTAGTTATGTCGTATTCCGTAAACGGATAAAGCAAGACGAGATTGCTAAGGAACAACATCGTATTCAGTTATGGTTGAGCAGACAAAACAAGGATATAGATTTGTTATGTTTTACAGCTATTACTATAGGCATGGGAGACAGGGGATATGTGTATATCTACTATATCTCTACATCTGAAAATGAACTGTATGTTGGTGATACTGCTACAGCTTTTTATCAGTTCATGCGAAAGAAAGACTACTATCCTATTGAGTGCAAGCCTTTTGAGAAAGACCCATATTCTTTTTTGCGTTATAGGTATTGTACATGCAGGAGCCTTGCAGAGCTTTTAGAGGAAGATAGTTTAACAAAAGAAGCGGTACAGGTTATTCATAGCAGTATGTTACTGCATAAGAAACAGAAGACACTAAAAACAAAAGGAGCCAGAAGCAATTTACAACGGTATCAGAAGGAAGATAATTTCTATGATTATGATATAGGGGTAACAAGCCAATCCATTTTTGACTCTATCCGTTCTTTAAAGTTGGAAGATGTACGGACCAGAGAGGAAGACCCAGAACCTTTTTAAGAAAGAGAAAGAATAATCATAGATTTACTGTTTTTGTGTCTCTAGACGCATCCCAGTGCGTTTTTAGGATTTGTAAATGGGTTTAGGTATCCAACTATACCTCAGAGCCTTACAGAAGCTAAAAACGCTTCCCAGTGCGAATTATCATATATCTTAGTATATAGCAAATAGATATGTTAGTTGACCGCATCAGGGAAAGACACAAAGCATAGGGAACCTTGCATCATGATTTACTGTTTTTGTGTCTCCGGACGCATCCCAGTGCGTTTTTAGGATTTGTAAATGGGTTTAGGTATCCAACTATACCCCAGAGCTTTACAGAAGCTAAAAACGGCAAAATAGGAATATTTTTGGTTATCATCCTTTATTGGAGCCTATGAACATTTTCGTTTGTAGGCTCTTTCTTTTTGTCTATTTTCAGTATTCGAGAATAATGCTATGATGAATATGGTTTACATGTTTATCATTGTGTTGTTCTCGATTAGTAAAAGGAGAGAATGATATTATGATGAACAAACAGGAATTAGAACAGATGTGCAAACAATTACATGAAATGTCCAGAACGCATTATAAAGGTGAAACAATTCCTGTCAATACGTATATAGCCGAATGGTTGGAAGCAAAAGGAGTTGAAATAAAAAGAAACACATGGAAGAAGTACGATGTATATTGTCGTAAATACTTCTATCCTGCTTTTGATGGTCTTATGTTGACAGAGCTTACAAAGAAGACAATACAAGACATGGTGAGAGACGCTTCTTTGAATATAGCTCCACGGACTATTCAAGACATGATAAATAGTGTGTTAAAACCAATTCTGAAAGAAGCCGTAGGGGAAAAGATGATAGAGTCTAACCCGGCTGAATATGTCAAACTGCCAAAGGTTCATAAGAACAAAAAAGAAACAGCCTTGACGGATAAAGAAGTAATGGCACTGTTTTCAGCATCAAAAGACCATTATCAATGGCTGGCATTGCCTTTGATGTTCTTTACGGGAATGAGACGTAGCGAATTATTAGCCTTGCGATGGGAAGACATAAACATGGATAAACGTACTATCTTTATTCACAGTTCAATAGTCAAGACGGGGGAAAAACCATTATTGACAGACTATAACAAGACAGAAGAAAGTACACGTATCATTCCTATTTCTCCAGAATTATTTGTATTGATTCAGCAGTACAGAGCTACATATGGCAAGGGCAGAAAGATTGTTATAGGCCAGAAGGAAGAAGACAAATATATGGACCCAGACAATTTTAGCCGTACTTTCAGGGCATGGAAGAAAAAAGCAGGTATTACCAGAAATATTGGTGTCCATGCGTATAGACACACTCTGATAACGATATGTCTGCAACAGCATCTCCCGTATGAGTATATTATGGCTATTACAGGACACACTGACCCCAGAATGATAACCCATTATGCAGATTTACATAGAGCGGATGGAGCAAAAGCGGAAGTTGTACAAGCCGTAGAACAGTATATAGACACAAACAATTTATTACAGACATTCCGTGTAAATCATGTATAAAAGTACAGTTTTAACAGCGTGATGATATAAAAAAAGTAGCCCCTACCTTGACTATAGGAGCTACAGGACAAAAAGACTGCCTAACCTTGAAAAAAGTAGTCTTTATGCAGATGGTGGGATTATGGTGACTTGAACACCAGACCTCTACGATGTGAGCGTAGCGCTCTAACCAGCTGAGCTATAATCCCGTGAAACATAGTTATATTATAATCGTTTACCATGATTTTTCAAGTCTCACTGTGAAAAAAATAAGGGATACGAATAACATATAGCCATAGTTTAAGTGATTATGGTATACTCTGAATATCATATAAAATAGTATCTGCATGATTCAGGGGAGATGAGAAACGTGGGGAAATGGTCAATCAGAATGACGATACTGACGGTGACATTGGCGCTGTATGTGGGAAGCCTGTGTGCTGCCACGGAGGCGGGAACGCAGACAGAGACACCAGCTGCCAGGCAACGTATCGGTATGAGTTCATCTGGGACAGTACACTGGCAGTCTGGAAAAGCGATGGAAAGTGGCGTCCGACCGGGAGACCGGATACCGTCTGTGGCGCTGTATGATATGGGAACACAAAAGACGGTGTCGAATATCGGACAGAATCATCGGGCTGCATTATTGTACATGGCACAGTCCATTCCTCACAGCATCCAGCTGGATAAGAAATTGCAATTTGTGCAGGAAATGCAGAAGAAATACAAAGGGCGGGCCGATTTCTACATCGTTTTTCCGGCCACGCCCAATCAGTCCCGTTTTCAGGAACTGCGGGACTGGGATATTTCTTTACCCAAACTCTATACCGACCAGGCCTCATATAGCAAACTGGGCCGGATGGAGCAATTGATTTTTATCGATCGCGACGGCTATGTCCGGTATGCCATGAATACCTGGGGAATGGGAAACCAGGTCCTGGAACATATGCTGAAAGAAGTCATGACTACGCCCCTTCCGGCGGATGCAGGGGAACGGCAGGTACACCTTCTGACAGAAAGAATTCACCGGCAGGAAATGCACAAAGAACTGCATCTGCCTGAAGCCTGGCCGAAAATGGTGCAGGTTGCCACCGTGTGGCGGGATGGGATATTGAAAGACCTGACCTATGGAGCGGCCAATCAGGCAGCACAAGATCCGGTGCTGTATCGCCCAGTCATGGAAGCCGCCTGGGCGGATCAGCAGCAGGACTATGTACGGGCGGCTGCCGCCTGTGAGGAAGCGTTGCGATTGAAACCGGATAATGCCCATCTTCATGCGCTGCGGGCGTATAACTGGCTCCTGCAGGGAAATGAACGGAAGGCCCGGGATGAATTAAAAAAAGCCGTTTTGCTGTCGCCTCATGATGCGGGGCTCTGCTGGAATCTGGCCTTGCTGGAATATAATCAGGGGCGTCCTCTGGAAGCCGCTCACTGGCTGGAACAAGCCGACCGGACGTATATCCCGGCCCGGGAACAAGCCTATTACGCCAGCTGGCTTTCTATCTATGGTGGAAAAGTACAAGAAGGGCTGGTCCGCTATGCGTCCTGGCTGGCTAAGGATACGAATCCGGCAAGAGGAAATACGGACTATGCCCTGCTGCTTATCCAGGCTGGACGATATGAAGACGCAGCGGGGTATTTGGGAAAAGCATTACAGTGTCTGGATACGGAGAGACAAGGTTCCCTGGAACAGGCCTTCCGCAGCCAGCTCTATGCCCAGAAGGCCTGGTGTGAATGGAAAAGTCACAAAAACAGGACGGCCCTGGCCGATATTACCAAGGCTCTGGAAGGAGAAAAGCGCCAGTACTGGGCCAATTGGAACGACCTCCGGGACCAGATACGGCAGGAATTAGGTATGAAGATAGAAAAAAGAAACGGACGCGGAATGAATGAGCCTATTTCTCTTCCGACACTGTCGGAAGACTGGAAAGACTGAACGGGAAGTTCCCGGCGGATTCAAAATTTGCCTTGACAAGGAAATCAGTAAATGCTATAATTCCCCTTGTAGTCACGACATGGGGGTATAGCTCAGCTGGGAGAGCGCTTGCATGGCATGCAAGAGGTCAGGAGTTCGATCCTCCTTATCTCCACCATAAAGAATATGATAACCACGCGGTTTACGAGCCGCGTGGTTATTTTTTTGTTTGCGTACGCATAAGGCTGTGGGGGTATGAAAAGGGAAACATGGGGTAAGGATTTGTCTTATGAAGCATTGGTTGCTTCACAAGACAGACTGTACAGAACAAAATCGGTCGTTTTACCTAACAGGATAGCTGGGAACTTTGTCTATCGCTTAGTGTCAGTTCGATAGAAGAGGCTTTGCGAAAGCTGATAGCTTCTGGTAAACTGAAGAGAAAAGGGCTGGGAAAACGTTCCCGTTATTACCGGCTGAAATAATAGTATTCCGGATGGACTGTGGATGAAAAATTCCTAGTTCTACATTTCACATGGTGTAGCGTTTTTTACTTTTTGAACGGGCAAAGCGTTCTAACCTGGATGCTGATTATCCGGATTGCAGGAATTTTCCTATGCTTTGACGAATGTATTTAGAAAGAAATGCGGAAATCAACAAAGAAGCGAAGTGAAATTTTATGAGCAATCGACACCCTAAAGGAAAGTTGGAAGGAAATTGGCATATTGAATATGACCCTAATATGTATACTCCGGGACGTAGAAAAAAAACATGTAAATTTTATGATATGGATAAAAAGTGTTGTTGTAATGTGGCTGCTCCTGATTTTTCAGTCGGATGCAATCCAGGTTATTGTGGCTACTATGAATACGGGAAGCCCGTTTCTGAAAAAACATATAAGATTCCTCAACAAATGTTGATACAGAAAAACATTACTACTATGCCTGTATGGAACAAGAATGATAAAAATAAAAATAAAAAAAAGAAAAAACAAAAAAAGACAAGCCAGCCAATAATCAATTCTCACATCAATAAAAAAAATTGGACAGGGTGTAAATCAGTGGTCGTTTTAGAAATTTCCAATAATGGCGATAGCATTCAAAAAGTTTTTTATTTGGAAAAACCAGGCACAGGTCATCCTACAACATTTGCAAAGGCTTGTATCCAGGCACATGTTGATGATGTCATTTTGTTTAATGGGCTGAAATATAAGATTTTACGCTTTAAATGATGTTATCAATTTCGAATATCGATAAATTCTATATTGGATTCTGGTACTCTGGTAAAAAATACTTATTTTGTTGCTATACTATCTTTGATACTTTTAAAATAACAAAAATACTCGCAAGGCCTGTGGTAATGGGCTTTGCGAGTATTTTTGTTTAGTCTCCATACATGCTATTTTTTTGGTATTAGTCCAGATTTTGTGGTGTGGTCACCCTTAGTCCAATTTTTGTGGTCTCTTTTTCTAGTCCATTTTATGTGGTCATCCTAGTCACACTTTGTGGTGGGGCTGTTTACACTTTGTGGTCTGCCCCTTGCAATAAAAAACTCCTTCTTAAAATGAAAGCATCACCCATTCATTTCTAAGAAGGAGGCAAGACAATATGTCTTTACATCAGTTTATCACAAATATTTTGAACATCAAACCCGAACAAATCCAGGGTTAGTGTCAAGAAGTTTTCGGTCTTTCCTTTAGACCTAGGTAATAAGCGGGGTCTTATTTCCACATTTTTACAAAATATATGCCATTTGCAGCCCTTTTGCCAGCTTTCCTAACGGACTGCTTGCTGAGCTGTACGTTCCTATACTTCCTTGATGCACGCCCTTGTGAGGCTGCATAGGGACCCGTTTCATCACTTTCCTCATGATGTTCTTAAATCGCTTTCGTAACCGTTCCACGTCTTGTAATTCATCGTTTCCTTCTGCTTCCGATTCAGCCGTATCCAGCCAGAGTGCCAGACTCGTTTCATCATGCTTCCAGATACTCTTCCGGATTTCTTCCTGTACCTCCGGTGCAGCAAAAGGCAGCCGTTCTTTCACCTTGCGGTGTACATGATAGACATCCCGTTGGTGCTCATGCCACTTGCACCCTGCTGCCAGTTCCTGAAACGCCTCATAGCCATATCCCGTTCCGCCATCCCCGTTGCTGATCACTATCGTATGGCTTAATCCATACTGCCGGTGCATGTACCACCCTGCTTGGTCCCGTGTCTTTTCATATTCTGTAGAAGCCATGTGATACGCATGGAGCAGCCGGGTCCGTTTTCCTTCTTTTTTCCGTCCTTCATACACCTGCATCCGGTGTATTTCCAACTGCCTCTTATGCTGTCCCCACAAGACCAGCCCGTCTCCTTCGATGTACACAACCGGGGCTTCCGTTTCTTCTGCGGGACTTTCCTGACGCTGAATGTCCTGCCATTCCTGACACAATTTCCCCGATTGCATCACAATATGCTTCACCGTTTGATGACTCAGGTTCGTCAGGGTAAATCGGTTCACGATATCGGCCGTTTTTCGATATACACAGCTGGTAGCCGTTTCCGCCACTTTCTTCATCAGCAAAGCGGAAAATCGTTGGTAGGGTTTCAATCGGAGCTGTTTATCCAGTGGATAGATGCCTTTCTTTCTCGGCTTTTTCATTCGTCGGCGGACAAACGATACGATACCGCACAGGCATTGCACTGTCCGTCCATCCTGGCGCTCTACGATATATCCCTGCTTTTTATATTCCATTGCTAATTCCCGGTCGAGCTGTTCTAATGCTATCCCCAATGCGGTTCGGAATAATTCGAAAAACAGGGCTAATAATTTCATATCCCGTTCAATAACTGTATCGGAGTCCTTTATTGTTTTGATGATTTCTGTTACAATAGTTTCCATAGAAGACCTCGGTTTGATGAGATTGGTGTGGTGGCCTCTCATTATTATCAGGGTCTTCTTTCTTTTTGACAAGTCTTACCGAGAACTATTTTACACTAAGAAATCCAGGATTTACTGACCCTCAATCAATCCGACGGTTCTATGGTCATTAAAATCCGTCTTGTTGACGCTCACTGTAGCTGCCCGTATTGCAGCGGCCAGACGCATATTCATGGATATTACCCACGCAAACTTACTCATTCCACATTCATCAACAGAGCATGCATCATCCTGCATCTCCAACGCAGGTATCGTTGCAACACCTGCCAGATTACATTCAACGAACCGAATCCCTTCACGCATTCTCATGAAAGCATTACTCATGAAACTAAGATCAACATATTACAGAATCTTAAACATCCGGAAATCACCTACACCCTCGCGGCCAAGAGGAACTACATATCTAAAGCTATGGTTCTCCGTATTTTCGACAGGTATGTCCATATTGCACGCAAACTATTGCCCCCAAAAATTTTATCTCTCGATGAGCATTATCTGCCAGACTCCGACTATGATTCTTTTTACTGCAGTCTCTTGATGGATTTTGTTACGGATGTCATTATCGATATACTTCCCGACCGCAAGAAATCTTATCTTCTTTATTATCTCAGCCATATTAAACACGAGACGTATTCCTATGAAACTCACACAAGTGAGTTGGGTCGTATTCAATATGTTTCCATCGACATGTCTGAATCATTTCGCTCCGTCTTCCAATCGTACTGTCCCCAAGCCATCATCTGTGCCGATAGTTTCCATGTCTTACAACATCTCACCAAAGATTTCAATGCGGTCCGACTGAAATGTCGCAGGGAAACACCAGACCCTGTCCTGGCATATGTATTGATGAAATTTAAAGTGGTACTGAACTATAATGTACAGCTGGATAACGTCGCTAGATACAACAAACGGTTGACTGTACTTTCCAACTGGAAACAAGAAATCGTAAATTCATTTACCGTTGTAAATGGCCGCCGTATCAACAATAGCTATATCGAATCAAAAAACCGTCAAGTACAGCGTTTATTAAACAATGCCAATGGATTCTGTAATTTCAAGAGGACCAGAAATCGTATTTTATACTACCTGAATAAAGAAGACACTTATACCTTTTGACCACAAACATGGTCTAGTCAACCACAAAATGTATCCAGCAAAACCACAAAACTGTAAACAGCGTGACCACAAAAAAAGGTCTAGCCCAACCACCAAAGTTGGACTAGACCCATTTTTTTTAGTTAATGGTTTTGAATTCTTTACGATGGTTCGTATTATTACTTTGGTCATGAATTTATAGTTTGTCTTGAATCCGGATAATTCATGCAGCTCATCGATGAGCTGTGTCCGTTTGTAAGAAAGGATATAATCATTTGTGATAGATAGTTTCGTTACGTAGGGCCCGCTGGTATAGTTGCCAAACTCCGACTGTTCATTTTGAAGCGGGTTGCTTGTATATAGCAACTATAGGATTTATAATTGTGTTATATTGGTTAAAATGGGAAATATTAACTTCGGAGATAAAAAGCTGTAATATGATGTGTATTTAAAGAATTTATGGATAAAGATACTGGAGCAAATAAATGGAAATATTCAATAACACTACTAAGGTCGTAAAAGATGATCTAGTCAAGATAATACAATCTGGAAGCAAGGTGTCTGTGGCAGCGGCATGTTTTTCTATTTATGCATATCAGGCACTTAAACATGAGCTGGAACATTGTGATGAATTCCGGTTCATTTTTACGTCTCCCACTTTCATTGCAGAAAAAACGCCCAAGGAAAGACGAGAATTCTATATTCCGAGACTGAATCGTGAAAAAGGACTATATGGAACGGAATTTGAAGTCCGGCTCCGTAATGAACTGAAACAGAAAGCGGTAGCCAAGGAATGTGCAGAATGGATGCGCAAGAAGGCGACATTTCGCTCCAATAAGACCTGGGAAGGCATGAACAATTTTCTCGTCGTAGAAAATCCAGAAGACACCTATACCTATATGCCGGTGAATTCTTTTACAACAGTAGATATGGGTTGTGAACGAGGAAATAACATCAGCAATATTGTAACTCGCTTTGAGAACCCGGCAAGCAAGGAACTGTTGAATCTTTTTAATACCCTATGGAATGATAAAGAAAAACTTACC
>NZ_DGXL01000026.1:122018-122952 GCF_002395615.1 Megasphaera sp. UBA4233 | reverse complement strand
AGTTCTGCCGCCGTCCAGCCCAGGATGGCCGCACCACCATAGATAAGGGCAGGAACCTTCTGCATGAGCTTCAGGAAAATCTGTGCCCCAAACAATACGATGGGAATGGAAATCAACAGACCGCAGATAATCAGGCTCCATTTGCCTTCCGGCACCGTATTGGCCACACCAGCCAGCGACAGGATATTGTCGATGCTCATGATGAAGTCGGCAATCAGAATCGTGCGCACAGCTGCGCCAAAACTTGCCGGAGCCTCGCCTTCCTCGTTGTTTTCCTTATGGTCGGTCAACAGTTTCACGGCAATATAGAGAAGTGCCGCCCCGCCGATAAACTCGATATAAGGTGCCGCCAGCACGCTGGTGGCAAAGAGCGTACATACAATGCGGATAAACACTGCACCGAAACCACCGATAAAGATGGCTTTTTTCTTATGATGCTCCGGCAGATTCTTGCAGGCCAGTGCAATCAAAATCGCATTATCACCCGACAGCAGAATATCCAAAAGCAGAATCCCCGATAATGCCGCAAACCATTCAGGGCTGAACATCCCTGCAAATATAGATTCCATCACAGCTAATCAAACTCCTTTTTCCGTCAAAAATAAATACCAAAAAGACCTCGCCCTACACGCCGCCCGCAGGCCACCTGTAAGACAAGGTCTTGCTTACTAAATTATAGCCGGCCATACCGGGTGCGATGCACCGTATTGACGATATCTGACCGTTCAGCTACTCCCCTTGTATGGGATTTATGCTATTACTATAGCATAAAAAATGGGAAAGTCAAATTAAAATTTGCTTAAATATCGAGATTGCGTACCAGTTTGGCATTTTCTTCGATGAACTGGCGGCGCGGCTCAACCTTATCGCCCATGAGAATCGTAAAGAGCTCATCAGCGGCTTCAGCGTCAGCCATTTCCACGCGCAGCATGGT
>NZ_DGXL01000026.1:0-121826 GCF_002395615.1 Megasphaera sp. UBA4233 | reverse complement strand
TAGGTATACCAATGTTTCTTGCCCTTGCGAATCTGATAGAGAGGCGGCTGGGCAATGAATACATGACCATGCTCAATCAGCGGTTTCATGTAGCGATAGAGGAACGTCAACAGCAACGTACGGATATGCGCGCCATCGACATCGGCATCGGTCATGATGATGATTTTATCGTACCGGCGCTTGGTAATATCGAATTCTTCGCCAATACCCGTTCCAAAAGCAGTAATCATAGACCGGATTTCATCATTGGCCAGTATCTTATCGAGCCTTGCCTTTTCCACATTGATAATTTTGCCACGGAGCGGCAGGATAGCCTGGAAGCGGCGATCCCGGCCCTGCTTTGCACTGCCGCCGGCAGAATCACCTTCGACCAGATAAATTTCCGTCTGATCCGGATTCTTTTCCGAGCAATCGGCTAACTTGCCGGGAAGACTACTGATTTCCAATGCATTCTTGCGCCGTGTCAGTTCCCGTGCCCGGCGTGCAGCCTGACGGGCCCTCGATGCAGAAATCGTCTTATTGATGATATTTTTAGCTTCTGCAGGATGTTCTTCCAGATATTCCCGCAGTCCGTCTGATACGATGTTATCAACAATCCCCTTGACTTCACTGTTGCCCAGTTTCGTCTTAGTCTGTCCTTCAAACTGCGGTTCCCGCACTTTGACACTGATGACCGCCGTGAGACCTTCCCGGACATCGTCTCCGGACAGATTATCTTCATTATCCTTGATGAGTCCGGCCTGCCGGCCATAATCGTTGATCGTACGTGTCAGACCGGAACGGAATCCTGAAAGATGAGTTCCCCCTTCTTCAGTAAAGATGTCATTGACAAAGCTCAAGATATTTTCACTGTACCCGTCATTATACTGCATGGCGATATCGACAATGACTTTATTCTTTTCACCATCAATCTGGACAACGGTCGGATTAACAGCCGTACGGTTTTCGTTCAGGAATTCTACGAACGAGACCAGCCCGCCTTCATAGCAGTATACTTCCTGTTTTCCGTCACCGCGTTTATCCGTCAGGGTAATATGCAATCCCTTATTGAGGAAGGCCAGTTCCCGCAGACGTGTTTTAAGCGTATCAAAATCATAGACCGTATCAGGGAATATCTCCTTATCCGGTTTAAATGTGACGTGGGTACCTGTTTCTTCACCGGGGCGCAAGGGACGCACTTTCATCAGCGGCTGGTCGGTCACGCCACGCTTAAAGGAAATAGTATACAAATATCCATCCCGTTTGACTTCCACGCGGGTCCATTCACTCAATGCATTGACAACACTGATGCCGACACCATGAAGCCCACCGGAAATAGGATAACCGTCTCCGCCAAATTTGCCACCGGCATGGAGCACAGTCAGAACGACTTCGACAGCCGGTTTCCCCACTTTATGCATAGCAACGGGAATACCACGGCCATTGTCAATGACGCTGATGCTATTGTCTTCCCCGATTTCCACTTCGATATGTGTGCAATAACCGGCCAATGCTTCATCAATACTATTATCTACCACTTCATATACGAGATGGTGCAGTCCACGCAGACTCGTACTGCCAATATACATACCCGGCCGTTTGCGTACGGCTTCCAGCCCTTCCAGGACCTGGATTTGTTCCGCACCATACTTTATTTTTTTGTCTTCCGACATGCAATGCTCCTCCTCTTCTGTCCTACTGTGATGACACAGGACCTGTAACATCTTATTATACCAGATTTCAGCCGTTCAATCCACACTAAACAGCTCTTCATACCGTTTGACCAGCGTAGAAAGAGACAGGGGTGAACCATACACAGCATCTTCCGTGACTACATATGTACCAATCTTTTCTGTACTATTTCCCACATATTCATACGGTTTATAGTACTGCATGAGCGGATTGGCTTTACTGGCACGGCTGGGATGAGCCTTGAACAGGGCGACGAGGCGGCGTACATCGATCATCCGGTTTCCGCCGATATGAAGATACATAATCACTCCTTCTTTCTATAACGGTTAGCCAGGTTGCGGACATAATCATCGGTTAGTTCCACCGGCGTTTTCCTCGTGATGAACAAAGCCAGGAATAAATCATCTTCCGGTGTATCGCTATCGTAGTGGATCCGTTCAATGAGCTTATAAATACAGTCCCGCCGTACTTCATTGTACAGTTCTACGTACAGCCGGTCACTGCGTACGGCTCCTATCTCATGAACGAACTGATCCAGTGACAGCCATGGCATCTGGATCAACAGGTCGTGTACCAGCTTTTTCTTGTGCTGCCTGTCTTCGAGACGGCACAGGAGACATATCGTTTCTCCTTTTGCCAGCCAGCGGCCACAGCGCGGGCAATGGCGGAATCCTTCGGCTTCCATGGACAGGCGCCGTTTTTCCTGGGCAAAGCGCAGGGCTGCCATCTTTCCGCGGATGCGTTCCGGCAGGTGGCATGTTTCCTGCCTCACCATCTGCACATAATCATCGGATAAGACCACATCACGGATACGGCCCCGGGGATAGTCTGACTCCTCTTCTCCTTCAAGGGTTTCATACACGACCGGGGCCGGCTTTTTTCCACTGCGTACAAAACGCACCGACTGGACGAAATCTTCACCGATATAATCGTTAAGTTTCTTTTGTATTTCCTGACTGTACATAAAAAGCTGATTCATCCACACAGGGTTGAGAACGCCTATTATTACGCAATTTTTATCTACGTCTTTAATATAAGAATATTTTGCAATTTGTTTACCTATAATCTGAGGCCAGTCCCGCTTTGCCTGAAAAAAGCGGAACGGTGTAAGCAGTTTATTTTCTTTGAGGACAGCCGGTATAGAAAGTCCGGCTTTTCCCATTTCATGGGTCCGTTTAACCATTGGCAGCCACCCTGCCTTGTTCAATACAGATAAAAGAACAATCAGCAACAGACCGGAACATATCCGGTTCCGTCGTCGTGATAAATGTCTGGATACGTCCTTTAACAAAGGATAATAACGCCTGACGGCGCTGACTATCCAGTTCACTCATGACATCATCCAAAAGAAGTACCGGATATTCCCCTGTTTCCGATTTCATATATTCCAGTTCGGACAGCTTCAATGCCAGAACAGCCGTGCGCTGCTGTCCCTGGGAGCCATATTTCTTTAAGTTGGCTCCGGCAATGGAAAATTCCAAATCGTCCCGGTGGGGCCCGACCGATGTAGACATGCGGTACCGGTCCTGTTCCAGATGGGACTGCAGCATATCATAATACCACTGGGCATCCTTTTCCCTACCGTCACCATAAGGCTGCACATAGTCAATGTCCAGTCCTTCCCCTCCGCTGAGGCGCTTGTGGGTAATCCGGGCCAGAAGGCGGATTTTATGCAGGGCCTGAAGGCGGCGCTGTACGATATCGGCTGCCAGGCTGGCAATCTGGCGGTCCCACTCTTCCAGGGACTGGACCTTTTCATACTTCATTCGCTTAAGCAGCAGATTCCTCTGGGCAACAGCCCGGTGATACCGGAGAAGAGTCTGACAGTACACCGGACTGACCTGTGATAATTCACGATCGAGAAACCGGCGGCGAAGAGCCGGTCCCGCCTTGATAAGCTGCAAATCTTCTGGTGAAAACAGGACCTCATTTAACGTACCGATCAGCTCTCTGCGCGACACTCTCGTCTTATTGACCCATAGTTCTTTCTTTGCTTCTTTGGAAAGAATCATTTTAATCTGCTGTATGACACCGCTGCGGCTGAAATTAAGGATCAGACTTGCCGTCTGCTGCTTCCATTGGATGAGGTCCGCATCGGCAAGTCCCCGGTACGATTTACCAATACTTGCCATATACAGCGCTTCCAGGAGATTCGTTTTTCCCTGGCCGTTTTTTCCGTGCAGCACGACAATCGATGGTGGAAATGTCACTCGTTCATCATCATAATTGCGGAAATGCAGCAGGCGGATATCATGAATCAGCATAGTTTTATTCCCCAATAAGTTTATACGTACCGATACCCTTTATCTCAACGATGTCACCGGAATGGAGCTGCTTCCGCTTGGCCTGGCATAATGCGCCATTGACAAAAATCCTCTTTTCATCCAGAAGCGGACGGATCTGTCCTCCGCTTTCTATGACATCAGCCCATTTTAAGAATTGGTCTAACTGTATCATATTAGTTTTAATTTCGATATTTTTTATCATTTTGCCCTCATTGGTGTAACGACAAATACACAATTCTGTTCATCTTTATCTTGTACCAGCATCGGACTACTTGTCTTCAGCTGGAGTACAATTTCTTCACTATGGCAGTGTTTCAGGATATCCAGGACAAATTTTCCATTAAAAGCGATGCGGATGGGTTCGCCTTTAATCTGGCAGGAAACACTGTCTTCAATCGTGCCGTAATCGGGATGCTGGCTGGTCAGGCTGATCTGTCCGTCCTGAATAGCAAAATTAATGACATTATACTGGGCATCTTTTGCCACGATAGAAGCGCGTTCGACGGCTGCTGTAAATTCCTGGCGGTTCAGCGTCACCGTACTGGTAAACTGTGTCGGGATAACCCGGCGGTAATTTGGGAATTCCCCTTCAATCAGCCGGGTACGGATAAAGATATTGCCAAACCGGACAGTCATAAAATTGCGAAGCGCTACAATCTGTACATCCTGCGGTATATCCGTCGGCAGCTGACGGGCAATTTCCATGAGCAGCCGGCTCGGAATGACGGCTTTGAAAGGCTGTTCGGCCGGCTGGGCCAGTTCGGCTGATTTGAGAGCCAGGCGATGAGTGTCTGTAGCCACCATATTGAGAGTCGTCCCGCTTACATCGATATGTGTACCGGTGAAAATGGGACGGGCCGTATCGGTAGAACAGGCATATGATGTATGGTCGATGAGGTCTTTCAGAGTAATACTGTCTGTCGTGAAAGAAGAAGTACCATTTTCAACAATGTCTACTTCATTAAAATCATCCGGATTGATTGTCAGGCATTCAAATTTCAGTTTTCCGCCTTTTAACAGGAGCTGGGTATCTCCATCTTCTTTGATCATCTCGATTTCATCACCAGGCAGACGGCGTGTCAGTTCGATGAGAAATGGATTAGCAATAAATACTTCGCCTGGTTCTTCAATGACGCCCGGTACTTCCGTACGGATTCCCATATCGTAATCATTGGCCTGGAATTCGATCATATCACCGATGGCTTTGATGAGCAGGCCATTTTCATAAGAAATGTTATTACTTTTATCCTGGGCGATTTTTTGTACGGACTGGAGTCCTTTGTTGAGGTCTTCTTTTTTGAATCTGAGTTTCATGGTTGTCCCCTTTTCTATGATGGTGAGGTTAATTGAAAAATGAGTTAAAATCGTAGTAATAGTCATAGGCGCTGTGAAATTGTGCATAAGTCCTGTGAAGGCCTTATTTTATGCTATCCACAGATGTGTATAACTTGTGGATAAACAGGATTTTTCCATCCACAAATCCACTGTTTTCCGGAAGATGTGGATAAACGGATTTTTTTCCACATTTTTTCCGCTCATTTGTCCACGCTCATGATGCGCGTCTTTAATTGTTCTATCATGGTGCGAAAATTTTTATCTTTTTCCATTGCCTTGGCAACTTTATCACAGGCATGCATAACCGTAGAATGGTCTCTGCCATTGAATGCCGTTCCTATATGAGGATACGTGTTTTCCGTCAGTTCACGGCAGAGATACATGGCTATCTGGCGGGGAAAAGCAATCGACTTGGTTTTCTTCTTGCTCATCAGGTCTTCATATTTTACTTTATAGAACTGACAAACGGCTTTTGTGATTTCATCAATGGTAATATATTTTTTCTTGTCACTGGCCTGTACTAAATCTTGTAATGCCCGCTGGGCTATGTCGAGCGTAACCGGTGAATGTTCCTCTGCAGCCTGTAGCGTGACGCGGACAAAAGCTCCTTCCAGTTCACGGATATTTTCACTGACATTAGCAGCGATGAAATTGATGGCATCATTTTGGAATTCAATGTGTTCAGACTGGGAACGGCGGCGGAGAATGGCTGTCCTCATTTCCAGATCCGGTGGCGTTATGCGGGCGACGGCGCTGGCCTGAAATCGGGAACGGAGCCTGTTTTCCAGTTTTTTCAGATTTTGTGGTGGCCGGTCGCTGGTGAATACCATTTGTTTGTGATCCTGGTATAACTTATTAAAAGTATGGAAAAATTCTTCCTGTGTATGTTCTTTATTTTCCAGGAACTGTATATCATCGACGAGGAGTACATCGACGTTGCGATACCGCTGTCGGAAGCTTTCCGGATTTTTATCCTGGATAGACTGGATGAGCTCATTGGCAAAGTCTTCGCTGGTAATGCAGCGCAAACTCATGTTAGGGAAATTTTCCCGGATTTTATGACCGATGGCGTGCATTAGATGAGTTTTTCCCAGTCCGGAATCGCCATAAATAAAGAAAGGATTGTATTTTTGGGCCGGTGCACCAGCTACGGACAATGCGACGGCGTTAGCCATACGGTTACTGTTGCCAACGATGAACGTATCGAACGTATAGTTGCTGTTCAATCCGTCAGAAACGGGAACCTGTGCGGCCGGGACCGGTTCTGGTTTTTCTGCTGCTGGCGGTGGCGTGATATCTTTGGCTGAGCGGATTTCTGGAAGAGAAATACTTTCGTATTCATACGTATCAGGATTTTCCGTATCTACCGGTTCCAGTGTCGTTTGTGCCCATTCGGGTTCATCATATTCCTGATTTTCCCGGATCGTGTCTTCTTCCAGTACTTTAAAAGACGAAGCTGGTGCTGCAGATACCGTTTTTTCCGGATGATATGCTGCAGGTGTTGAAGACGCCGATGATGGTGCTGCCGGAGATACAGACGGGTCGGGGGTCGTTTCCCCTCCCGTGCTGTAGATAAGGCGTACCTGTGTAGGACGGCCTGTTACATGGCTGGCTGCCGTTTCCAGGAGATCTGTATATTTTTTGCTGATGAAAGAACAGACGAAACGACTCGTCGTATCCAGTGTTAGGACATCGTTTTCATACATACAGGGAATCAGGGCTGCTTCAAACCAGTTGTCGTAAATTTGCGGGGATACCTGAGGCCGTATATCGGTCAGTATACCGATCCAGAGTTCAGTCAGGTCTATCATGTCATGCATTCCTTTCCAATCGGGTGATGTGTGGATATGTTCATAAAAGATTGTGGATAAAGTGGATAAAATAGGCTGAAAAAAGCGGAAAGCCGATAAATATCGAGTTTCCGACCTATTAAATTATCCACAATCTGTGGATAAACTGTGTATAACTTGGTGAATATTTGTATGAAGACCACATCTGTATTGTACATCAAAAGTAAGTTGTGCACAAATAGAAGTTAGAAATTGGTTATATATATGTTAGGCTTTGATTATATTTAATAAAGCATCTATATACTCCGTCTATATCTCTGCTTTTTTGGATAACCCAGTCTTTTCAAATTTTTCCAATAAACAATTGACATCGGCAGGGGGATTGTCTATAATTACACTGTTATGGTGTAAATTCAATATACGTTGTATCGATAAGAAGGAGGTGTCTATCTTGAAACAGACATATCAGCCGAATGTATTGTGGAAGAAAAGAACTCATGGCTTCCGTGAAAGAATGAAGACTAAAGGTGGCCGTATGGTTTTGAAAAAACGCCGCATGAAAGGCAGAAAGAAGCTTTCTGCTTAATTTTTACGAGATGAACAGAAAAGTTCCTGGAAGGAATTTTTCTGTTCTTCTGCCATTTTTAGGAATTACAAGCTTAGGAACTATACGATGTACGAGTTAAACAAAGAGAAGAGGCTGTGCAAAAACCGGGAATACCAGCTCGTATACCGCCATGGCAGATCTGTTGTCAACCGCCTGGCCGTATTGTATGTACTGCCCCGTTCTCCCAAACAGCCAACCCGTATCGGTTTTGTAACTGGCAAAAAAATCGGTTGTGCCGTAGAACGCAACCGGTGCCGCCGGCTGATGAAGGAAGTATACCGCCTCCATCAATACGAGCTGAAAGACGGTTATGATCTGGTACTGATTGGGCGCGGCTATTTAAAACAGGTTGGATATCAAGAAGCTGAGCGGAGCATCCTGCAATTGTTCCGCCGGGCGAACGTATGGAAGAAGCGATGTGAATGAAATCCTTATTCATATTCCTGATACGTTTTTATCAGATGTGCATATCTCCGCTGCATCTGCCGTGCTGCCGTTTTTATCCTACATGTTCTGCTTATGCCATTGAAGCGTTGCAGAAGTACGGCGCACTGAAAGGGAGTTATTTAGCAATCAGGCGCATTTTAAAATGCCATCCCTTTCATGAAGGCGGATATGATCCTGTACCCTAGGTATCAGGCAGATGAAATGAAGGCTGTCTGATTTTTTCATTTTTAATCTTCGACAGGAGTTGAGAGTATTGAGTTTTTTTAGCGGAATCATGGACGTGCTGTCTGGCATTATGTCCGTTTTTCTCGATTACTGCTACCAGTTTACCCATATGGTCGGGTATCCGAGTTATGGCATTGCCATCATTTTGCTGACGGTTATCATCAAGCTGATACTGGCGCCTCTGACGGCTAAACAAATCCGTTCTATGGAAGGCATGCAGAAAATTCAGCCGAAAGTCAAGGAATTACAGAAAAAGTATAAGGGCGACCAAAGAAAAATGCAGATGGCCCTGCAGAAATTGTATAAAGAAGAAAAAGTCAGTCCGTTTTCAGGCTGTCTGCCTATCCTTATCCAGATGCCGTTCCTTATTTCCATATTTTATGCCCTGCGTGAATATCCCTATGATGAAGCATACAAGAGTTTTCTCTGGATGCCCAGTCTCGGCGATGCCGATCCTACTTATATTCTGCCTATTCTTTCAGCTATCTCCACTTTTGCTATCCAGAAACAGATGAGCGGTGCCCAGGTAGCGATGAATGAAGCCCAGGCCAAACAGCAGAAAATCATGCAGATTGTCATGCCTCTTTTCATTGGCTGGATCAGCATCAGTTTCCCCAGTGGCCTTGTCATTTACTGGGTTGTATCCAACGTATTCCAGTGGCTGCAGCAGATCATCATGTTCCGCGGCAAAAAGAAAGGAGCTGCTAACGCATGAATCATGTAGAAGCGACAGGAAAAACGATAGAAGATGCTGTCCGTTCCGGTCTGGTACAGCTGGGATTGACCCGTGATGAAGTGACGGTAGAAGTGCTGGCCGAACCGAAAAGCGGCTTTCTCGGCATTGGCAGCAAGCCTGCCGTCGTCCGCGTGACAGCCAAAGAAGAAGCAGAACACGTGCTGCAGCGGCAGCAGGAAGATGTGCGCAAGGCAGAAGAAGCAGAAAAACAGACCGCCGCTACGGAAACAAAAGCAGTGGCAGAACCACAGTCTGCGTCTGAACCAGCTGCTGATCCGGCCGAACCGGAAACAGCTAGTCCTGCCGATGACGGGGAAGATTCCGTAACAGATTCTCCTGCAGAAGAATCAGCAGATTCCGTAGAAGATTTTACCGCTGAAGAAGCGGCTGCCAAAGCACGGGAATTTCTCCAGGAAGTCCTGAAGAATATGGGCATGCAGGTCATGATTGAAAAAATGATCAAGCCGGACAAAATTATCCTTCATCTCCATGGAAAAAATCTCGGTATCCTCATTGGCAAACATGGACAGACGCTGGATGCACTCCAGTATCTTACCAATCTGACAACCAATCAGGGAAAAGAAACGCGGCATTTCATCATGCTCGACGTCGAAAATTACCGCCACCGCCGGGAAGAAACGCTGAAGCAGCTGGCTTTGCGCCTTTCTGGACGGGTGAAAAAGAAAGGTGATAAAGTCGTCCTGGAACCGATGAACGGCTATGAACGGAAAATTATCCACGTAGCACTTCAGGACGCCGAACATGTCCGTACGGAAAGTGAAGGTCAGGATCCGTACCGTCATGTCGTCATTTATTACGCTGAATAAGGCTAACGGAGCAAGTGACCAGTGGTCAGTGTCAGTTGGTTAGTGAATCTTTCACGGACCGCTGGTATCTGGCCATTTTTGTTATCTGACCGGTCCGCCTGTAGTCCTGTCAGAAAGGAGTGTTTGTATGTACGATACGGCAGATACCATTGCGGCGATTACGACACCGCTGGGAGAAAGCGGTATCGGTGCAATCCGTATCAGCGGACCCGATGCCTATGCTGTAGGAGATAAAATATTTAAAAGTAAATCGGCAGTTCCCCTGAAGGAACGCCGTGATCGTTCTATTCAGTACGGGACTATTGTCGATGAAAATGGGACCTGTATCGATGAAGTCCTGGCCCTTATCATGAAAGGCCCTCACTCCTATACGGCAGAAGACGTATTGGAAATCCAGTGCCATGGCGGCCGGGAAGCATTGGAATCTATCTTGCAGCTCATATTGCGCAGTGGTGCCCGCATGGCCAATCCCGGTGAATTTACGGAACGGGCCTTTGTCAATGGCCGTATCGACCTGGCCCAGGCTGAGGCCGTCATGGATGTGATTCAGGCTAAAAGCAGGGCCGGTCTCACCAGTGCTGTAAGCCAGCTGGAGGGCCGGCTCTCCAAGGTCATCAATAAGACCCGCAAAGAACTGACCGAGCTGGTGACGCGGCTGGAAGTCATGATTGATTATCCGGAAGAAGATCTGGAAGATATTGCTGTGCCGGACGTATCCGGTGCTTTGCAGGAAATGCAGGAAAAACTGCAGCATATGCTGGAAGAATCCCAGAACGGGCGCATGATCCGCGACGGCGTCATGGCCGCTATTGCCGGTACGCCCAATGCCGGTAAGTCGAGTCTCCTGAACCGTCTTCTTCAGGAAGAACGGGCCATCGTTACGGACGTGCCGGGTACGACACGGGATGTATTAGAAGAATGGATTACCCTGCGCGGCGTTCCCGTATGCCTCGTCGATACAGCCGGTATCAGGGAAACGGATGATACAGTCGAAAAAATTGGCGTCAGCCGGGCCCGTCGGTATCTGGACCAGGCAGACATCATCCTGGCTGTCATAGATGGTTCCCGTCCCCTTACGGATGAAGACAAAGATATCCTCCAGTCTGCGGCAGATAAAAATGTCATTATTGTCCTAAATAAGACGGATCTGCCGTCTGTCATGACCAGCCAGGACCTGAGCACCTATGGCTTCCCAATCTGCCCCATTTCGGCCAGTACCGGGGACGGTCTGGAAGAGTTGAAGGACAGACTCCTGCAGGAAGTGCTGAAAGGCGGCTTTACCGATGGCCCCAGCGCTCTTCTGACCAATACCCGCCATATAGAACTGGTACGGCAGAGTGCAGAAGCTCTGGAACGGGCACGGCAGTCGTTGCAGGATGGAATGCCTCTGGATTGTGCTGTCATCGATATCCGTCAGGCGTGGGATACGCTGGGCTCGATTACAGGCGATACGGTTCACGATGATATTGTTGAAGAAATATTCAGCCGGTTCTGTCTGGGTAAATGATAAATAGATTGCAAATGTATTGCGAAAGGGAAGGAAATTCCATGTATGTAGTAGATACGTATGATGTTATCGTCATCGGTGCCGGCCATGCCGGCTGTGAAGCAGCCCTTGCCAGTGCCCGTCTGGGTGCCAGAACCTTGATGGCGACATTGAATCTTGATAATATTGCTCTTATGCCCTGTAATCCTGCTGTAGGAGGGCCGGGAAAGAGCCACCTCGTACGGGAAATCGATGCCCTGGGTGGCCAGATGGGAATCAATACGGACCTGACGTGCCTGCAGATGCGTATGCTCAATACGGGCAAGGGGCCAGCCGTATATTCCCTGCGTGCCCAGTCAGATAAAAAACTGTATCAGATGACCATGACAAAAACACTGGAAAATCAGGATCATCTCGATGTCAAGCAGCTCATGATTACGGACCTCCTTACAAAAGACGGAAAAGTAACCGGCGTACAGACCGAACTGGGGGAAGTCTATGGCGCATCCTGTGTCATCCTGGCGACCGGGACATATCTGAAAGGTAAAATCATCATCGGCGAATGCACCTATTCCGGAGGTCCTATCGGCCAGCGCTCGGCAGAAGATCTGTCCGGGTCGCTGATAAAAGCAGGATTGAAACTCATGCGTTTCAAGACGGGGACACCAGCCCGGGTAGACCGGCGTACGCTTCGTACGGATGAAATGGCTGTGCAGGAAGGTGATACTGATGGTCATGCCTTTTCGTTCCTGTCAGAATGGAAAAACCGGAATAAAGAATGCTGCTGGCTGACGTTTACCAACGAAAAAACGCACAAAATTATCCGCGATAATCTTGACCGGGCACCCATGTGCAATGGCATCATACAAGGTATCGGTCCCCGGTACTGCCCTTCCATTGAATCAAAAATCGTCCGCTTCGCCGATAAAAAGCGGCATCAGCTCTTTATCGAACCAGAAGGACAATCTACGGAAGAAATGTACGTCCAGGGCATGAGTACCAGTATGCCTATCGATGTCCAATACGAATTCCTGCGCACCATTCCCGGGCTGGAAGATGTGAAAATCATGCGGCCCGGATATGCTATTGAATATGACTGCCTCGACCCGTTGCAGCTGACACCGTCCCTGGAAACGAAAAAAGTGAGCGGCCTGTTTTCTGCCGGCCAGTCCAATGGTACCAGCGGCTATGAAGAAGCAGCAGCCCAGGGCCTGATTGCCGGTATCAATGCTGCCCGCAAGGTGCAGGGAAAAAATCCTTTTATCCTTACCCGTTCGGAAGCGTATATTGGCGTACTCATTGACGATTTGGTTACGAAAGGAACGCAGGAACCATATCGCATGATGACCAGCCGCAGTGAATACCGCCTCGTCCTCCGTCAGGATAATGCCGATCTGCGTCTGACCCAGAAAGGCTATGATATCGGTCTGGTCAGTCAGGAACGGTACGACGTATTTTGTGCCAAAAAGAAAGCTATTGCTGATGGCATCGCCGCTTTGCGATCCATTTCCATTACACCGAGCAAAGCGATGGCGGAAAAACTGGATGCTCTCGGCACGGCTCCGGTCCATACGGGCATAACGGCCTATGAATTACTGCGCCGTCAGGATCTGTCGTATGACAAACTGTGCCAGACTTTTGATCTTCCCGAACTGGATGCCGATGTCAAAGAAGAAATCGAAATCATGATCAAGTACGAAGGATATATTGGCCGCCAGATGGAACAAGTAGAAAAAATGAACCGTCTGGAACAAAAACTCATGCCGGACGACATTGTGTATGCCGATATTGATACGCTGTCCGGTGAAGCGCGGCAGAAACTTGATGAAATCCGGCCCCGGTCGCTTGGGCAGGCCAGCCGTATTTCCGGCGTTTCTCCGGCAGATATTACGGCCCTTCTCATTTATCTGGAACAGTATCAGCGGGAGGGCGGCCATGTTTCAAAATGACCTCATCCATGCTATGGAAGCTATGGGACTTGTACTGGAAGACTATCAGATACGACAGTTCTGCCGGTTTGAAGAACTGCTCCTGGAAACGAATAAAGTCATGAATCTGACAGCCATTACCGATCCGGGTGAAGTAGCAGTCAAACACATGGCTGACAGCTTGTCCTGTTATGATGAAAGGTATTTTCCAAAGGATGCCTCCCTGCTGGATCTCGGTACGGGTGCCGGTTTTCCCGGTATTCCCCTGGCTATTTTCCGGCCGGATCTTACGGTGACTTTTTTTGATTCCCTGCAGAAGCGATTGAACTTCCTGAATGAAGTATGCCGGGAAACGGGCCTCCGGAAGGTGGCGTTCCTTCACGGGCGGGCTGAAGAAATGGCCCATCAGGAAGCATACCGGGAACAGTTTGATCTGGTGACCAGCCGGGCGGTGGCCCGCCTTTCCATTCTCTGTGAATGGGCGCTGCCTTACGTGCGGAACAATGGCTTATTCATTGCTCTTAAAGGAGCGCAATATGAGGAAGAAATCAAAGAGGCTTCCAATGCCCTGCGCATATTGGGAGGGACACTGGAAGAAGTCCGCCCGGTAACGCTTCCCGGGCTTTCCGATAAACGGGCGGTCCTCTATATCCGCAAGAGTGGCACGAGTCCGGCTAAATACCCGCGCAAACCCAAAATGGCGGCAAAACATCCATTATAAAATAAAAACTTCAGGAGAAAGGGTGTATGATTATGTCTTTGAAAACGTCTATAGCTGTCGTCCTGGCAGCCTGCTTTACGATGTTCAGTGCATCGGCACTGGCAGAAGAACCGCAGATCGATGCTCAGTCAGCCTGCGTCATCGATTCTGCGACGGGCAATGAACTGTATGCCAAAAATGCAGATCAGCGCATGTATCCTGGCGGTACGACTATGATGATGACCAGCATCCTTGGCGTCGAATCGGGAAAACTCGATACGGTCATGACCGTATCCGATGCATCCCAGCAGCTGGCCGGCGATGTGAGCCGTCTCGGCATTTATCCCGGTGACAAGGTGACGTTGCGCAATGCCCTGACGGGCATGATGACGGTCGGGGGCTGTGATGTGGCATATGATGCGGCTGTTACGGTTTCGCCGTCTCTGGACAGCTTTGTTCAGTCTATGAATGAAAAAGCGGCATCTATTGGGGCCAGTCATACGCACTTCACCAATCCGGCCGGACTTCCTGATGAAAATCATTATTCTACGGCGAGAGACCTGGCAAAAATTGGCGCCTATGCCATGAAATCAGCCGATTTCCGGGGACTCGTCAATCATGCTTCCTTTGACATGCCCTATGCAGACAGTGGTACGAAGCATTGCGAAACGACGAATGAATTTCTCACCAGCGGTTTTGCGGGAGCTGACGGCATCAAGACCGGTGCGACTAACGATGGCGGCCCTTGTCTGGTAGCTTCTGCTACGCGTAATGGTCATACCCTGGTTGCGTCCATACTCAACAGCGGTGACCGTGCTGGTGATGCGGCAGCTCTCCTGACCTATGGCTTTGAACGCCTGTCGGCCCCAGAAGCTGCTGTAAAGAATGTAACGACGGCAACGACGGCGACAGCTGCCGAAAAAGCAGCGGTTACCGCTTCCCAGGCTGTAACACAGACTGGCCGTGCATCTAATGCACCGGCTGATGCCGATGAAGCCTATGTCCTGCGCGATGCGCCGGCAGGACAGACCTTATCCCAGATAGCAGCCCAGCAGAAACAGGCGGCCCGGATTGCTGCGGAAAATCAGAATGAAAAATAAGACAGGCTCCCTATTGACAGACAGATGTTTCCTGATATAATGAAAGAATATCAAGAAAATATGCGATGCAGGCCTGACGGAATCAAGTGGAATAACCACGTGGACTGTATCGTTTAGAAAAAGCGCCGACCGTCTGGGCAAAGATATGAAAATATGCTTTGGCCAGCCGGCCGGTGCTTTTTTTGCACTCTCTTTGCCGGCCGACCGCAAAGGAGAGATGGATTCATGAAAAAGAACCGTTGGCTTATTGCGTTGTCTGCTATGGGCATCCACATCTGCATTGGCAGTGTCTATGCCTGGAGTGTCCTTACCCGTCCTATCATGCAGGCTATGGGATTTTCTCTCAAAGATACGACGTGGACCTTTTCCCTGGCTATTTTGTTTTTAGGACTGTCTGCTGGTTTTCTCGGCAGCTTCGTCCAGAAAATCGGACCCCGTAAGTCGGGTCTGCTGGCCATGACCTTTTTCTGCAGTGGCATGTTCGGCACGGCTGCAGCGTTATATTTCCACAGCCTGCCTCTGTTATATCTCTTCTACGGAGTCATTGGCGGTATTGGTCTGGGAACAGGTTACATCACTCCCGTTTCGACACTGGTCAAATGGTTCCCGGACAACCGTGGCTTTGCGACGGGCCTGGCTATCATGGGATTTGGTTTTGCCAGTATGATTGCCGGTCCGGTCATGCAGCTTTTGGTCCAGCATCTGGGCCTGATTCCCAATTTTCTCATCCTGGGCACGGTATATATGGTCATCATGACGGCTTCTTCTCTGTATCTGGCTCCACCCAAACCGGGAGAAGTCCCCGTTTCCGATGCGGCTCTTCGCAAAGCCGGTTCCCGCCATACGCCGGTCTATGCCGATGCCATGCCTCAGTTTAGCGTAAAAAAAGCGATGAAGACGTGGCAGCTCTATACTATCTGGTGGCTCTTCTTTACCAATATTACCTGTGGCATTGCTCTTCTGGCTGTCGCCTCTCCTATGGCTCAGGAAGTCGTCGGCATGTCGCCGATGGCAGCGGCTTCGATGGTCGGCATAATCGGATTCATGAACGGCGCCGGCCGCATTGCCTGGGCTACTGTTTCCGATTACCTGGGCCGTTCTATGACCTATGTCCTGTTCTTTACTATTGAAATCCTGGCATTCTGGCAGCTGTCCCATGTCACGGGAGCTTTCAGTTTCCAGATACTCGTCCTGCTCATCATTACCTGTTATGGTGGCGGTTTCTCCTGCATGCCGGCCTACCTTTCCGATCTTTTTGGGACGCGGGAACTGAGTGCCATCCACGGCCGGATCCTGACGGCCTGGGGAGCTGCTGGCGTTGCTGGTCCCCTGGTCCTGTCGCTCATTAAGGAAACGACCAACAGTTATGCCATTACACTGCAGTTCTTCTCTGGCTGTTTCGTACTGGCTCTGGCCATTATGCTCTTCCTCAAATACAAGACGCGTCATGGTATTGTTACCAGCGACAATGCTGTAGCAGCCAGTGTACAGAAAGAACACAGCATGCAGTAACAGATGTAAATTTTTCAAATAGTTTTTATAAAGGCGAAAAGCATATCAGAAAACGGTTGTCACATGAAATAGTTGCTTCGTGTGGCAGCCGTTTTTTCTATTACCTTCTAGTATAAATGAACGGAAATGATTGCTATTTCAATATAATGATTGAACGTGATTGAAAATGAATGAAAATGTTTGTATAATACGGGGTATAAAAAGTAATTCTGATTGTACAGAGGTAGGTGATATATGTGCTGACAGAAGAACGACAAGATGAGATGGTACGGCTGGTAACGGCCGGCGGTTCTGTTTCCGTACAGGAACTGGTTGATTATTTTCAGGTTTCTGAAGCGACGGTGCGGCGTGATTTGTCGGTCCTGAACCGGGACGGCCGGCTTCGCCGTGTTCATGGCGGGGCAACGGCACTGCCTTCTGAAGAAGGGGTGTATGAAGCCAATATGGAAGAACTGGAACATAAGTATTCTCTCCATATGACGGAAAAACGGCGCATAGCCCAGTATGCTGCTTCCTGCGTGACTGATAGCGATTTTGTGTATCTTGATGCGGGATCGACGGTGGAACAGATGGCAGATTTTCTGACGGGGTCAGGGGCATCCTTTCTGACCAACAGCCTGCCCCTGGCACAAAAACTGGCCCGGAATGGCATATCTGTCCATATGCTGCCAGGCCATGTAAGGGGAACGACTGCATCCGTCGTCGGCAGTGAACTCCTTCAGGCACTGGCGCAGTATCATTTTACCTATGGCTTTTTTGGTACCAATGGTATCAGCCTGGAAGAAGGTTGTACGACGCCGGACGCAGAAGAAGCTGCTGCCAAGGCCGCGGCCTTTTCCCAGTGCCGGCGGGCCTATATACTGGCGGATGGCAGCAAATTCGGCCTGGCTTCCCATATTACATTTGCGCCTCTTACAGGCGTGTCAGTCATAACGGCACGGAGCAGCCGGGATGTCGATTTTGCTCCTTATAAGAAATTGACGGAGGTGCATGTGCTTTGATTTATACCGTTACCTTTAATCCTTCTCTGGATTATGTCGTTCACATGAAAAAATTTGCCGCTAGTGCCATTAACCGGGCTGAAAAGGAAACGATTTATCCCGGTGGCAAGGGCATCAACGTAGCGCTTGTCCTGGGAAATCTCCACATACCGGCACGGATGCTGGGCTTTATGGCCGGATTTACGGGGCAGGAAATTGAACGGCTCTGTGAAGAAAACGGAGGCGATTGTGATTTCATCCGTCTGGACAAGGGGTATTCCCGTATCAATATGAAAATCAGTGCGGAAGAAGAAACGGCTGTCAACGGAATGGGGCCGGTTATTCCGAAGGATAAACTGAAACAGCTCATGAAACAAATTGAAGCTCTGGATGAAGGAGACACGCTGGTACTGGCCGGCAGCATTCCTTCTACTCTTCCGGGCGATATGTATGAACAAATCCTGAAACGCATGGAATTTCGCCATATCCGCACGGTTGTCGATGCCACCGGTGACTTGCTGCGCAACGTCATTGCCTACCGGCCGTTTCTCATCAAGCCCAATCAGGATGAATTGGGTGAACTCTTCAGTGTTGTCCTGCACAGGGATGAAGAAATCATCATGTGTGCCAAACGGCTCCAGACCATGGGAGCACGCAATGTCCTCGTTTCTCTCGGCGGTGACGGGGCCCTGCTTCTCGGTGAAGATGGAAAGATCTACCGCCGTCCGTCTCCCCAGGGCCGGCTGGTGAATTCCGTCGGTGCCGGTGACAGCATGGTAGCCGGTTTCCTGGCTGGTTTTGAAGCATCTGGCGGCAGTCTGGAAGAAGCGCTGAAATGGGGGATTGCTGCCGGCAGTGCTACAGCGTTCCAGGACTGGCTTGCTGGCGAAAAGGAAATAAAGAAATTGTATAAAACACTGTGACCGATGTGCGTTTTCTGGAAAGCGAGGAAAATTCCGTGCGTATTGCAGACTTATTAAAAAAAGAAAGTATTGATTTGCAGGCCCGGGCTGCTGATAAAGCCGGGGCTATCGATCATCTCGTGGGACTGATGGAAAAGGGCGGTCATCTGAAAGATACGGCAGCCTACAAGGCCTGTGTCCTTGCCCGGGAAGAAGAAGGCAGTACGGGAATCGGTGAAGGCATAGCGATTCCCCACGCCAAGACCGACGCCGTAGCGACGCCAGGCCTGGCGTCGATGATTGTCCGTCAGGGCGTCGATTACGAAAGCCTCGATGATGAACCGGCCTATTTGTTCTTCATGATTGCAGCCCCTGCCGGTGGTGCCAATATTCATCTGGAAGTTCTGAGCCGCCTTTCCCGGATGCTCATGGATGATGATTTCCGGGAAAAACTGATGCAGGCTGCATCGGCTGATGAATACCTGCAGATCATCACCGATGCCGAAACGGCCCAGCTGGCTGAAGACGCAGCTGAAGAAACTGCTGTAGACGGCAATGCCGTATCCGATGATGTGACTGATACGGAAACGCAATCTGCCGCACCAGATGCCGGACGCCCTTATGTCATCGGCGTTACGGCCTGCCCGACCGGCATTGCCCATACCTATATGGCAGCGGAAGCACTGGAACAGAAGGCTGCTGAAATGGGTGTCGATATCAAGATTGAAACGAACGGTTCCGGCGGTGTCAAGCATCACCTGACGGCGGATGATATCCGCCGTGCTGCCGGTGTCATCGTCGCTGCCGATAAAGACGTACCGGTGGAACGGTTTGATGGCAAACGCGTCCTCTTCGTCAATGTGGCGGCAGGAATCAAAGAGCCGCAGGCTCTCATCCGGCAGGTCCTGGACGGGACACCGCCTGTATTCCATGGTACGGCTTCTGAGTCGGAAGCGGTAACAGAGGCGGAAAGCGGCGAAAGTACAGGCCGTCAGATATATAAGCATCTGATGAACGGCGTATCCCACATGCTGCCCTTCGTCATTGGCGGCGGGATTCTCATTGCCCTGGCATTTCTTTTCGATATGGGTAATGCCGGTACGGCCCAATTTGGTACAGGAACTCCTCTTTCGGCATTCCTGAAAAACGTCGGCGGACTGGCATTCAGTATGATGATGCCTATCCTGGCCGGTTATATTGCTGCCAGTATCGGTGAACGGCCGGCTCTCATGCCGGGTATCGTCGGCGGCTTCCTGGCGACGACTGGTGGTTCTGGTTTCTTCGGGGCCCTCTTTGCCGGATTTATTGCCGGGTATCTCATCATCCTGCTGAAAAAAATATTTTCCCATCTTCCCCAGGCGTTAGAAGGGACTAAGCCGATTCTCATCTACCCCGTACTGGGACTGGTCCTCATCGGCCTTATCATGACGTATATCATTAATCCTCCGACATCGGTGTTCAATCACTGGCTGGCAGATACGCTCTCATCTATGACGACATCCAGCCGCATCATCCTAGGCCTTGTCCTGGGTGGTATGATGTCAATCGATTTCGGCGGTCCTATCAATAAAGCGGCGTATGTTTTTGGCACGGCATCCCTTATGGACGCATCTGGTGCGGCCGTCAGCTCGGGCATCATGGCATCGGTCATGATCGGTGGCATGGTGCCACCCATTGCGATTTCCCTTTCCATGCTGCTCTTCAAGAAAAAATTTACGCCGAAAGAACGGCAGTCTACGATTACCAACTTTATCATGGGACTGTCCTTCATTACAGAAGGAGCTATTCCCTTTGCCGCGTCGGATCCGTTGCACATTATTCCGCCCTGCGCTATCGGATCTGCTGCAGCTGGTGCCCTTTCCATGCTTTTCGGATGTACCGTACCGGCACCGCACGGTGGCATCTTTGTCTTCGGCGTCGTCACCAACTGGCCTATGTATTTTGCATCTTTGGCAGCCGGCGCTGTCATTGCAGCCGTCATCATGGGGATTATCCGCAAAAAACGCACCCAGTCGTAACGGTTGCCATACTAATGAACATAGAGTAAACTAAATCATAGGATTTCATACAGAGGAGGAATTATCATGAAAGAATTTACTTACACCATTACCGATCCCCAGGGTATCCATGCCCGCCCGGCAGGACTGCTGGTTAAAGAAGCCAAGAAATATGCCTCGTCCCTGACGATTGTCAAAGGGAATAAAAAAGGCGATCTGAAGAAAATCTTCACCGTCATGGGTCTGGGTGTCAAACAAGGTGAAAGCATAACGGTTCAGGCAGAAGGTTCCGATGAAGAAGCAGCTGCTTCTGCTATGGAAACATTTTTCAAAGAAAATTTCTAATGTATGAGGCGGGGAGGACTGCATGGGCAATCCTCCTTTGCCATAACCGGGAGGTGTAAGTCATGCTGACCCTTAAAGGAAAAAGCGTAAGTTCCGGCATCACCATCGGACCGCTGGCACTATTTCACCGCAATACGATTTCTACAGCCGTCCGGCCTATTGACGATGCCGAGGCGGAAGTCAGCCGCTTTCAGGCGGCCCGCGCTGCGTCAATCAGCCAGCTCCAGTCTCTGTATGAAAAGGCCGTAGAAAAAATTGGCGAAGAACAGGCTGCCGTGTTTGAAGTGCATCAGATGATGCTCGATGATGATGATTATGTCGATGACATCGTATCCCAGATACGGGATGAAAAACTCAACGCCGAAGCAGCCGTAGAACATACAGCACAGAACTTCGCTGCCATGTTCCGCGGGATGGATGATGCTTATATGCAGGCCCGTGCTGCCGATGTCCTGGATATTTCCCGCCGTGTCGAACGGGAATTATGCGGCGGTGAAGGAATTGACTTCAGCGCATACGATCAGGTCATCATCGCCGCTGATGATCTGGCTCCCAGTGAAACATTGCAGCTCGATACGGACAAAATCCTGGGATTTGTCACATCCGGTGGCAGTACCAATTCCCATACGGCTATCCTGGCCCGTACACTGGGCATTGCTGCCGTCGTCAGCACCGGTACCCAGCTGCATAATGACGTCGATGGCAAAACGGCTATCGTCGATGGGACGACGGGGACAGTGTACATTGACCCTGATGAAGAAACACTGGAACGCATGAAGAAACGGCAGAATTCAGAAATCCGGCGCCGGCAGGAATTGGAATCGGTACGCGGAACCGAATCAGTAACCCGTGATGGCCGCCACATTGATGTCTATGCCAATATTGGAAATCCTGACAATCTGCCCCAGGTCCTTTCAAATGATGCCGAAGGAATCGGCCTGTTCCGCAGTGAGTTCCTCTATCTGGGACGGAATACCTATCCGACAGAAGAAGAACAGTTTGAAGCCTATAAAAAGACGGCCCAGACGATGGCAGGAAAAAAAGTCATCATCCGTACTCTCGATATCGGTGCCGATAAAAAAGTCGATTATTTCAATCTGGCCCCGGAAGAAAATCCTGCCATGGGCATGCGGGCTATCCGTATCTGCCTGACCCGGCCGGAGTTGTTCCGGACGCAGTTACGGGCACTCTGCCGGGCATCGGCCTTTGGTACCATTGCCGTCATGTTCCCCATGATTATTTCTACCGGTGAAGTGCGCCGTGCCAAGGCAATCCTCCAGGATGTACAGCGTGAACTGGATGAACAGGGCATGAAATACGATCCTCATATGGAAGTGGGCATCATGATCGAAACGCCGGCTGCGGCCGTCATGAGTGATGAACTGGCTAAGGAAGTGGATTTCTTTAGTATCGGATCCAATGACCTGACCCAGTATACACTGGCTATCGACCGCCAGCAGACTCAGCTCGATGCGTTCTTCGATGCCCATCATCCGGCCGTGCTTCGTCTTATCGGACAGACCATTGCCAACGGCCATAAGGAAGGAATCTGGGTCGGCATCTGCGGGGAACTCGGTGCAGACCTTGCGCTGACGGAGACATTCCTGCGCATGGGCGTCGATGAATTGTCTGTCAGCCCTCCGGCCGTACTGCCCCTCCGGGAAAAAATCCGGTCTCTTGATTTGAAGAAATAAGTACTATATATGAGAAATTCCACGGCTGTCATGATATATATTCAGTATGGGTTAATTGACAGATAGTAATGGATTGTGGTAGAGTAAAATTAGTTTAATATGCAGGTCAGGTGTCGCAAGACTCAATAGAAAAGCCGGTAGAAGCCGGCGCGGTCCCGCCGCTGTGAGGAAGAGCGATGCTGCAATGATGTCACTGTACGATTCGTATGGGAAGGCGCAGCAAAGCCATGAAGCCAAGCCAGAAGAACTGCCTGACTGATAATCACCGATGGACCTGCGAGCGATGGGAATGGAGATTATAATGCGAATTGGCGCATCAATAAGCCGCAAGGATATCCTTGCGGCTTTTGCATATTAAGGCAGGCCGTTTGTATATTTCTTAAGGAGTGATGGATATGTTCGGTAAGAAACTGAAGACAGTATTGATGTTATCCCTGGCTATTACGGCATTCGGGACTTTTACGGGTATGCCGGCCCAGGCCTCGTATACCCTGAATCCGGAAGTCAAAGATGCGACACCGGCTCTCAAACAGGCCGCAGAAATAGGCGTACGTACGTATAATAACCCGGCTATGCAGGATGCGGCCAATAAAGATGCCATTGTCGTCATGAGTTTTGGTACGACATTTAAAGACAGCCGTAAGGCAACGATTGAAAAAACGGTGGCCGATATCCAGGCTGCCCATCCGGATACGAAAGTCGTCCTGGCCTTCACCTCTCATATTATCGTCGATCGCATCAAAGCCAATGAAGGTCTGGAAATTCCTACACCGGAAAAAGCCATGGCAGACCTCAAAGCCCAGGGATATACGCGGGTGGCCCTGACATCTCTCGATGTCATCCCCGGTATGGAGTACGCCTACGATACGGCTATTTACGACATGTATAAAAAGGATTTCAAAAAAATGACGATGGGTACGTCTCTTCTCTACTGGATGGGACAGGAAAACCAGCGCGACGATGTCAGTGAATTCGTGCAGGCTCTTTCTACACAGTTCCCGAAAATGGGCGAAAAAGACGCCGTCCTGGTTATGGCCCACGGCACGCCCCATCCGGCCAATGCCTACTATTCTGTCTTGCAGAACCGGATTGACGAAGCCCATCTCGGCAATGTCTACGTTTACTCCGTCGAAGGCTGGCCTCATCTGGATACGGTCATTCCTATGCTGAAGGCTAAGGGTATCCAGCACGTGACACTCATGCCCATGATGATGGTCGCCGGCGACCATGCCAACAATGATATGGCCGGTGCTGACGCCGATTCCCACAAGAGTATCCTGGAAAAAGAAGGATTCAAAGTCACACCCTATATTCATGGCCTCGGTGAAAATACAGCCGTGCGCAAGATGTTCGTAGAACGGGCCAATGAAGCCTGGGATGCCCTGGAAAAAGACAACGGAATTCCGGCAAAATCCCATATGATGCGCCATTAAAAAATTAATATACATGTAAAAGCCGGGACTGTCGTTATGGGCAGCCCCGGTTTTTACGATTTTAAATGACATACATGAATCAGTGTAACTATCATGGAGTACTTATTGTTATCGTATTTTCAGGTAATGATATATTATTTTTTCTAACAAATTTCAAAGGAGCTTTCCGCCATTTTGATATTGTTCCAGCGCTTTTATATACATCATTCCCAAATCGGACAGCGTCTGGCCTGTGTTAATGACATATCCTACAGTCATCCTCTCTTTTTCATGCAGTGGGATTCCTTTAATGGCATCGCCCTGCATGTATTTGGGAAATATTCCCGTAGAGATGGAATAGCCGTTGAGGCCAATCATCATGTTGATCATAGCGGCTCTGTCACTGACCCGTATTTCTTTATCTACGGGAAGGGATGAATACAATTCTTCAGAAAAAAAAGAAGATTCATAATTTCCCTGTATAAATTTTAACCGTGGATATTCAATCAAATCGATCAGCTTGAGAGAGGTATGACATGCCAGTGGGTGTTTTACATATAAAGCGACGTGTGGTTTAACTGTAAAAAGTGGATGGAATTCTAAACGCATATCCTCTAAGGTACGGCGAATCACGATTTCATTTGTATTGCTCAGGTAGATGATCCCCAGTTCACTGATATGATTTTTAACGTTTTCCAGAATCTGGTATGTCTGTGTTTCGTTGAGACAGAATTCATAGCGTTCCTGTCCATATTTACGAATCATATCTACGAAAGCATTCGTTGCAAATACATAATGCTGGGTAGATACGCTGAAATATGTTTTTTGTGGCCGCATAGTAATATATGTATCCTGCAGTACATTCATTTGCTGGATGACCTGTCGTGCGCAGCCAATAAATTCTAATCCTTTTGCTGTCACTGTGATACCACGGCTGGTCCGGATAAAAATAGGAAAATGTATTTCTTTTTCTACTTCTTTTACGGCATTTGAAAGACTGGGCTGGGAAATAAACAGACGTTTGGATGCTTCTGTAATGGAACCGGTTTCTGCTATGGAAATAATATAGCGGAGGTTTTGCAGTGTCATAGAGGGCGCCTTTCTTTTTTTATGGACAAAAGAGACTGTCTTTTGGGACAGCCTCTTTAGGATTCACAATTTGCATGGCATGTATATGCTACAGCTGTTTTTCATCAGGCATGGGATTTAACAGTGGCATTTACCTTGCTTTCAGCGGCAGCTTCTGTGGTTTCTTTTTTTATGCCGTAGCGGGGAGCACCCCATTTCTTTAAGGCCCAGGATGATAACATGGGACAGAGAATGGCTGTTACAATAACAGCTGCGGCAACCTGTACGGATGCCAGGGCTGCTGCTTCTTCCAGTCCCGGGACGACGCCGGCTACGATGGTCGGTGTCGCTACGGCACTACCGGCGACAGATGCCAGGGATGCACCGGCATAGCCAGGGCGGCGGAGAATCAGTTTATCTGCGCCGATGAGGATGATACCGCCGGCTACAAAGGCGATGATACCGAGGACGACACCGCTCAGGCCAGCCTGGAACATCATGGAAAGATTCAAAGAAGAACCTACGGAAATACCGATGAGAGGAATGAGAAGGCGGGCACCGCCTTTAAAGTAATTGCGGATTCCCGGATACAGATTGCCGAGGACAATACCGAGAATCATGGGGAACAATGTGGCAAAGAGAGCCATGACAGGGATATTTGATGCTCCCGAAGCGCCGAGGGCCAGCATGGTCAGGAAGGGGCCGTCTTTGATGGAAAGGAGACTGTAAGCTCCGAAATCCTTGTCATCACCATATTCGCCGACAATGGCGAGATAGATGGAACCATTGGAGCTCAGGAGGGCTGTAAATACGGCCAGTGTAGAAATTCCCAGGAAACCGATGGGGCCGAATGTCATGGAGAACAGTGTACCTACGGCATACCCGACGGCAAACTTGGCCAGGAGCAGGACACCGCCCCGTTTTAGTGCAGCCGGCGCTTCATTGACTTTGAGCTGGGTGCCGGCAAAGAATAAGACGGCAGCCGTAAGAGGGACGACAGCTGATTTTGAGAAAATAGCCGTCGTCAGGCTGCCCATTTTTACAAAATCGGGGAAGAAATAATTGAAGATAACCGACAAGAACATGGGAATAATCATGGCTGCTGCCGGAATTTTACGGAACATCATGCAGGGAATATCACGCCAGATATGTGTCATTTTTTTCTCCTTTCGAATTTACAGGGCGGTTTTATATTTTTCACTAATTTTAGCCAGATAAGATTGTAGTGCTTCGGAATCGGGAATCATCGTTTCTATTTTCCAGTGATCTTTGGTTTCTTTTTCCATCGCTTTTTGCAGAACTTGGCTTGTTTCTTCCAAAGGGACAGCGACCACACCATCGGCGTCGGCACAGATGATATCCCCGGGGCGCACGATTACATCGGCACATACGATGGTCTTCTGGACCTGTCCCAGATAATTGGCGGCGGGTATTTTGGGAATCGCTCCTTTGGCAAATACAGGGAATGTTCCTTCTTCTATAGCCAGGCTGTCGCGGATACATCCGTCAATGACAATGCCTGCAATCCCTCGTTTCTGTGCAATTTTAGTGACTATTTCCCCAAGGAATGCCACATCGGTCGTACCCTGGGCAGCTATGACCAGGACGGATCCTTCTGGAGCTTCCTGAAGAGCTTTGAAGATAATCGCACAGTCATTTTTTATGATCTGCACGGTATAGGCCGGGCCGACAACCCGCATTTTCCGGTTCAGTGGCTTGATAGAGGGTTCCATCGTGTGGAGTCCCAGCATGGCATCAGATAAGGAAGTAGAAGAAACTTCTCCCCATTCGGATATATCGAAATTCATAGTATACTCTCCTATTTTACATCTGCAGGATTTGTCAAATATCCTGTTACAGCCGTGGCAGCAGCTACAGCTGGTGAACTCAGGTATGTTTTGGACTTCGGGCTGCCCAGACGGCCCAGGAAATTCCGGTTATTCGTTCCAAGTAATACTTCATCATCACAGAGCAGCCCTCCACTCCGTCCTTCACAGAGAGAACAATAGGGATGGGTGAACATGGCGCCGGCCCGGACCAGTTTTTCTACATACCCCAGAGCAATGGCCTGTTTAAAAATCGACCGCGATGCCGGGGTGATGAGCAGTTCGATATGAGGTGCAATATGATGTCCGTCCAGTATGCGGGCGGCAGCTGCCAGATCCTGCAGCCTTCCATTCGTACAGGAACCGATGAATACTTTATCTACTTTCATTCCTTCCAGTTCGGACAGCGGTTTGACGTTATCTACGTACGGATGGGCCGCAATATACGGTACCATATCTTCAGCTTTATACGTCAGCACTTTTTCGTACTCTGCATCGTCATCAAAATGGAGCCACGATACGTCGTCATAATTTACGTTGCTGTAAGCACAACTTTCTTTTGTCGGTGCGAACAGTCCGACTTTGGCACCACATTCGACGGCCATATTGGCAATAGTCAGCCGTTCGTCAACGGGCATGGCATCGATGGTAGAGCCACAGAATTCCAGGGATTTATAGGTGCCGCCGGCAGCTTTCAGATCTCCCAGGATGCGCAGGGCGATGTCTTTGGAGCAGACTCCGTCCGGCAGTGTGCCGTCTATCTGGATTTTAATGGCTGACGGTACGCGGACCCACATTTCCCCTGTCCCCAGGATGGCGGCCATTTCCGTGTAGCCGATGCCCGTAGAAAAAGCGCTGACAGCACCGTAGGTTGTCGTATGGGAATCAGTGACAAATACGACGTCACCGGGCCGGGCATATCCCAGTTCCGGCATGAGCTGATGGCAGATGCCGTCGCCGGCATGGACCTTTCTGGCACCGAATTCTTCGGCAAACTGATATCCGTGTTTCATGTGGTCCCCATCGAGGGGAAGGCAGGTCGGGAGCAGATGGTCGAACATAATGATGACTTTTTCCGGATCCCAGGATTTAGTAAATCCCATTTCCTTGAACTTCCGGTATACATTCGTCGTATAGATATCGTGAAACATGACGCAGTCCGGATGAGTGATGACGATGTCACCGGGTCTGCAGTCTGCTACGCCTGTATTATGCATCAGAATTTTTTCTGCTAATGTATGTCCCATGATGGTCCTCCTATTTCAGACAATGATTTCGTTTCTGCATGCTCTTTACGAGTCCTCCATCTTCGATGATCTGGAAGATGTTTTCCGGCATGCGGGGAATATCGTATTCTTTTCCGTTGCACCAGATGCAGTGATTGATTTCGACTTTTACGGTATCTCCTTCCTGGCAATGGTCGGGGAGGTCTTTGGATTCGATGAGCAGCAGACCATTGTTGATAGCATTGCGGAAGAAAATACGGGCGAATGATTTGGCGATAATGCATTTAATTTTGAGGGCACTCAGTGCTTCCGGTGCCTGTTCGCGGGAAGATCCGCAGCCGAAATTGTTACCGGCAACGATGATATCCCCCGGCTGGATAGCAGCAGCCAGGTCCGGCCGTAATGGTTCAAAGGCGTGCTTTTTTACTTCGTCCATCGTATCCAGTGTGACCCATTGCGTTGGCATGATGATATCCGTATCAATATCATCACCGAGTTTCCAGATTCTTCCTTCAAATGACTTTTCCATAGATATTGTTACCTCCTCATTCACTCAGTATTCCTGTAATAGCGCAATGTGCTGCCGTGCAGGGCGAGGCGAGATAAACATCTGCGCTGGTGTCGCCGCAACAGCCGGGATAATGATAAGAGCCGGTTGAAACGAGGACTTCTCCGGCGTCCAGTATGCCTTGTGCTTTCCCCCAGCAGACGCTGCATCCCTGATTCATGACGACAGCCCCGCAGTCCAGAAAAATATCAATGAGTCCTTCCCGTAATGCCTGCAGGTATATGGAACTGGTAGCAGGAGTGACGACTAGGCGGAGACGGTAGGCGATGTGTTTCCCTTTGAGAATCGCGGCGGCTGCCCGCAGGTCTTCCAGTTTGCCACCGCGGCATCCGCCGATAAAGACTTCGTTTACGTGGATGCCGTGCAGAGCGCCCAGATATTCTGTCTGATTGGACTTTCCCGGAAGGACAACCAGTGGCTGGGTGGCAGATATATCGAATGTCGTATTGCAGGAGATCGTTTCTTCAGTAAACAAGGCGCTGCAGGCACCATATTGCTGTGCGAAATGACAGAGATCGTAACGCTGGTCTGTCGTAAGGCCAATTTCATCTTTGAAGACAATCAGCGTATGATCATCGATTTTATGGCTGTATTCTTTCTGTATTGCCAGAGCAACGTCCTGAATGGATACATAGTTTGGCATGGTTCCTGCCAGGGAAATCGTGAGGACAGCCGGATGCGGCAGTGTTACTTTGTCATTCTTTATGGTTTCCCATAACTCATCTTCTGTCATCTGTATTCCCAGTGCACCGGCAGCTCCCAGACATGCCATATGGCATCCTGTACCGGCTATTATGTCATTACGATGGATATAGGATTCGAGGAGGCGGATATAGCCGACGCCCTGGCATTTTTCTATGGGCAGATGTTCTTTTACTGCCCAGTTCAGAAGGCGGCGTTGTTTTTTTCCGACAGCAATGCTGCTGTTTGGTGTATCATGATCGATGCATACGATGAGTTTCTTTTTGCATGGAATGGACACAGTTTCTAATTTTTCCAACAGGGCATCTGAAATCGTGTCCGTAAGCATAATATAATCGGGTATGAGACAGTGAACAGCTTGCGTGGCTTGTGAAAATTGCTGTACTAGCGGTTGATTCATGGTAAATAGCTCCTTTTCTTTTTATAATCGCTTTTGCTTATAGGCTGATTATAATATCCCGTGACTTTTCTGCCAATTTACAGGCTATGTTATGATAAAGCGTTGATTTATGTTTCAAAAAATGATATTTTTTTATTAATGAAACAAAAAAACAGGTATCATGGTTTATTTTTCTGTTAATTATTCTGATTTTTTCTAGTAGGAGAAAGGTATTTATAAAGAAATTTTTATGGCACATATCACATCAGATTCTATGAAAAAACAATATAAGGTCTGCATTCTGGCCTACAGCCGCGTAGCTGATGTAGCCCGGCAAGTTATTAGTGAATTACCCGATGGTGATGTAGAATACATTATCATGGAGTCAGGTCTGGCCGATGAGCAGGCCATCTGTGTGGAAGAAGCACGCCGCCTGGGATGTGAAGTATTCATAGCCGGACCGGCCGGAGCGGCGTTATTTGCCACCCGGTATAGCTATCCTGTCATTTCGTTCCAGGTGAGTGACATGGATTATATGAATGCCATCCGTAAGGCTCTCAATCAGGGACATCATCGTATCGGCATTATGCATTACCGCTATGCACTGCCACTTGATTTAAAAAAATATGAATATCTCATGCAGGCGAAACTTACAGAATTAGTCTATGATGAAGTTCCTCAGGTCTATGAAATAGCGAAAAAGACATCTTGTGATGTCCTCATCGGGCCTGTAGTTGTACAGGATGCAGCTGATGTGGCGGGAAAGGATTCGCTTCTCATCTATGCAGGGAAAGACGCCATCCGCGACGCCTGCCTTAAAGCAGGGGAACTGATTAAAAAAATGTATGATACCCGGCGCAGTCACGTCATTGCAGAATCTGTATTGGATACGGCGCAGCTTGGTATTGTGGTAACCAGCAGGGAGGGTATGATTGAATTTTTTAATCACACTATGCAGAATTATACCGGACTGGCACTGCATCAGGTAAGCGGCAGATCGTTGTCTGATGTGTTTCCTAACCTGCCTTTATCAGATTTTTTGAAAAGCGGGTTCAACCAGCAGGATAGCTATCACCTGATTAATGCGACTATGATGCGCTGCGTTTTCCGCCGTCTTGTTGTAGGAATTCATGAAGGCGGCGTACTGCTTACCTTTCATCCCAATCCCCATAACAGGAAAAAAGACCGGCAGCATCCGGTATATACCGTTTCGCCTGTCTACAAATTAGAAAAAGTTACGGCGCAATCAAAAGAAATGAGCCATATTGTGAATTTGTGCCGCCAGATTTCTCCTGTAGAGTATGCGACTACGCTTGTCGGTCCTGCCGGATGCGGCCGGGAAGAACTGGCTCACTGCCTGCATAATGCATCCCGGAGGGCCGGTAAGCCGTGTATTACTATTGATTGTGCCACGATTATAGATGATCGGGCTGTGGAAATGCTGTATGGCTACAGTCAGGGAAATAATACGACCGACGGATTATTGCTCACGGCATCTGGCGGCAGTGTTATCATCAAGCATCCCGGTCTGGCAGGGCCGCGCCTTCAGGCCGTTCTGCAGGAAGCCCTTACGGTCCGCCAATTTTTCCGCCCCGGAATGGAAACTCCGATGACATTGGACCTTATGTTTTATACGGTGGTGACGGACGAAGAATATCACCGTATACCGGCAGGTCTGAGACGGCTTTTATCTATTCTCGTGCTTCCTATCCCCTCTTTGCATGAACGTAAGGAAGATATTTGTCTCCTTTTTTCAAATTACGTCCGCCAGCAGCTGCCCGGAAGTCGTGGTAATATCGTAACGGAAGCGATGGAACGGGTACTCATGACGTACAGCTGGCCTGGAAATGTCGTTGAACTGCGTGCAGTCAGTACCCGTTATGCTGTTCTGTTGAAAAAAGCAGTTACCCGTACGGCCCGTTACCGATACAGTCTTCTGCTGGAAGCTATAGGAGATGAGACGTTGGAGTCAGATATCTTTTCACAATATCCCGTCCTTTGCCAGCGTCCCGTAGAACAGATTTCTCCTTTTCAAGAGGCGGTCCGGGTACTGCGTGCTGTCTTTGATGAAACCTATGAAGAAACGGCAGCACGGCTTCACATGAGCCGTACGACGCTGTGGAGGCTATTGCACAAATAATAAAAGCACCTGTTTGGATTGTGTACTGGTTGAGATCCATCCAAACAGGTGCTTTTTGTCATATAATATGGTCTTTTTCTAGTTGTTTCAATTTGGTATCATCATAGTTTAATAAGTTTTTTAAATATTCCTGTGTGTTCTCTCCTAGTTCTGGAGCGGCCGTATACTCTCCCGTATGACCGTTGGTAAACTTAAAGACAGAACCGGTAAGATGCATCGTTCCTATTTTTGGGCTTTCTACTTCTACAAACATATGACGATCACCGACGATGTGTGGATCGTGGGCAATTCTCTCAATATCGAATACGACACAGGCCGGACAGCCATGATCAGTCAGCATACGGACGATATCATCAGCCTTTTTGTCGGAAGCCCACTCTTCTATCAATTGTTTAATGATGTCGTGATGATTCAGACGGGACTCGTTTGTTTGAAAACGGGGGTCATCTAATAAATCGGTACGGCCGAGTACGTTGAGGACAATATGGAATAATTTGTCATTCCCACAGGCGATGACAAAGGTCTGATCTTCCGCTTTAAACGTATCATAAGGGTAAGCAGCATCGTACATATTGCCTTTTCGTTCCGGTACTTTTCCTGTTGTAAAATACCATTGGGGAAGAAAATCCAGGGCAGATACGACAGAATCTACCAGCGCAATATCTACTTTATCTCCCCTGCCCGTCTGCTGACGGCGGATGTAAGCACTAAGAATGCCGATGGTCAGATTCAGTCCGCTCAGAATATCAGCCATTGCCGGACCTGTGCGCGTCGGTTCGCCACCAGGCCATCCGGTAGTACTCATGAGGCCTCCTACGGCCTGACCAATGATGTCATAGCCGGGCAGCTGGGAATAAGGGCCGGTATGACCAAAGCCGGATACGGCGCCATAAATCAGTCCGGGATGGATTTTTTCCAGGTCCTTATAGCCAAGGCCCATTTTTTCCATGACACCAGGACGGAAATTTTCCAATAAAATATCAAAATGAGGCAGGATTTCTTTGAAGATAGCTCTTCCTTTTTCTGTTTTTAAATTAATCGTAATAGATTTTTTATTACGGTTAAAAAGCTGATACAACAGGGATTCACCTTTTTGAAAAGGCGGATAGTACCGGGAATCATCACCGCGGCCTGGAACTTCCAGTTTGACTACTTCTGCTCCCATATCAGCCAGCATCATGCCGCAGTAGGGACCGGCGATGACGCGGGTCATATCTAAGACTTTTAGTCCGGTTAAAATAGTAGAAACATTTTTATCAGCCATTTTTTTACCTCTGCAAATAGTGTTAAAAGCAGCTTTTTCTCCGGCATTTCTCCAGAGAGAAAGCTGCTTTTAAATCAGGATATACTACTGTTCTTCAGCCATTTTCTTATAAAGCTGATATTTCTCTTTTGAAAACTCTTCAGCCCGTGTGAAGAGTTCATCCGCCGTTTCCGGGAAGGTACGGACGAGAGAGGCATAACGGTTTTCTCCCATGAGGAAATCCCGGAACGAGGCTTTTGGTTCCTTCGAATCCAGAGTAAACGGGTTTTTGCCCTGTTTTCTCAAATCCGGATTGTAACGGTACAGATGCCAATACCCACATTCAACGGCTTTCTTCATTTCAATCTGAGCGGTCCCCATGCCTTTTTTCAGTCCGTGGTTGATACATGGCGCATAGGCAATGATCAGGCTCGGCCCTTTATAAGCTTCCGCTTCTTTAATGGCTTTCATGAGCTGATTGGAATCAGCTCCCATGGCCACCTGGGCGACATAAATATGTCCATAGGTCATGGAAATGCATCCCAGGTCTTTTTTATTTATCCGCCGGCCGGCAGCAGCAAACTGTGCGACAGCACCGAGAGGGGTCGCTTTTGATGACTGACCACCGGTATTAGAATATACTTCTGTATCGACGAGCATGACATTGATATCGATATCCATAGCCAGTACATGGTCGAGACCACCATAACCAATGTCATATCCCCAGCCATCGCCACCATACATCCAGATTGATTTTTTGATGAGATGTTCTCTGCGAGCCAAAATATAATCGCGCAGCTCACGGGCCTGTCCTTGTAATTCTGCTTGGTTCAGTGCATTGGCATAGGCATGGCTTATTCTTGTAGTGATACTTCCTTCATCATCAGCACCGATGGAATCGAGCCATTTCTGGCCGGCAGCTTTTACGTCGGGGTTATCGGTCAGGGAGAGGAGTTCATGAGTGTGCAAAATGAGGTCTTCCCGCTGTTGTTGCGTGGAAAGGACCATGCCGAGTCCAAATTCCGCATTGTCTTCAAAGAGAGAATTGGACCAGGCCGGACCGTGACCATCACTGTTTTTCGTATATGCCAGGCTGGGAATCATGGCCCCCCAGGCCTGGGTGCAGCCTGTAGCATTGGCAATGAGCATACGGGGACCAAATATCTGAGTCAGGACTTTCATGTAACTTGTTTCAGCACAGCCGGCACAGGCGCCGGAAAATTCGAGGAGCGGGCGCTGGAACTGACTGCCTTTTACGGAATACATATCAATATCGGTCTGTTTTGTAGAAAGTGTCTGGGCATAATTCCAGTTTTCGTTTTCCGCACGTTGCGTTTCAAGCGGTTCCATTGAAAGCGCTTTTACCGGACAGATATTTGCGCAGCTTCCACAACCATAGCAGTTCAGTGATGAGACCTGCATACGGAATTCATAGCGGTCCAGATTTTTTCCGATAGCTTTTTTCGTTTCGAATGATTCCGGAGCTGCCACCTTTTCTTCTTTATCAATCAAATAAGGACGGATGCAGGCATGGGGACAGACAAGGGAGCAGCGATTGCATTGTACACATTTTGTGGCATCCCATTTGGGAACGCTGACGGCAATGCCTCTTTTTTCATACTGTGTCGAACCGACAGGGAAAGAACCATCCGCATAAGGGAGAAATTCGCTGACTGGTACATCATCACCTTTCTGGGCATTGCAGGGAATGATGATTTTTTTGATGAAATCGGGGAGCTCATTTTCGTCCTTTGGTGCATCGTCCGGGAGGTCAGCCCAGGCCGCGGGTATAGCGACTTCATGGACGTCTGCAATACCGCGGTCAACAGCGGCCTGGTTCATGGAAACGATTTTTTCTCCTTTGGCACCATAGGTCTTCTGGATTGCTTCTTTCATATAACGGACGGCATCATCTATAGGTAGAATGTGGGATAATTTAAAGAAGGATGCCTGTAATACCGTGTTGGTACGGTTGCCGCCGAGGCCTATTTCGATGGCGATTTTGGTGGCATCAATCGTGTAAAAGCGAATGTGTTTCCGTGCAATCTGGCGTTTTACGTCATGGGAAAGCGCCTGATCCAGTTCGGTGTCAGACCAGTTGCAGTTCAGGAGAAAAATGCCGTTATCCTTGACTTCCCTGATGATATCATAGGAATTCATGTAGGCTTGTTTATGACAGGCGAGGAAATCAGCTTGTTTAATATAATAGGCAGAACGGATGGGATTGTGTCCGAAACGAAGATGGGATTTGGTGACGCCACCAGATTTTTTAGCATCGTATTCAAAATAGGCCTGAACATACATATCGGTGTTATCGCCGATGATTTTGATGGAGTTCTTATTGGCCCCGACGGTACCGTCAGATCCGAAGCCCCAGAATTTACAGTTAATCGTATTTTTCGTATGGACATCAATAGGGATATCTGGCAGGGATAAATGAGTTACATCGTCAGTAATGCCTAATGTAAAATGACGTTTAGGTGCAGCGGCTTTCATATTCTGATATACTGCATTGATAGAGGCAGGTGGGACATCTTTACCAGAAATGCCATACCGGCACGCGTAAACGGGAATATTTTTATCGCCGTCGCGCAAAGCCGTGCATACGTCTTCAAAGAGTGGTTCTCCCAAAGCGCCGGCTTCTTTGGTACGATCCATGGCAGTGATGGCTTTGACTGTTTCAGGAAGGATATTCAGAAAATGACGGAGTGAAAAGGGTCTGTACAGATGAACTTGAATATACCCTGCTTTGATGCCCTGTTCATTAAGAGCATCTACTGTTTCCTGAATCGTGCCAGTGACCGAACCCATGGCAATCGTGATATATTCCGCATCGGGAGCACCGTAATAGTCGAACAAGTGATAAGAACGGCCAGTCAGTGCAGAAATCTTGTCCATATATTCCTGTATAATATCGGGCATATTGTTGTACCAGATATTGCTGGCTTCCCGGCTCTGGAAGAATAAGTCTCCATTTATACCAAGGCTGTGCATAGTCGGATGTTCTGGATTCAGGCCGGTATGTTTGAACTGGAATAAGGCTTTTTCATCGATGAGTGATTTCAGGACTGACTCTGGTAACATTTTAATTTTCTGGATTTCATGAGAGGTGCGGAATCCATCGAAGAAATGGAGAAACGGCACACGTCCCTTAATGGTTGAAAGATGGGCTACTGTAGCCAGATCAGCAGCTTCCTGTACGCTGGCACTGCAAAGCATGGCCCACCCCGTATTGCGGCATCCCATAACATCCGAATGATCACCACAAATAGAAATTCCGTTACTGCCGACTGTCCGGGCTGCTACATGCAGGACGACGGGTTTTAACTGGCCGGCCAGCCTGTGCATGACGGGAATCATCAACATCAGTCCCTGGGATGCCGTATAGGATGAACACAGGCTGCCTGCTTCAGAAGCCCCATGTACGGTGCCGATTGCGCCTGCTTCTGATTGCATTTCTACGAGTTTTACTTTTTGGCCCCATAGATTTTTGCGTCCATGGGCAGCCCAGGTATCGATATGTTCTGCCATCGTAGAAGAAGGTGTAATAGGATAAATAGCAGCAACATCGGTAAATGCATAAGAGATATCAGCTGCAGCTTCATTGCCATCTACGGTTTTAATGACTGGTTTAATCATGAGTTTCTCCTCCTGTATGCCTGTAAATTTCTAATACATAATTACGATTAAAAAACTTTATATTCTGCGCGCAGTTTGTATAAATACTTAACATATTCTTTACAGGATGTATTATACCAGTTATTGTTTTCCCATAGATAACACTTTTATTTTATCGCAGGCCATAGCTTCAGGATATGACGGTGTATTTTATATGATGAATTACCCTGCTCTCTTCCCCGCACTGGCTGTCCGTTGGGCTTCCTGATGGATGATGTCTATGACGGCCCGCGTTGCCTGGGAGAGATACCGGCCTTTTTTATAGGCGATGGCGACGTTCCAGTCTGGCGTATACTGGCGCAGCGTGTAGTAACGGGGCTGGGCGGGCAGGCGGCTGTAGACAGACCGGCCTTGCGGGATTATTGTCGCTCCTACGCCGACAGAGGCTAGGGTAAGGGCTGTTACCATATCGTTGGATTCCAGGACGACAGGCGGCGAAATAGCGGCTTTCTGGGTAAATTCATAGAAATTCTGACGCAGTTTCTGCCCTTCCTTGATGACAATGAATGGCTCATTACCCAGCAGATGGTAATCAAAGGCGGGATATTGGGAAAACGGTACAGTGCGGGCCTGGTTTTCATAGTGCCGTGCCTGCTCTTCCGGCAGGGCCAGGAGCAGTTCTTCCCGGAACAGTTCTTCATAAGCAAGGCCGGCATGGAAGAACGGGTGGAGTACAATAGAAAAATCCGTCCTCCCTTCGAGGGCATCTTCTTCCAGTTCCCGCGTCGTTCCTTCCGACAGCTGGATATGGATATGAGGATACGTTTTGTGCAGCAGCGGAAATACGGCGGCCAGAATGGTGGCACTGCGGTAATAGGAGCTGCCGATGCGTACGGTACCGCTTACGGTCTGCTGCAGGTCCTGGATGCGGCTGTCCCGTTCGCGGTAGATTTCCCGCACTTTTTCTTCTGCTGTGAGATAAATCCGCCCTGCTTCTGTCAGGATGACACCACTTCCGCGGCGTTCAAACAGCGTTGTCCCCATCTGTTTTTCAATCCTGCGTATAAACTGGCTCAGTGAAGGCTGGGAGATAAATAATTTTTCCGCAGCCGTTGAGAAACTGCCTGTTTCGGCTATTTTCGTGATATATTCCCATTCCCGTGAATTGCTATGCATGATGTCACCCCTTCGTATTTGTAGTATAAGTCACATGCTATAGATTCTATAATTTTAAAAGACTTTGACTTATAGATAAATCCATTATAAGATAGGCATGTACAGGAAACAAGAAATAAAAATTAGTGTGGTTATGTTCAATATAATGAGGTGAATGTCATGAATTTTGATGAAGCTGCAATGAAGGTACGCCGTGGCAAAAAGGGCATTATTGAAACGATGCCCCGTGCCGTTTTGAAAACCCGCAATGATCTGAGTACACTCTATACGCCGGGTGTAGCCCAGCCGTGCCGGGAAATTGTTAAGGATAAAGACCTTTCCTTTGATTTGACCTGCCGGGGCAATATGATTGCCGTCGTATCCGATGGCACCCGTGTCCTGGGCCTTGGCGATATCGGACCAGAAGCGGCCATGCCGGTCATGGAAGGAAAATCCGTCCTGTTCAAAGTATTCGGTGGTGTCAATGCCGTTCCTATCTGCCTGGATACGAAGGACCCAAAGAAATTTATTGAAACGGTCAAACTGCTTCAGCCCTCCTTTGCCGGTATCAACCTGGAAGATATTGCTTCACCGAAATGCTATGAAATTGAAAATACATTGAAAAAAGAAATGGACATCCCCGTATTCCATGACGACCAGCACGGTACAGCCATTGCTGCCCTCTCCGGTGCCATCGGAGCTTTCCGCTGCGTCGGCAAAGATTTGAAGACGGCAAAAATCGTCATCAACGGTGCCGGTGCTGCCGGGGCTTCCATCGGCCGTCTCCTCGTCCGGGCCGGTGCTCAGAATGTGACTATGGTAGACCGCTGTGGCGCCCTCTATGAAGGTATGGACGGCCTCAATCCCGTACAGGCAGAACTAGCCGCCGTGACGAACCGGGATAAGGTACAGGGAACACTGGCAGATGTCGTAAAAGGGGCGGACATGCTCCTCGGCGTATCGGCTCCCCACATCTTTACGAAAGAAATCATCCAGTCCATGAATCACGATGCCATCGTCTTTGCCATGGCCAATCCTATTCCGGAAACGGATTATGATTCTGCCAAGGCAGCCGGTGCCCGTGTCGTCGGAACAGGCCGGTCTGATTCACCGAACCAGATCAATAACGTTCTCGTATTCCCCGGCATATTCCGCGGTGCCCTGGCCGTACGGGCACGGCATATCAATGAAGACATGAAAGTAGCTGCCGCCTATGCGATTGCCGGTCTTATCAGTGATGATGAACTTACTGATGAATATGTCATTCCCGATGCGTTTGACCAGCGCGTTGCCCCGGCTGTCGCAGCGGCTGTTGCCAAAGCTGCCATGGAAACCGGGTCGGCCCGTATCCAGCGTGATCCTGAAGATATCCGCCATGAAGCGGCTGAACAGATTGCCACATTGCATGATATGATTGACAAACTGCACGGCTAAGGCATATCTTATATATTCCTGCATAAAAAATAATAGTACTGTATAAAAAGAGTTATCGTTTCCGTCTTTGCCTGACAATAGGCATGCTCAGAGACCGGGTTAGTTTGCGATAACTCTTTTTTATGCAAATATTTTGTATAAACCATTTACAATCGCCGTAATAATGTGTATAATATCAAAATCAACACAAATTTTTATTCATATGTGGAGGGATATATCATGAAATGGAAAACGATGATGACAGCTTGTCTGGCAGGCATCCTGGCCGTATCGGTACTGGCAGGATGTGGCAGCGAAAAGAAAGAAGATGCGAAGAAACCGCTCCGCGTTGCGACGAATGCTACCTTTGTTCCCTTTGAGTTCAAAGAAAACGATGAATCCAAGGAATATCAGGGCTTTGAAATGGATCTGCTCCGGGCTGTTGCCAAAGAAATGGGCAGAGACGTAGAAATCAATAATATTGCTTTTTCCGGCATTATCCCCATCCTGCAGCAGGGAGATATGGATATTGCTGCTGCCGGTATGACCGTGACAAAAGAACGGGCCCAGAAAGTCAATTTCTCTGCTCCCTTCTATGAATCTAAATTAGTCATCCTGACGCCTAATGAAAGCGGCATTGATTCAGCAGACGCCATTGCAGGTAAACAGGTTGCCGTCCAGATTGGCACGACTGGTGCCCAGTATGCAGAAAATCAGGGATATACGGTCAAACAGTTTGACAATAATTCCGATGTCATCATGGAACTTCAGGTAGGCGGATCGCCGGCGGCTATCCTCGATAAACCCGTCGCCGATTATTTCCTCACCCAGGACGGAAAAGGCAAATTCAAAGTCATCGAAATTCCGAATACAAAATCGGAATACCTGGCCTTTGCCTTTAATAAAAAGGATACTGAATTGATGAAAAAGGTCAACGATGCCATGGCAAAATTGAAAGAAAAAGGCGAATTCCAGAAATTGTATAAAAAATGGTTTAATACCGATATGCCGGATTTGCCGAAATCGGGAGACGATGCTTTGAAATAAGATGCAGATATAGCAGGGACCTGACACATGAATCTATCCAGCTTCATGTGTCAGGCCCTTTTTGTATGGTGGTATGGGGTAAACTATTTTTTTACTTCTGGTGTCCGGATAGGCCTTTTGTCAATCAGCCACACCAGGAAAAAGGTAATCAGGCAGATGAGCCATTCAAAATAAATGACGTGAGGCAGGAATCGTATCTGCGGGCACAGCTGCCACAGGAATAATCCGATGATACCTACCAGAGTAGTGGCAAAAGCCGTATTTTTCCGGCACAGAGACGGACAGAACATAGTAGCCAGGAAAACCAGTGTAAAGGCCGTTGTGAGAGACAAACCGATGAGCATGACTTTGACGATGCCGACGGCATTGAAGGCCAGCCAGAGTGTTCCAGCCCCGATAATCAGGATGATGAGGCGGTTGGCCCGGACATATCCTTTTTCAGAGATAGACGGATTGAAAAAACGTTTGTAAATATCCTGGGCTACGAGAGTACCGGCCCCGAGCAGGATGGTACAGGCTGTTGATACATCGGCAGCCCAGAGTGCAGCCAGGGTCATTCCGGAAGAAAACGGGTCCAGACTCATGATAATCTGTGGCAGAGCCATGGTTGGATTCAGACCCGGAAACTGGGCTTTGGCAGCCAGACCCAGGATGGCAGACAGGAAGCCGACAGGAAAAATGAGCAGGCCGCCCAGGATAAATCCTTTACGGGCCGCTGTGGCATTTTTAGCGCCACAGGCAATCTGGACCGGCCCCTGGGCAGTAATGGCCTGGGTAGTCATGACAATGATCCAGCCCAGGAGTACGGCCAGAGACAGTCCGCCAAAAGGACTGAACCAGTCAAAATCAGAAGGGGGAAGTGCGGCATTGATACCGGATATGCCGCCATCCCGCAATAGGATACGTATCATGGAATAAACGATGCCGGCATAGATAATAGCGACACTGAGCACATTGGAAAGGCCGCTCGACCATAGACCACCGATGGCAGTGATGCCGATGAAGACGATGGCACTAGTAATCATCCCGCCATGAAGAGAAAAGATATCTGGCATGAGCGCGTGCAGTATAGATCCGCCGGCGACATACTGGAGAGATGTAATGCATATCATGATCAGAGACAGGCCGATGACACTGATGACACGGGCTTTTTTATCATAACACCGTTCGAAGAGTTCCGGGATGGTCGTGCAGTCCAGTGAACGGTATCTGCCGGCAGCGACGATCCCCATAATGATGGCACCGATGGACCAGGCTCCATTATACCAGCCGGCTGACAACCCGATCTTTGTGGCACTTTCGGCGACACCTACCGTGGAAGCAGCTCCGACGGCCATACCGGTGATACTGACAGCGACGAGCCCTGCAGAAAACTTGCGGCCGGCAAACAGGTATTCTGTTGGATTCTGTCCGGCCCGGCGTTTTACATACAAAGAAATACCAAATAATAGCAGGATGTACAAAATAACGATACTGAGCTGAATTGACATGAAAAACTCCCCTCTTTCCTGCCGGGCAGTACGGTTTCCCCCTGTAGCTGCCGGCATTGATATATGGATTCATTGTATGGGAAAATGAATAAAAAATCAATTCATTCAGGTGAAAGAGTTTGTTATACCTGCTTTGCGTATTTAAAGGCATCTGCCTGCAGAAACTCATAGGTAATATAAAACAGGTCCCTCCTATGACAACAGGATAGTCATGGGAGGGACCCGTTTATGATGTGATGGACATAGCCGGTTAATTATCTGAATCTTCCCGTTCCAGGCCGATTTCTTTATCTTTCATGAAATATACTTTGATGAAGACGACGATGATCATGATGATGCCGATCTGTCCCAGAAGTGGATACAGGAAGCCAATCAGTTTGCCGAAACCAATCTGTGCACCGAAAAATGCGACGATGCCCAGAATGACGGAGACGGCCATTTTGGCGGTTTTATTGGGAAGCCATTGTTCCAGTTTGTTGATGACGACCCAGAACATAGGAGCGCCGGTACTGTAAATACCCATAAGAAGGATAATCGAAAAGACGGCTGCCAGCGCCGGAGCGAACTGCTGGGCCAGGAACAGATTAGGAACCTGCAGCTTGGCGACCTGTTCCGGGAAGCAGAGCATGGCAGCCGTCATGAGGCCGCCGGCCAACATGAGGGCGACGCCGCCTATGAAGCCGCCGAGAAATGCCTCTTTGCGGTTATTAGCCTTGCCGCCCAGCCCGGTCAGGAACGGGATAGAGCCAAATACCATGCAGGATGCATAAAGGACGCCACTGAACCAGGCGGAATCCAGGAAGGCGTACTTGGCGAACCACCAGGATTTAGTGGCACGCAGGTCATACAGGACTTCCCAGTTCTGTGCCCAGCCGCCATGGAAGCTGATGAGCGTCATGAGGCCGATGCCCAGTGTAAAGACGATGATGACAGGACCGATGGCACCGATGATATCGGCCAGCTTCATCAGTCCCAGCATGACCGTAAGGACGCAGAGAGCGGCCATGAAGACACGGCCGGCATCGGCAGGAATGCCTACGAATTCAGAAGCAATGGCTCCTGTTCCGGCAATCATGATAGAGACGACTGAAAACAGGAACAGGACAGTCACCCATTCTAAGATGGTTCCTACATATTTTCCACAATAATAACGAAAAGCCTGGGTGTGATATTTTAATTTTAAATCATAGCCCTTTTGCATCAGTGCGCCACCAAAAAATGCAAATATGAGCATACTGATGGCTGCGCCAATGAAACCGTCCGGTCCGTACGCGCCAAAGAACTGCAGGACTTCCTGTCCTGTAGCATAGCCAGAACCTATCATAAAAGCGCAATAGGCACCGGCAAAAATAATAATGTTTTTCAAACTTGTCTTGCCTGTCTTATTGATATCCAATGTTTTTTCCCCCAGTTTTATTTAAATTTGGACAGGACCCGGCCATAGGTATCCCCCACCCTATGCCTGGAGCTCGCTTTCTATAGCGGCAATACGTGTAAGCAGCGGTTTTACATCATCGGGGACGCGCAGACGGACGTGGCGTTTTCCGATTCCTTCAAAATCGACACCATATTCGACGCGGATGCCATGTTTCCAGAATATGGCGCCCAAGTCCGTATCGGCATCTGTGTAATACAGTCCGATAGGCACATCGGGGCGTGTTTTTGAAACATGCAGGACGTGCAGACTATCTATGAGGGCTTTTTTATTGTTTGCAATGGTTTCTCTGGACATTTTCAAAAAGCCCGGATCTTGAAGCACAATGGGAATCAGTTTGTCTGCTGGTGTCGTGATGGTCATTTCGCCGGGATCTTTAGCCAGGACCGGGACCATTGCCTTAGGCAGGACTATGTAACCGGCACGGAGTGCACCCAGTCCGAATCCTTTGGAAAAGGTACGGGCGATGACCAGATTGTCATAGTCGTTGATGAGCGAAACGGCCGATTCTTCTTTTTCAAGAAAATCGCCGTAGGCTTCGTCGATGACGACGACAATTTCTTTTTCTCGTGCAGCGTCGAGAATACGGCGGATGTCAGCCAGCGGTAGTGCCTGCCCTGTCGGATTATTGGGATTGTCGATATAAGCCAGCCGCTGACCTGGTTTCAGTGCCGCAATATAGCGGTCTGTGTCAAAGGCGAATTTCTCTTCTTCTTTCAGCGGGACGGATACGATGGCTGCTCCGCAAGAGCGGGCATTGGACGTATACGACGAGAAACACGGCATCGGTGCTACAACAGTCGTCCCTTCTTCCAGAAAGATACTGTTGATGCGGCACAAGGCACTCATAGATCCGCTTTGCATGGATATCTGGGATATGTCCAGATCGGCGATATCTGAAAAATACTGGCAGATATGGCGGCGGGTTTCCGTAAAAGGATGGGCCGGATACGAATGAAGCAGATCGAACGTATCGGCATAGGCTTCTTTTGTCAGAGTCGGTGTAACACCGCAGGGATTGACTCCCAGTGAGCAATCGATGATATCCTTTTCCAGAGATGTGCCTTCATCTTTCAAATAACTGTATACGGTCACGTTTTCCAGAGCGTGACGGATATGGTAATGCATGGTATCACCTCCATAATATATTCAGCTGATACTTATACTGATAATGAGTACAAACAGCCTATAATAACCCTATTCTACCGTTATGGGACGGGTTTGTAAAGCGATTCTCAAGGCATTAGACAGGCCATCAGAATTAAAACGTTTTACTCGTGGGCGGTATAGCTGAGGTGCATCTGGCAGGTAATTTAGATGTTGATACAGAAAATTTGTTTCACGTGAAACAAATAAATTTTTTTATCTTCATAGTTTCTTCATACTTTCTACATGATTTCTCTATATGCATCGTGTATAGTATGGATATGTTCAAAAGGAGGAATAATATATGACTATGGTAATGACTCACTACATGGAGCTGTTGTCTCTGCACCAGCCCTGGTTTTTAATTTTATTTATGCTCGTACCGATGGTACTGGCAGAAACGATTCTCGCTTCCGGCGCTTTTTCTCTGTTGTACAAAGACGGACGCAGTGCCAAGTGGGATTCTCTCAGTCATGTTTGTGGATTGGTCCTTGGTATTTTCTTTATCTGTGCATCTGTTTACATCGTGGCCTGCTATGTCCCCACGATTGAATGGAGAGGCCCGATTGATTACATTTCTATCTGGTCTTATGTACTGGCCATTATTCCGGCCGTATTGATTCTGCTCCAGGAATTGGGAATTATCTATAAAAAGCTGGATAACACCATGAAAATCAAACGTCATATTGTGCTCATGATACTCTTTGTCTTATTCACTCACCTGGCTATGGTATTCGGCATGGCCGATCCCCAGCTGGCAGGATATCAGCCGCCTATGAATACGATGAACATGCAACAGGGCAGTATGGATCACGGCCAGATGACCAATCAGGATACTATGCAGCAGGGCCAGATGAATCATGATAATATGAATCAAAGCAATATGAATCATAATCAGATGGATCATAGCCAGATGAACCATGAACAAATGCACGACCAGATGAACAATAACAAATAGAAGTCAATGATGTTTCCTAAAAGCTTCCTCGTACAATCGTTGTGTGGGGAGGCTTTTTTGTATACCGATTGATACGACTTGGTATGGAACAGTTCTCCCGCGTAGAATTTTGATGTACAATACATATTGGATATAGATTTTTTGGAGGTGGTATTGTGCTCCCCTACTCTATTCTCATTGCTGATGATGATGAAAAATTACTTACCGTGCTCCGTTCTTATTTTGAACAGGATCAATGTCTGGTGTATACGGCCCAGACAGGCCGGCAGGCGCTGGATATACTCAAACGATATGAGCCTCAGCTCCTGGTTCTCGATGTGATGATGCCGGATATGGACGGTTTTGAAGTCTGCCGGCATGTACGCCAGACTAATGATATTCCCATTATTTTCCTGACAGCCAGAGACGATGAAACAGATCGTCTTGTGGGGCTGAACATTGGAGCCGATGACTACGTGACCAAACCGTTTAACGTTAAAGAACTGATGGCCCGTGCCCATGCCATGCTTCGTAGAGCGCGGGGAGAAGTCATACAGCAGTCGTCACAGCTTATACGGGGGGATTTGGTCATTGATAAAGAAAAATTCACCGTCACCCGCAACGGAGAGGCTGTTTCGCTTACTCCGACAGAATTTAATCTGCTGGAAGTGATGGCCTCTTCTCCCGGTCGTGTTTTTAGCCGCATGCAGCTCATGGAGCGGGCACAGGGCGGATACAGTTTTGAAGGGTATGAACGGACTATTGATACGCACATCCGGAATCTGCGGAAAAAACTGGAGCGTGACGCGGCCCATCCTGAATACATACTTACCGTCTACGGGATTGGCTATAAATTTGGAGGGACTGCTCATGACTAACTATTATAGTCTTGTCTTCCGGCTGACAGGCATTATCTTTTTTCTTTTTATTATGACTATCGGCATCCTTCTGTTTTTAGTCAATTATCAGATGGATGCGCACTTCTCTCATTATCTTTATAATCACTCCATGGAAATGGGCATAACTTCCCATGGGATGGCAGAAGAAATATATGTTTCTTCTGTTCACCGGTCTCTTTTATGGGTTGGTGCCGTCATGACTCTTCTCAGTGTATTTATCAGCTGGATTGTCATCCGCTGGTCTATTCAGCCCCTGCAGGATCTGACAGAAGCCGTCCGTCATGTTGAGGCTGGTTCCTTCGGGGAAACCGTGCTCGTTGACCGACAGGATGAAGTGGGATTACTGGCCCAGTCTTTTAATGCTATGTCAAAAAAGTTACAATACAATGACACGATGCGTCGCCATCTCTTTGCCAGTATAGCCCATGAACTCCGGACACCTCTTGCCATTATCCAGGGAAATCTGGAGGGCATGATCGATAATGTCATTCCGGCAGACAAGAAAACATTTTTGTCTCTGGAAGACGAAGTTCTCCGCGTAAGCCGGCTCGTTCAGGATCTGCGGGATTTGTCCCTGGCAGAAATCAATGAATTACAACTTCATTGCCATCCTTTGCAGATAAATGACCTTCTTCAACAGGCGGCCAGTATGCTGGAACCGCTTTTTGAGGAAAAACAATTACAGGTCCGCCTTTCTACAGATGATGAGGTACCGCTCCTTTCACTGGATAAAGACCGGATGAATCAGGTTATTTATAATCTTTTAAATAATGCTATCCGCTATGTACCTTGCGGAGGGGCTGTTTTCATTCAATCGCGGCTGCGGCGGCTAAAAAACGGCCAGCGCGTCGAAATCTGTATTGCTGATTCCGGACCGGGTATCAGTCATCAGGACGTACCTCATATTTTTGAGTATTTCTATCGGGCAGAGAAATCACGAAACCGTAAGAGTGGAGGTTCCGGTATTGGCCTGGCTCTGGCGCGGCAATATGTCATCAATCAGGGTGGATATATACGCGTCCACAGTAAAGAGGGAAAAGGCACGATCTTTACAATCTGCTTCCCCATTTTATAATGAAAAGGATGCTGTACCATGTTTCACGTGAAACATAGTACAGCATCCTTTTTTTATGATACAATAGGAATAACAGAAATGAGCGGATTGAAAGAAAGGAGTTCGTATATGCTGAATATTAATCTGACCTTTGTGTACTGGTATTTATTTTTACTGAATATCCTTACCTTTGCCTTGTTTGGATTGGAAAAACGATTTCAGGACGGCGGATCTTCCCGTATACCGGAATGGGTCCTGCTCCTGCTGGCTGTACTGGGAGGATCGATGGGAGCTTTCTTTGCTATTTATATTTTTACTTATAAAAAAGACCGGCCAAAATTTAAATACGGAATCCTTGCCCTGTATGCCATACAATTCGCAATCTGTGTCCGGCTGGGCATATTCTGATTTGCCGGTCCTGCATTAGAGGGTAATACACAACGGACCTGCCGTGAAATACCTGGGGTATTTTTTCGGCAGGTCCGTTTGTCTTTTCTATGGGAATTTCCGTACTAGTTCACCCATACACGACAGAATCCGGTGGTGTCTATCAGGCAGTTACCAGTTTATAACCGGCATCGGCAATGACTTTGGCAAATTCTTCTGTAGAGATGTCACGGGTGGCTTCTACGTCGGCTTTGCCGCCATCGAGATCAACCGATACGGCGGTTACGCCATTCATAGCGGATAATGCTTCCTGGACGTGTTTCTGGCAATGCTGGCACATCATGCCTTCAATTTTTAATGTGGTTTTCATAGTGGAATCCTCTTCTTTCTCTGAAAGTAATGTATATCCTGCAGCCGTAATGACTTTTTTAAAGTCATCGGCCGGGATGGCAGATGAACTGGTGACAGTGGCACCTTTGCTGTCCAGATCGACGTGAACCGTTGCAACGCCGGGCATTGCTTCTAGTTCTTTGGTGACCGTGCGGACGCAGTGCTGGCACATCATTCCGTCGATAGTCAGTTTATATTGATGCGCTGCAACAGGTACTGTCTGATCGGTTTCTTCCATGATTTCAGTGGCCGTTGACGGCTGTATTGTAAGTGCATCGGTTGTGGCTGACGAAGCGGTATGGGTGGATTCTGATTGCCTTGTTTCACGTGAAACATGGTGAGTCTGGTGATCTGGTTTAAAGAAGCGCAGGCGCAGGGCATTCATGCAGACACTGAAGCTGGAAAGACTCATGGCCGCTGCACCGATCATCGGATTGAGACGGATGCCAAAGGCCGGATATAGGACCCCTGCTGCCAGGGGAATGCAGATGGCATTGTAGAAGAATGCCCAGAACAGATTTTCTTTGATATTGCGTATGACAGCTTTGCTGAGGCGGACGGCGCTTACGGCGTCGAGGAGATCATTGCGCATGAGTACGGCATCGGCGCTTTCAATCGCTACATCCGTGCCAGCCCCTATGGCAATCCCTAAATCTGCTTTGGCCAGTGCCGGAGCATCGTTGATACCATCGCCAATCATAGCGACCTTATGGCCTTGTGCCTGGAGAGCTGCAATATGGCGTTCTTTATCTTGTGGCAGGACGCCGGCGATTACCTGAGGAATATGGAGCCGCTTGCGGATGGCTTCAGCTGTGCGCTGATTATCCCCGGTCAGCATGACCACGTCGATTCCCATTTTGCCAAAGAGCGAAATCGCCTGGGCGCTGCTTTCTTTTTCCATATCGGCGGCAGCGATGATGCCGATGACTTCTGTACTGTCGGCAAAGATGAGCGGTGTCTTCCCAGCGTCTGCCAGTCCATCCAGCCGTTGTCGGATTTCTTCTGTGGCAATACCCTTTTCTTCCATGAGACGGGTATTGCCAGCATAGTAAGTCTGGCCATTCCATATAGCTTCAATACCACGCCCGAAAAGGGCTTTAAAGTTTGTTACCGCTTCGGGAACGGCATGATGGTCCTGGGCATAATTCATAATAGCTTCTGCCAGGGGATGTTCACTCCCCTGCTCCAGGCTGACTGCCAGCGTAAGCAGTTGGTCTTCTGTTCCCTTGCGGACCCAGATGTCAGTTACGCGGGGGCGGCCTTCCGTAATGGTACCGGTTTTATCCATGACGACTGTATCGATGGTATGGGCCGTTTCCAATGCTTCTCCTGATTTGATGAGGATACCATTTTCGGCTCCTTTACCAGTACCTACCATGATGGCGACCGGTGTTGCCAGTCCCAGTGCGCAGGGGCAGGAAATGACGAGAACAGAAATGGCCGTAGAAAAGGCAAATTCTGCAGTGGCACCGAGCAGGAAGTACCAGACCAGCCCTGTGATAACGGCGATGGTCATGACGACAGGAACGAAAATCCCGGAAATTTTATCAGCCATTTTGGCAATAGGCGCCTTACTGGCACTGGCTTCGTCAACCAGCTTGATAATCTGGCTGATTGTCGTATCCGCTCCGACACGACTGGCCCTGACGTGAATAAAACCTGTTTTATTGATCGTAGCAGAGGTGACGGAATCGCCTTTTTGTTTTTCTACAGGGATACTTTCGCCGGTGATGGCGGCTTCATCGATACTGGTCGATCCTTCAGAAATGATGCCGTCTGCAGGGATGCTTTCTCCCGGGCGGATGACCATTTCATCACCTACGGCGAGTTGTTCTACGGGAATGACCTCTTCTTTGCCATTGCGGAGCACCGTGGCCTGCTTGGGAGCCAGATCCATCAGTTTTTCAATGGCCGTACTGGTTTTTCCCTTGGCGCGGGCTTCCAGGTACTTGCCGATATCGATGAGGGTAACGATCATACCGGCTGATTCAAAATAGAGATTTGTGCTGTACTGGGAAACGAGAGCCCAGTCGCCGTGGCCCATGCCCCAGCTCATGCGGAAAATGGCAAAGACACCATATACGGCGGCTGCCATAGAACCCATGCCCACGAGGGTATCCATATTCGGTGCGCCCTGGAACAGGGTCCGGAAGCCGTTGATATAATACTTTCTGTTGAGATACATGATGGGCAGTATAAGCAGAAATTGGGTAAAAGCAAAGGTGATGGCGTTTTCATCGCCATGGAATATTGCCTGGAACGATTCCGGAACGGGGATGCCGAACCATTCCAGCAGCATATGGTGCATGGCGATATACATGACGGGAATCAGGAACAGGATAGACCCGATCAATCGCTTTTTCATGGCTGCCATATCTTTTTTTGCCAAATCAGAAGGACTGGGCTCTGGAGCCGCAGCTGTTTTTTTATTTCCTCCGGAAAGAGTTGCCCCGTATCCGGCATCTATGACGGCCTGGATGATATCCTGGCTGGATAGCGTCCCTTCATCATATTCGACCTGCATACTATTAGTCAGTAAATTGACACTGGCTTTTTTCATGCCTGCCAGTTTGGAAACGGCTTTTTCGACCCGGCTGGAGCAGGCCGAGCAGCTCATACCGGTAATGGCATATTTCTCATGTTTCATCTCATATCACCTACTTCATTAATTTTTGCAGCATACAGACGAGTTCATCGACGACCTCATCCTTTCCTTCACGGATATCGTGAACGACACAGCTTTTAATATGCTGGGCCAGCAATTCTTTATTAAATGAATTGAGAGCCGATTGGATAGCGCTGACCTGCATCAGGATATCGACGCAGTAACGGTCATTTTCTACCATATTGCGGACACCGCGTACCTGGCCTTCAATCCGGTTGAGGCGTGAAATAAGGCATTTATATTCCTTACTGGTTTTATCACGGTATTTATGCTTGGGACCGGTACAGCAGCACGTTTTGGCCGGATGGTCTGTCAATCCTGTCTCTTGTTTTTTCTCTTCCATCGTATTCTCCTCCTATATACCCCTATCGGGTATCTGTGAGTATAATATACCCGCAAGGGGTATATGTCAAGAGAAAACAAGAATTTATTTCAAAAAGATGAAATATGGATTAAAAAAATACAACTAAATGATTTAAATATAGAAAAACGCCGTAAACGTCGCTGTAACGGGCAAAACGTGATTTTATGATATATAATATAAAAAGAAAAATAAAAACGCCTTAAAAGGCGTTTTTATCGACCATCCGTGACAAGCTAAAAAGGACCATACATGACGGTTTCCACCGTCGTGTATGGTCCTTTACCCGTATACTAATTATTTGAGGAGTTTAGCAACTTCCTGGGTTTCGTCAGTCGCTTTGTCAGCACCGGCAATGATGGCGCCCTGGGCTACGATGCAGTCCAGGTTCTTATCCTTGCGGACCTGTTCGACTTTATTGACGACATCTTTTTCAATAGGAACGATGAGGCTGTTTTCCAGCTTGCTCAGGTTCTGGGCGAGCTGACGGCCTAATTCCTGTTTTTCCTGATCTGTTTTCAGAGTCGGAGCTTTTTTGGCAAATTCCTGATTGGCGTTTTTGATAGCAGACTGCATCTGGGCGCTTACTTTCGGGAAATCTTTATGAGCCTGGACGAGGGTATCAAAATTGACATAGCCAACGCCGGCAGCAAAAGCGGAAGAAGCAGCGACGACGCTCATCATCCCTACTACGGCGAGGGAAGCCAGTTGTTTTCTTAATTTCATTATATGATCCTCCTGTATATTAAAATAATAGGGTTACTGTCTGTTTAGATATTATATCAGAATAGAACGGAAAGTACAACGGTTGTGACCATACTGTGATTATAATTGACAAAATGTTTAAAGTTTTGCATCGGATTGGACCGGTTCAGCTGCGGCTGTAGTTTCATCTTCATCTTTAATGTAGATGTATTTATCCTTTTTCAGCTTGTCGATAATTTCCGGAGCCATGGTCAGCAGCTTTTCAAAGGCCGATGCCTGATATCCGCCTTTTTTGATAGAAAACATTTCGACCCGGTCACCTTTGATGACCAGGACAGCTGTCGGTTCCATTTTGGCACCGCCGCCACCACCGCCGCTCTGACGGCCTGTTTCTTCTTTGCCGTTCACGCCTCCTGTACCAAAACCAAAGGTGATGTCTACAAAAGGAACGAGAATCGTATCGCCGATGTGTACAGCCTGGCCGACGACCGTTTCAACTTTAATCATGTTCTGGAAATTTTCAAAGATTGTTTCTAAATTATTTTTTATATAATTTTTATCCATGAGCGAATTCCTTTCTGTGCTGACGTACGGCCCAAAGCAGCCGGCGGACTGGCGGGGAAACGATGAAGGAAAGGGCATACAGCACAATGACACCGGGATAGATGCGTCCTGCTATTTGTATGTGGCAGTCGTATATTTCATTCAGGAAATCGAATTGCAGATCCTGCGCAGCTTGTGGCAGGAGCATGTAGAGGAAACCGGACAGCATACCCGTCTGATGCGGCTGAGATAGGCCTAACGTCCCTGTCGTCTGCACGGTGCGGATGCGGCTGTGATGCAAAAGGCGCAGGAAGAAAGACAGGCATGATGAAAGAAAGTCTTCAGACCATACATAGTCTTTCCACCAGAATGTATCGGACGCGGCACAGACATCATCTGGTTCCGGGGAGTCTGCACCCTGCAGGGCATCCCGGATTGTGTTTTCAGACAGCGGGTCCTCTTCTTCTTTGTCTGGCTCTTCTGGGTCTTTTTTGTCAGGAACAATACCGGGTGGCTGTCCTCTACCGGATAGGGGTTCCTTATGCCAGCCTATATAGCAGAGTTTCGTTGGTTTTTGACCGAAAACGTAATCCCACTCGTAATACAATCCGTGATTCAGAAAGGAAAGGACCGTCCGGATGTGAAATGGGGATTGAATATCTGCACTCAGACTATACGTAAGCGGCAGGAAGAGAAAGAAGGAACACAGCATAGCGATAAAGGCCAGCAGACTCAACAGTATCAGCATGATATTCTCTCCTCTCCCGGCAGATGCCGCTATTCCTTGTCATACTTAGAATATTCGCCGCAATACGGATATTTCCTTTTTACGTCAGTCTTCTTCCGCTGTATCATGGAAAATACAATCTACATCAGTATCCCCGAAACAGCGGCTGCAGGAAATACAAGTTGCCGGTTCCGTATCACCGCGGCGCCATCTGTTTGGCAGATCCGGCTGGCGGAGGAGCGGGCGGCACATGGATATAAACGATACAGGCGCGGTATTGAGGAATTCTTCCATCTCAGCGGCACTTCTCCAGCCGCCGACGACACCGATATCGGTCTGGCCCTGCAGTTCTTTGGCTGCTTTTTCTGCATACGGGGCAAAGTACATGGGCTCTTTCGTGCGCCGGATTGCGCGGATCGGGCCTTTGCGGGGCAGGGAGGATGTATTGCCGCCACTGATTTCAATGGCCGAAATGCCGTCGTCAGCCAGCCAGTGCATGACCTGCAGGCTTTCTTCTGCGGTCATACCGCCTTCTTTCATGAAATCGGCGCAGTTCAATTTGACCCATACAGGAAAATCGCTGCCAGCGGTCTGTTTGATGGAAGCAATACACTGACGGAGGAAACGGGCACGGCCCATGAGGTCGCCACCGTATTCATCACTGCGCTGATTATAATAAGGAGTCAGGAATTTGCTGGCCAGATAGCCGTGGGCTCCATGGAACTGGACGCCGTCAAATCCGGCTTTGCGGGCACGCAGCGCCGCCTGTCCTACGTCTTCGACGAGACGCTGGATCTGCTCTTTTGTCAGCGCCTGGGATTCCTGCAGTGTCCGGCCGATTTTATCAGGGACACCGCTTGGACTTACGATAATACGGTCTTCTCCTTCGGGAACCATAATGGCCGAACCCATGATGACAATCTGGGCAATGATTTTTCCGCCTTTGGCGTGGACTGCCTGGGTGATGGCTGCCAGGGGGGCGATACAACTATCGTCATCGAGCAGTATCTGGTGATGCTGGTGCGGTTCCAGTCTGGAAGCAGCAATCATGCCGGTAATGATGATTCCCGTTCCCCCTTCTGCCAGTGTTTCATACATGTGGCAGAGCTTATCTGTCGGATGCCCTTCTGCATCAGCCATACCTTCAAACGTTGCAGAACGGACAATACGGCAGGCTGCATGGATGCCGCCTATGGTACACGCATCAAATAACATGAAAATCTCTCCTTATGTATTCTATAATAATCAATTATATGGAACAATTGTTGCCATATAATTATTCATTATAAACTAAAATAAGAAACGTGGCTAGACATATCCTGACCGGCTCTTTTGAAATATGTACGCTTTTTCGGTTAATATGATAGGAATTTTAATTAAATTCGTGTATAATATACACGTACGTTAGAAAACGGGAACTGGCATACCGTATCCTGTTTTCTTAATCTCTAATTCACGAAGGGATGTTGAAGCAATGGCAACAGCAATGGTATTAGGCACCCAGTGGGGTGATGAAGGTAAAGGTAAGATTGTTGATTATCTGGCACAGAAAGCCGATGTAGTTATCCGCTCCCAGGGCGGGAATAACGCCGGCCATACTGTCGTGGTAGATGACAAGGCCTTTGCGCTGCGCCTCCTGCCATCAGGGATCCTGTTCTCTGATAAGACGTGCATCATCGGCAGTGGCGTCGTAGTAAACCCGGAAGTCCTTCTCCAGGAACTGGATGGCATGAAAGAAAAAGGCGTCACAATCAGCAAACTGGAAATTTCCACGCGGGCTCATGTGATTATGCCATATCATATCCGCATCGATGAAGAAGATGAAAAACTCAAAGGGGATGCCAAGATCGGTACGACGAAAAATGGCATCGGTCCCTGTTATGCCGATAAAATCAATCGTGTCGGTATCCGTATTGGCGATTTGATGGATAAGGATATTTTTGCAAAAAAACTGCGGGTCAATCTGAAATTAAAGAACCGCCTGTTTGAAACCTATTATGGCTGCCAGGGTTTTGACTTCGACACGATATATCAGGAATACCTTGGGTATGCCGACCGCATCCGTCCCTATGTAAAAGATACAAACTATTCTGCCAACGTATATATTAATGAAGGCAGAAAGGTACTGTTTGAAGGTGCCCAGGCGACCATGCTCGACATCGATCATGGTACCTATCCGTTCTGCACCAGTTCCAACCCGACAGCCGGCGGTGCCTGCACCGGTTCCGGTGTCGGCCCGCGCCGCATGGAAAACATCGTAGGCGTCGTCAAAGCTTATACGACCCGTGTCGGTGCCGGTCCGTTCCCGGCGGAACAGAATAATGAAATTGGGGAATATCTGCGCAATACGGGCCATGAATTTGGCACTGTTACGGGCCGTCCGCGCCGTTGCGGCTGGCTGGATACGGCTGTCGTCAAATATGCGGCTATGCTGAACAGCCTGGATTATCTGGCTATTACCCGCCTGGATATCCTCGATGACCTTGACACGATAAAGATTTGCACTGGTTACCGGTACAATGGCCAGCTCCTGCCGGAATACCCGGCCAGTCTGGAAGTACTGGAACAGGTCGAACCGGTATATGAAGAAATGCCGGGCTGGAAGACAGATATTTCTGCCTGCAAGACCTATGATGAACTGCCGGAAGCAGCTCGTAAGTATGTAGAACGCATCAGTGAACTCGTCGGCGTACCCCTGGGTATTGTCTCGGTCGGTCCGAACCGCAGCCAGACGATTATCCTTCAGCCGATTTTCTAATGCTATTTTGGGTTTTCACCATAACGATATACGAAAAGCGGGCCCTGTTCACGGGGCCTGCTTTTCGTATATGAGCAGAAAAAAGAGATTGCCATTGAAGACAATCTCTTTCTGAGCTTTCCGTTATTAGTTTTCAGATGTATGATGTACCTAGAATCATTCATGGCAGTTGTGGGAGCAGCTGGCACAACCGGACGGGCTGCAGCCTCCTTCTCCCCCGACGTGGTTCATGCCGACGATAGCCGTGACGGCTTTACGCGGTACGAGCATATTGGTCGGCGTAACGGAAATGCCGATCTGGGCGGCCTGCAGGGCCTGTACCAGCGTGACTTCCTGTTTCTGGGGCGTGTCGCTGTGGCCCGGCGTGATGCGCCAGAGAATCTTGTAGCCTTCCGGTGCGCCGAGGGTGTCGATATAGCCGCATAACTGTCCTACCATCTGTTCTGTTGCGATAGAAATGGCGGAATCCATGAGGATGCCTTTGGTGAAGTCTTTCTGCATGAATAATTCATCACAGGCATCTTCTACTTCTTTCCCGAGAGTGACGGCCATGATGATGGCGACTTCCGTATTTTCCAGATAATTGCGGACCGTTTCCCCTTCGATGACAAATGGATCATTGCATAAAAAGGTGTGTGTATCTTTATCATAAAAGAACTGATAAAATACACTGACCGGCTGGGCCAGGCGGACGACGGTCTGGCAGACTTCTTCTGCCATTTCCGGCGTTGCATCGTCAACGGCGCGCTGTCCTGCCAGGGTGAGTACATTATTGGTATCGATGTGTTTCAGATTTCCTTTATAAACAGGCATAGGGTATCCTCTTTTCCCGGACTATCGGCGATAATCCTGACTTTTTGTTCCATTATAGCAAGTTTTTCTTATAGTGGCTAGTAAAAGTGTGGAAAGGCCGGAACGACCGTTCTGATGAGCATGAAATATTTGCTAAAATAATCGTAGCAAGGTATACTAATATATAGACTTAAATTTGGAAATGAGGTGACTGCGTTGGCTCATATTATTGCCGTGACGAACCAGAAAGGCGGCGTGGGCAAGACGACGACCAGCATTAATCTGAGCGCCTGTCTGGCAGACTGCGGCAAGCGTACATTATTGGTGGATCTGGACCCCCAGGGCAATGCGACGAGCGGTCTGGGTATCGATAAAGAAAGCCTTTCCGGCAATTTATATGACTGCCTGATTGATGGCGTACCGATGGAACAGGTATTGCAGAAGACGGCAGTGAAAAAGTTGTCTGTCATTCCGGCGACGATGGATGTAGCCGGGGCAGCCGTAGAACTGGTCAATATGGATAAACGGGAACAGGTATTGAAGCAGGCGCTGTCAGATTGTCTGGAAGCGGCGAAAAAGCCCTATGACTTTGTTCTCATCGATTGTCCCCCCTCACTGGGGCTTCTGACCATCAATGCTCTGGTGGCATCGGACCAGGTACTGATTCCCGTGCAATGTGAGTTTTATGCACTGGAAGGTCTGGCCCAGCTGATGCAGACCGTCGAGATGGTACGGGATAATATGAACAGCAGCCTGCGTCTGCTGGGACTGCTGCTCACTATGTTTGACGGCCGTACGAACCTGTCTCTGCAGGTTGCCGAAGAAGTAAAAAAATACTTCAGCGGACAGGTGTTCCGCACGATTATCCCGCGCAATGTACGGTTGGGAGAAGCTCCGAGTCATGGGGAGCCTATCACCGTGTACGACCCTCATTCTCGCGGTGCGGAAGTGTATCGAAAATTAGCCAGAGAGGTGATTCGCCGTGTCGGTTAGGAAAAAGGGACTTGGCAGTAATGCCATCCTGGGAAGCCGGCTTCAGGCACTGGGATTAAAAGAAAAAAAAATAGATGAAATAGATAAGGCTGCTTCTGGTGACGGAACGATGCCGGCGGAACTGGATATTTCGGCCATTGTGCCCAATCCTCATCAGGCGCGGCGTGAGTTTGACAGCGTGGCATTGGAAGAATTGTCCTCCTCTATCCGCCAGTATGGGCTGATCCAGCCGCTGGTCGTACAGAAGAAGCCTGATGGCACGTACGAACTGGTGGCGGGAGAACGGCGCCTGCGGGCTGCGAAACTGGCCGGCCTGAAAACGATTCCTGCTCTGGTACGGGAGTATACACCCGATGCGGCTGCCGAAGTGTCACTCATTGAAAACCTGCAGCGGGAAAATCTGAATGTCATGGAAGAAGCAGCGGCATATGACATGCTGATCCATACGTTCGGACTGACGCAGGAAGAGGCAGCACAGAAAGTGGGCAAGAGCCGTCCCCACGTAGCCAATATGATACGCCTTTTGAAACTGCCTGACGAAATATGCCAGTTCCTCCGCGATGGGACACTGTCTATGGGACAGGCCCGCCCCCTGCTTCAGCTTGCCGATGAAGATCAGCAGCTGGCGGCAGCCGGACAGATTATCCGCCAGGGATTATCGGCACGGCAGTGTGAAGCCCTCGTGGCCCGTATGCTGCAGGGTGGCACGGACAAGGGACCGAAAGAACCCGATGCCTATCTGGAAGCCATGCAGGACCGAATTAAAATGCATCTGGGGACTAATGTTTCTATTCATTTCAACCGGAAGAGGCAAAAGGGGAAAATCGAAATCTCCGTAGCGTCGGAAGCCGAATTTGAACGGCTTCTGGCTCTTTTGACAGAAGAAAAGACGGGAGACGGCACGGAAACGCCATCTTCTTTTACAGTTTAGAAAAAAATCCTGGAAAGCGGTTGTTTTTTAGAGTTCTTTTGTGTAATATAAGATACAGACTTTTTTTGTAATACTGCAGGAGGAAAGACATGTTTTATGGATTAGACTGGCAGCTTATTTATCTGGCTGCCGCCGGCGCTGTGGGAGTGCTGTTGCTGCTGCTGATCATCTACATTGGCATACTGACCCACCGCATGGGCAAACTCAAAGAAAAATATGAGTTTTTTATGCAGGATGAAACGGGCAAAAGTGTAGAAGCCAAGCTGCATGAAGATGTTGCCCGGCTGCACGATTTGCAGGATTCACTGGAACTCATCCACAAGACCCAGAAAGATATCATGGCCGTGCAGAACCACTGTTTCCGCAAAATCGGCTTTGTCAAATACAATGCCTTTGACAATATTGGCAACAATCTGAGTTTTGCCTTTACGGTGCTCGACGGCAAGAACGACGGTTTCTGTCTTTCCAGTGTTTACGGTCGTAACGAATCCCGCATTTTCGCCAAGCCGATCGTCGATGGCAAGTGCCTGTATGGCATGAGTGAAGAAGAAAAAGAAAGTCTGGATAACGCCCTGCAGTATACGGGTACGCTGGATACGGTACAAAAGGATTAAAGAGGGGACTATATTTGAATTTTCAGGATTTTCTTGCGCGTTTGAAACAACGTGCTGCTGGTATGGCCGGCCATGCTTCCTGCCTCAGGCGTACAGAGCCGCTGGTCATCACACCGGGACAGTATAAAAAGATACTGGCAGCGGTCATCGCAGGCGTTGTCGTCATTGCTGCCGGACTGTGCATCGGTATATATGAATTTATTTCGCTGCAGTACATGAAGGAACAGAACGCGCTTCACGAACAACAGCTGGAACTGATGCGGGAAAAAACGGCATCGCTCCAGGAAAAAATGGATAAGATGGATGCCCTCGACCAGGAGCTGCGGCAGATGGTCAAGGGGGCAGGTACGGGTGACAGCCCAAAAGGTGAAGGTGGCGTAGCAGGACAGCAGAAGAAATCACCGGACGTTTCTCATGCTGACTACAACGACCTGCTCCATGCCACCTCCCGGCTGGAAACCAAAACAAATGCCCGCATCATCAGTTTCATTACGCTTAAGACCGTGCTCAGTGATACGGCCGGTCAGCAGGTCCGGGAGATGCAGCAGATTTCCAAGAAATACCAGGCTTCGAATTATCCGTCTATCTGGCCGGTCAACGGTACGATTACGTCGAACTTCGGCTACCGGGGCAATCCCATTGGCGGTGGTACCGGCTATCATGAAGGACTGGATATTGCCGTCGATTACGGGACACCTGTACGGGCTACGGCTTCGGGAAAAGTCACCATGGCCGGATGGGTCGATGGCTATGGCAATCTCGTAGAAATCGACCACGGCGGCGGATTCGTTACCCGCTACGGCCACAATTCGATGCTTCTGGTCGTCGTAGGCCAGGAAGTCAGGACGGGCGATATCGTCGCTCTGGCAGGCAGTACGGGACGCAGTACGGGGCCGCATTGCCACTATGAAGTACGAGTCAACGGCACTCCGACGGATCCGTTGCTGTTTTTACCATAATTCATCATAGGAAGATAAAACAGGGGGGAACGGATGGACGGGACCGCCCTGTTTTTTTTATGAAAAGGAGACACATGCTATGAAACGTATCAGCACCCTGCTGGCGGCAGGCCTATGCCTGCTGTCCCTGGCTTTCCTGGCCTCAGGATGCAGCAAACAGGCACCACAGGCCGTTCAGCGCCAAGAAGTGCTGATTGGCACCAATCTCTCCCTCACCGGCCCTGGCGAAGCATACTGCCGTTCAACAGAACAGGGGGTAGAGCTGGCCAGGGATATACTGAATGAGCAGGGCGGACTTCTGGGTAAGGAGGTCAATCTGGTCACGGTCGATAATCATGGCAAGGCTGATGATGCAGCTATGGCGGTGCAGCAGTTATCGACACGCCACGTCAGTGCCATTATCGGTCCCAACATGACAGCCTGTGCGGCGGCAGTCATGCAGCCAGCGGAAGCGCTGCGCATTCCCGTAGTCAGTCCGGCCTGTACTGATCCGGATATTACCGTCGATGCCAAATCGCGGCAGGTATACCAGTATATGTTCCGGGCCACGTTCATCGATCCTTATCAGGCCCGGGCTATGGGCGAATATGCCATGGAAAATCTTCACGTGACCCGGTCGGCTGTCCTATACAACGGAGAGAGCTCTTATTCTAAAGGGCTGGCTGAGTTTTACCGCAGTACCATAGAAGCCCGTGGCGGTACCGTTACGGCATTTGTCGATCTGGCTGATCATGACGGCAATCTGGCGGCGGCACTCGACGCCGTGCGGCAGGATCCGGGCCAGGCCGTGTATGTACCGCTCTATGATAAAAAGGCGCGGGAAGTGATTGTCCTCGCCCGTTCATCCGGTATGACGACTCCTCTTTTGGGGGCTGATGGCTGGAACGGTCCGGCTCTTGCCAAAAACGTGGATCCGGCATACCTGACAAATCTGGTATATACCGACCATTATGCCAATGATGTCCACGAAAAAACGGCAGAAACCTTTGCTGAACGGTATTATGAAAAATACGGAGAATGGCCGGACAGCTATGCGGCGCTGGGCTACGATTCTCTCATGATGATCGCCGAAGCCATCCGCCGCGGTAATTCCGACAAACCGCAGCAGATAGCCCAGGAACTGGCTAAAACGATTGATTTTACGGGAGCGACGGGACACATCATCCTTGACTCCAATCACGATGCCATCAAAGCCGTATTCATCCTCACCTTCTGGGAAGGGGAACCGGCCCTTCTGGAAAAGCAGCCGGCGGTCAATATACAATAGCTGAAAGGCATAGGGCTCATGTAAAATTGCCATACAGATATTCTCAAAAAATATTTACAAATGAGAATTAGGATGATACTATATGCGTAAAGAACAGACTGCACAAGCGGTCGGGCGCAAGCAGCAGGCAGGACCTGCGGGACTACATATAAGTAAGGATATGCGGTTCCGCAGGTCCTGTCTGATTATTTTCATAGACAAAGGAAGTTTTAATTATGACGACAGATGAAATAACACTCAAACGCCGTACGGCTTGTCTTTCCGTACTCAGCAATACTCTTCTGGTAATAGGTAAATTATCCATTGGAATCCTGACTGGCACAGTCAGTCTGATATCCGAAGCCATCCACTCCGGTGTCGATCTCCTCGCGGCTGCCATTGCCTGCCTGGCCGTGCGCAAATCCTGCCTGCCGCCAGATCAGGATCACGACTATGGCCACGGTAAAGTGGAAAATGTCTCAGCCGCCTTTGAATCCCTGCTGATTATCGTGGCGGCTCTGAGTATCCTCTACGAAGCGGTGGGCAAATTTTTCCATCCCCAGGTGCCGGAATCACTGAATCTGGCTATTGTCATCATGCTGGCATCCAGCCTGATCAATGCCATCGTGTCTGCCCGGTTGTATTATGTCGGGGAAAAGACCGGCTCGGAAGCACTGAAGGCTGATGGCATGCATCTGCGGGCTGATGTTTGGACGTCAGCTGCCGTAATGGCCGGTATCTTTCTCATGAAAGTCACGGGCTGGGCTATCCTGGATCCGCTCATCGCCTGCCTCGTCGCTTTGGGGATTCTCCGCGTCGGATACAAGATGTGCCGCCGCAGTTATGACGATTTGACAGACGCGTCGCTCAGTGATGACGAAGAATCGAAAATCGGCCATATCATCATGGAAACTCCGGGAGTCAAAGGATATCATCATCTGCGTACCCGCATTTCCGGATCGGAAACCATTATGGATTTTCATCTGGAACTGGACCGCACACTTCCCCTGTCCCAGGCTCATGCTATTTCCGATAAGGTAGAATCGGCATTGCAAAAAAAATACGGGCCCTGTGATCCTATGATTCACCTGGACCCGAGATAACCGGATATATTCAGATGTTGCAGTACGGAGCGTATCGTACCAGTTCCTGCCGCCAGACTTTCCAGTCGGGCATGAAGCGGTTCATCCAGCCATAAAAACGGGATGAATGATTGCATTCCAGGAAGTGGCATAATTCATGAAGGACGACCTGGTCGATACAGCCATCGGGCATGACCGCCAGATAGGTGTTAAGACTGATCCGCTTTCTGGCCGGCGTACAGGAACCCCAGCGGGAGCGCATCCGCCGAAGGGTGACCGTGGGAAGGGGAACTCCGTATGGCTGGAGCCGGGGATAGATACGGGCTATACTGGCAGCAAATAAAGTACCTGCCTGCTGACGCAGATATTGGTGATAGAGATGGGCCCGTTGGCTCTCTTCATCGCCATGAGACGTTTCCATGTACAGGATGTCTCCTTTTTCATATACCTTTCCAGCAGGGCCGGGGACGACGCGGAGTGTCAGCGGACGGCCATGAATATACAGGACATCGCCGGTATTCAGTCTGAATACCGGCTTTTTTTCTATCTGGGAAAGCGTTTTTACGATGAACGGTGTTTCCCGGAGCAGAAAGGCATCAATCCGGTCTTTGGAGACAAATGAAGGGGCCGATACATGGATGGATCCATCGCGGCGGATGCGGAGATTGATGTTTTTGACAGCTTTCCGGGTCAGTTCATAAGAAAAAGAAAGAGTGCCGTTTTGGAAATGGCATTGGGCAGAACGTGGCATAATGACTCCTTTTGGCAGGTCCGGTATAGAGATGATGTCCGCCCTGCGCTTTTCATACTTCCTCTACTTTATACTGAAATACTCCGTTTGTCCATAGGAGGATAGGTTGCTTTTAACCGTCAGGTGTGGTATGTTGAACGTGATGCCGCGTTATGCGGCTGCTTCTTCTGTAGAAAGGTATGTACATTATGTTAGACTTTACGGCAATTGATTTTGAAACAGCCAATAAATATGCCAATAGTGCCTGCTCGCTGGCGGCGGTTACCATGCATGACGGACAGTGCGTCCGCGAAGGATACACGCTCATTCGTCCGCCCTTTATGGTATTTTCCCCTGATAATGTTCGCATCCACGGCATTACTCCCGACCAGGTGGCACACAAACCTCAGTTTGACCGGCTTTGGCCGTCCGTGCGGCTTCATCTGGAAGGACGCATCCTGGTCGCACACTACGCCGTCTTTGATACGCGGGTCCTGCGCAGTCTTCTCAAAACGTATCACCTGGAAAAGCCACAGGCCTCCTATGCCTGCACCGTCGAAATTTCACGCCGCGTCTGGCCGGATCTGCCCAACCACAAGCTGGATACGGTAGCGAACTTCCTGGGATATACCTTCCACCATCATCAGGCGCTGGATGATGCCCGGGCCTGTGCCCTCATCGTCGTCAAGGCAGCCGAAGCCGTTGGAGCTTCGTCTATGGAAGAACTGCTCGATGCGACGCACCTCAAATTGAAAATACTATAGTGGTGAAACGAAGAGTAATTAATTGGTACGATACCCATCGGTTGTATTAAAAGCTTTAGAATAAATATATTGACTAGTCAATTAAAAAGCGCTATGATATACAATGCTGATTAAATTGACTAGTCAATATAGAGGAGAGGTTGAATTGATGAAAGAAACATTATGGACTCGCGATTTTGTTGCCTTGGTTCTGGCCAACGGCTTTTTATTTGCTGGTTTTCATTTTCTCTTGCCGACGATTACTCTGTATGCAGCCAGTTTAGGGGCGACGGGTGGGGAAATCGGTCTCATTGGTGGCATCTTTGGCTATTCGGCCATCTGCATACGCTTGTTTACCGATGCGGGCGTCCACCATTTAGGAAAAAAGAAATGTCTTTACCTGGGGCTGGCTCTTTCTATTTTAGCGACGGTGTCGTATTATATGTTTAGCAGTATCCACGCCATCGTTGCGGCACGCATCCTTCACGGATTCGGCTTTGGCATGAGCACGACTTTTGCTGCTGCTATCGTCGCCGATATCATCCCGGCCAGCCGCCGCGGCGAAGGAATTGGCTATTTTGGATTGGGAAGTACGGTCATGATGGCACTGGCACCGGCGGTCGGTTTATTTTTACTCAGCGAAATCGGCCCGTCGGCACTGTTTTTTTCGTCTGCTGCCGTTTCTTTTCTGGCTGTTCTGACTGTTGGGTTCTGCCATGCAGGTAGGAAGATACGTCGTGTAGAAGTGATAGAAAAGACATCGTTACGTGATTGCATTTGTGAAACGGGTACGGGCCTTCCTTCTGTTTTGACGATTTTATTTGGAGCCGCCTATGGCAGTGTCAATACGTATATTGCTATGATGGCTGCTGAAGCACATATTGGAAATGCTGGCCTGTTCTTCATTGTGGGGACGCTGTTTGTCTTTATTTCCCGTCCTTTTGGTGGTCGCCTCCTCGACTCCAAGGGAGCCTTCGCCGTCATCGTGCCGGGATCTGTCTCATATTTGATTGGCTTATTGCTCATCATGGCAGCTCACTCGCTGACGGTCTTATTGGCTGCATCTGTCTTTTATGGCTTAGGTGCCGGCCTGCTGCTTCCGGCCCTGCTGACGTGGATTTTGAATATGGTCCGCCCGGAACGGCGCAGTTCCGCCAGTGCGACTTTTTATAATATGCTGGATATTGGTACCAGTACAGGCATCCTCGTCCTGGGTGTCGTTGCCGGGATGGTGGGCTATCGCAACATGTACTGGAGCGTAACGGCTCTCATGATCTGCTTTTCCGTCTTGTTCATGTTCTGCCATTACCATTATGGTAATGATTGCATAGCCAGTCCCAAAGCGGTGAAAAGACCTGTTGCCGATATCCATAAAGATTGAGAGGTATCATGATGGATGTACGAGACCGGCAAGATGACGAACTGGTACGGCAATTATTCTGCACGACCCGGATTTTTTCCCGGACCTTAAATGGCTGTGTAGCTCCTCTGGGGCTGCATAGTTCGGAATGGATGGTCCTGAACCTTGTCCACTTGAACGGAGGTATTGCCCAGGCCGATTTAATCCGCTATTTTAAGGTGGAAGCGGCAGCGATTACGCGCACGTTGAGCCGCTTGGGAAAGAAAGGACTGATATGCCGGCACCCCCGGGAAAAGGGACGGGGTAAGTATATCGAATTGACAGACGCAGGCAGGGATTTGTTCGTCCAGGCGGAACCCTTTGTGATAGCGCACCGGAGACAGGCGTTGCAAGGACTGTCTCCAGAGGAACGAAAACTATTATTGACTTTGTGTGCAAAAGTACAAGCGGCTTTAGACGAAGTATAGTATATATTTTTAGCATATAGGTAGTACATCTATACTGATTTTCCATAGATAGCTTACAAATTGCCCGACGCATGCTTATAATAAAATCAGATATTGCCTATGATGAAAGGGGATTTTTATGATGAAGATTGTCTTATTGGAATCGTTAGGTATCAGTCAGGAATTACTTGATTCGTATGTAAAACCTCTGAAAGAAAAAGGCTATGAATTCGCCGCGTATGAACGCAATGATGACCCGGCCGTCCAGATCGAAGAAGCAAAGGATGCCGATATCCTCATCATCGCCAATATGCCTTTGAAGGCAGAAGTCATCAACGCCTGTCCAAAATTGAAATATATTGACGTGGCCTTTACGGGTGTCGATCATGTTGCTCTCGATGCTGCCAAAGCAAAGGGCATTAAGGTCAGCAATGCATCCGGCTATTCGACTGTTGCCGTAGCCGAATTGACCATTGCCATGATGCTCGATCTGCTCCGCCGCGTACCTCAGGTCGATGCAGCCTGCCGTGCTGGCGGTACGAAAGCCGGTCTCGTCGGCAATGAATTGGAAGGTAAGACAGTCGCTCTTGTCGGTACTGGTCATATCGGCCATCGCGTCGCCGAACTGGTCCATGCTTTTGGTGCCAAAGTTATCGCCTATAACGGATTTTCCCATAAAGCCGATACGGACCTGATTACCTACCTGCCCATGAAAGAAATGATGGAACAGGCCGATATCGTCAGCCTCCATTGTCCGGTTACAGACCAATCGAAGGGCCTGATCAATAAAGAAACTCTCTCTTACATGAAACCGACGGCATTCCTCATCAATGAAGCCCGTGGCCCTGTCGTCGTATCCCAGGACCTGGCAGATGCACTGAACAGCGGTAAAATCGCCGGCGCCGGCATCGACGTTTTTGAAAAGGAACCACCACTGGATACGAATCACCCGCTGCTCCACTCCAAGAACACTATTGTCACGCCGCACGTCGCCTTTGCAACGGTAGAATCCATGGCCAAACGGGCCGTCATCGTCTTTGATAATATCGATGCGTACTTGGCCGGGAATCAGAAGAATATTATTCTCTAAAGAGATACGTTTAGGCAGACGGATGCAGAAATAGCATCCGTCTGTTTTTTTCTTTCTTTTCTATTGTCACAGCCTTTCTGGTATGGTAGTATTTAACAAAGACAAGAAATAATAAACAGTATATACTGTTTCTGTAGTTTTTGAGGAGGCTATTCATATGAGAATGACATTTCGCTGGTATGGCGAAAAAGATGATAATATTACACTGCAGCAGATTGACCAGATTCCCGGGATGGACGGCATCGTCGGGGCGTTATTTGATATCCCCGTCGGCGACGTATGGCCTGTCGAACCGCTGCTTCATATCAAAGAAGAAGCGGCAAAACACAATCTCGTATTCAAAGACCTGGAAAGCATCAATGTCCATGAAGATATCAAACTGGGCCTGCCCAGCCGTGACAAGTATATTGAAAATTACATCCAGTCGCTGAAAAATGCAGCCAAAGCAGGGATTGAAGTCGTCTGCTACAATTTCATGCCGATTTTTGACTGGACACGGACGGACCTGGCCAAACCTCTCTATGACGGTTCGACCTGCCTGGCTTATGACTATCATCTCGTCGCTGGCAAGACGCCCCAGGATATGGCCCGGGAAATCCTGGATAACAGCAATGGCTTTGTCCTGCCTGGCTGGGAACCGGAACGGCTCCAGGAATTATCGCATCTTTTTGAACAGTATGAAGGCATGGATGAAGATGGCCTGCGCAAGAATCTGGCCTATTTCCTGAAAGCCGTCGTGCCCGTAGCCGAAGAATGTGGCATCAAGATGGGCATTCATCCCGATGATCCGCCTATTTCCGTTTTTGGACTGCCCCGCATCGTCAAAAATGAAGCAGACCTTGACAAAATCGCGGCTATGGTAGATAGTGAAAGCAATGGTTTTACTATCTGCACCGGTTCTCTCGGTTCGAACCGCCAGAATGACATCCCCCATATTATCCGCAAATTCGGCCGTCAGCACCGCGTCCAGTTCGTCCATCTGCGCAACGTCCAGGTGCATGAACCGTGGGTATTCAACGAAGTTGCCCACAAATCGGCCATTGGCTCTCTCGATATGTTTGAAATTGCCAAAGCGCTTTATGATATCCACTTTGATGGGCCTATCCGTCCCGACCATGGCCGTATGATCTGGGGTGAAGAAGGACGGCCTGGTTACGGCCTCTATGACCGCGCGCTCGGTGCGAATTATATATGTGGCCTCTGGGATGCCATCAACCGCCTGTGCGGGCAGTTTTAAGGATTTACCTATGAAATTTATTACGTGGAGGGATTGTGTATGTTGCATCTGAACCGGCAGGAAATTGCTGAAAATCGTTCTCTTTGGGAAGAAAAAGGATTTACTCTCTATTCGTTTAATGACAAAGCTGTCATAGAGGAAACAAAAAAAGCGCCGCAATGGCTCCATATCGGCAGCGGCAACCTGTTCCGCGCGTATATCGCTGTCCTCCAGCAGCGCCTTCTCGACCAGGGCCTGGCCCATACAGGCATCATTGCCGCCACGACTCATAATGCGGCCGTCGTCGACGATGTGTTCCGGCCTTATGACAACCTCCATGTCAACGTGACCATGGAAGCAGATGGGCAGTTCGGCAAAGAAGTCATCGGCAGCGTCTGTGAATCGGCAGCCGTCAAAGAAAGCCGACCGGCCGACTGGCAGCGCCTGCTCGATATTTTTACGGCTCCGTCGCTGCAGATGGTCAGCTTTACCATTACGGAAAAAGGGTATAATCTTAAGGACTATGATGGCAACTACTATGACGATGTAGCGTCTGATCTGCAGGAAGGCCCGGCCCACCCGCAGAGTGCCATGGGCAGTCTGACGGCCCTTACCTATGCCCGGTATAAAGCAGGTGTCAGCCCCATTGCCTTTGTCAGCATGGATAACTGCTCTCACAACGGTGAACGGATCCGCCAGGCATTCCTGACTTTTGCCAGAGCGTGGGAAGAAAAGGGATATACCGATGCAGGTTTTACGGCATACATTGAAGAAAAAACGGCTTTTCCCTACAGCATGATCGATAAAATCGTACCGGGCCCGTCGCCGAAAGTACAGTCGTATCTCAAAGAATGCGGCTTTGCTGATACGGAATATATCAAAGCCGGCCGCAGCACCTATGCCCTCTTTGTCAACGCAGCTCCGCAGGAATATCTGGTCATTGAGGACACCTTCCCCAACGGTCGTCCGCCCCTGGAAAAAGCCGGCGTCATCTTTACAGACCGGGAAACGGTCAACCAGTGCGAACGCATGAAAGTAGGAACCTGCCTCAATCCGCTCCATACGGCCCTGGCCGTGTACGGCTGCCTTCTGGGTTATGTGAAGATTTCCGATGAAATCGGCGATCCCCAGCTCAAAGGGCTCATTGAAAAAATCGGTTATGATGAAGGGCTGCCCGTCGTCGTTAATCCCGGCGTCCTCAATCCGAAGGCATTCATCGATGAACTGCTGGAAGAACGGCTGCCCAACCCCAATGTCCCCGATACGCCTCAGCGCATTGCTACGGACACGTCGCAGAAAGTAGGCGTCCGCTATGGTATTACTATCAAAGCCTATGGCGATAAGGCCAAAGACCTGAAATATATCCCTCTGGCCATTGCCGGCTGGTGCCGCTACCTTCTCGGTATAGACGATAAGGGAAATGCGTTTACGCCCAGCCCGGATCCTCTTTTGGAAGATTTGCAGAAGATCCTTGCCGGCGTCTGTTTCGGTCATCCGGAAACGGCCTCAGGGGCGCTGCATCCCATCCTGTCCAACCGCGATATTTTTGGCGGTATGGACCTTTCAGAAGTGGGCCTTGAACCAGTCATCGAAGGCTATTTTAAAGAACTCATTGCCGGTCCTGGCGCTGTCCGTGCCGTCCTGAAGAAATATGTAGGCTGAGTCCTGTCATATATATGTGCTCATACGAAGGAGGAAATGTCATGAAAGCAGTTGTAGTTGAAAAACCGGGCAGTATTGCCGTTGTCGAACGGGATATACCGGAAATTACGGAAACCCAGGTATTGGTAAAAGTGAAAGCTGCCGGTATCTGTGGCTCTGATGTCCATATCTTCCATGGGAAAAATGCCTTTGCAACCTATCCCCGCGTCGTCGGCCATGAATTTGTCGGCGAAGTCGTCAAAGTGGGAAGCCAGACGGAACATATCGCTGTCGGCGACCGGGTAGCCGTCGATCCTGTCGTTTCCTGCGGCCACTGCTATGCCTGCCGGCACGACCGGCACAATGTCTGCTCCAGCCTTCAGGTCATGGGTGTCCATCGCGATGGCGGTTTCCAGGAATACGTCGCTGCCGACTACCGCCAGGCCTATAAGCTGCCTGACAATATTCCCTGGGAAATCGCGGCAACAGTAGAACCGTACTCCATCGGGGCCCAGGTCGCTCATCGCGGCCGCCTCACCGGGGATGACACGGTACTCATCTGCGGTGCCGGCCCGATCGGCCTGATCATTCTCCAGGTTGCCAAGATGAAGGGGGCCAGAGTCGCCATCCTCGACATCGTCGAAAGCCGTCTGGAAAAAGCGAAAGAAATGGGTGCAGATATGGTCGTCAATGGAAAGACGACGGATATAGTCGATGCCATGAAGGAATTCACGAATGGCGAAGGGTTCAACCTCATTTATGAAGCGACGGCTAATACGAAAATCCTGGCTACGTGTATCCGCGACCTGCCCAGCCAGGCCGGCCGTATCGTCGTCCTCGGCTTTACGACACAGGAACTTCCTATCCGCCAGGTAGACATCATGGGACGGGAACTGGAAATCATCGGTACGCGGCTCAATAACCACCGCTTCCCCGAAGTCATCGGCTGGTTCAAAGATGGGAAAGTACAGCCAAAAGAAATCATTACCCATACCTTCCCCTTTGCAAAAGCTGGCGAAGCCTTTGCCTTTAACGACGAACATCCTGATAAAGTGCTGAAAATCATCCTTACCTTTGATTAATTATGCCTGATATGAGATGGAGTCATCACATTACGCTTTTTTGCGTAATGTGATGACTCCATCTTTTTTTTTACGTTACACGCGACACAGGAACTGGCCTTGTCTTTTTGTGGCAGTTACCGTTTATTTTTTATTTATAAAAAGAAGTTATATTACAAATAGGCAATGTTATAGATAAAATGATGAGAAATATGTATGCAAAAATGCGTTGTATTTATTGATTATTCATCATACAGGTGCTAGAATGTTAGTATATCAATGAGGTGCGGATATAAAAGAATATATGTATATACGAACGATAAATCGCAACGTGTCCCAGCATCGTTCAGGTAATGAGGAAAGGAGGAAGAACCGTACGTCTTTGATGAACGGAAAATGAAGCTTACTGTTATTTTATTATGTATCATGAAGGAAAAAAGAAAAGGGAGTGTATCTGTATGAAAATGCCTAAGGCCCATCCTATATCATGGATCCTTTTGCTGGTTACGACCCTGGCCATTCTGGCTACGTCCGTATCCCGTATCATTCTGCCGACCGTTCTGCCGGCTATTATGGAAGAATTTCATTGGAGTGCTACCGAAGTCGGCTTCCTGAATTCGGCTATGTTCATCGGTGCCTTCATCGGTGCTACTTTCTTTGGCATCCTTTCTGACTCTGTCGGTTCCGGCTATAAACGGGGCTGGACCTGGATCTGCTGCATGGTCGTCGCGGCTATCGGAGGCATTCTGACTGCTATGTGTACGACCGTCAATGCTATGCGCGCTGCTCTGGCTGTCCTCGGCATGGGGACTGGCGGTGCTGAACCGGTAAACGTAGCGATTATCGGTGAATGGTGGCCGAAAGAACATCGTGGTTTCGCCATCGGCGTCCATCACACGGGCTTCCCCTTCGGTCAGTTCCTGGGACCTGTCGTCATCAGCTTTATCCTGGCCGTCGGTACCTGGCATGATGCTTTTACCTTTGTTCCCCTCCTGGCCATTCCTATCATCATCCTGCAGCTGATTTTTGGTACGGAAAAAAATCAGAAAAAGGTTTATAAATGGATTGAAGACCATCAGATGACCAAACCGCTCGATGAAGTCGAAGCCGAAGGCAAGAAACCGTCTCTTAAAGAAATGGTCAAAAACGTCGGCGTCTGCCTCCAGAACCGCAACTGTGTCATGGCTATCATCACGATCTTTATTTTCCTCTGGTCTGAAGCGGCTATCACCACATTTATGACCCTGCAGCTGACGACGGTTGCCGGCATCTCTCTGGCGGCTGCTGCTGTCGTTTCGGGTGCTTCCGGCCTGACTGGCTGGATTGGCCAGATTGGCTGGGGTACGGTATCGGATTCTACGGGCCGTAAGTTTGCCCTGCGCATCATCACTGCCGGCTGGATTGTTGCGACCCTGGCCTGCATGTTCATCAATACGGAAATGTCAGCCTGGATGATCCTCATTTTCTGGGGCCTCTTCCGTAATTCGCCATTCCCGGTCATGTATGCCCTGCTCATCGATTCCCTGCCCAAATCGGCCGGCTCCTCTATGGGCCTGATGATTGGTATTGCCCTCGGTCTTTCCGGGTTCTTCGCTGCCCCGACGGCAGGCTGGATTATTGAAACCTATGGGTTTACGGCCCACTACGTCGTACTGGCTATCATGCTGGCCCTGTCCTATATCCCGCTGACTATCATCAAGGAAACGGTACACAAAGATGCAGAAAAGGCAGAAGCATAAAGCTGTCTTCACTATAGGTAAGTACGTGAACGTAAGAAAGGGAGATGTTTTCACATGAACACGAAAGAATTAGCTGCTGTATTAGAAGGAATGGATGTCGTCGATCTGACGCTGACCATGGAAGAAGGCATGCCGGTCTGGCCGACACATCAGCATTTCTATCACAATATTGTAGAATCGACAGAAATGGGAGATCCGGCCACTCATTATGCCGTTACGATGGGCGAACATTGTGGTACTCATCTCGATGCACCGCGCCATTTCATAACTGGTGCAACTCCCGTCGATGAAGTGCCGCTCAAACAGTTCTTCGGTCATGCTGTCAAAATCGAAGCGACTCAGGTCGGTGCATTGGGATTGTTCCATAAGGATGATATCATCGCCTGGGAAAAAGACCATGTAGAAATCCAGGAAGGAGACGTTGTACTGCTCCATTTCGGATGGGACAAACGGTATGCCCTGAAACCGGATTATGATGAATTCCTGTCTGACTGGCCGGGCCTGGCAGAAGATGGTGCCCAGTATCTGGCAGAAAAGAAAGTGAAAATCGTCGGCTGTGATGCCCTGGCTCTCGATGTATTCGGCGGAACGGACCCAACCCATAAGACACTTCTCCCCAAAGGCATCCTGATTATTGAAAATCTGTATAATCTGGGAACTCTTCCCGATGAAGTCCTGTTTGCCACGCTGCCTCTCAAGATTAAAGATGGTTCCGGCTCTCCTATCCGTGCCGTCGCTTTCGTAGAAAAGAAATAAGTGAGTTACCTGTTATAGAAAAGGAGTGAGTCTCTATGTACGTATATCTTTCTTATCCCATTGCAGAAGGACAGATTGCCTGGCCGGATGCCCCCGTATATACTTCCGGCCGCCATGATATCATCGGTATCGATGGCAGTTACTGCAATACATCGGTCATGACGATTCCCAATCATTACGGTACCCACTATGACGCACCACGTCATTTCAATGCCAAGGGACCTAAAATCACAGAGCTGCCGATGGATTACTTCTGCTTCAAGGGCGATGAAATCCTTATCCTCGACATCCCAAAAACGTTTAAGGAAGTCATTACGGCGGAAGATGTCATGCCCTACAAGGATCAGATTGCCAAAGCGAAACTGCTCTTGTTCCGTACGGGCTTTGAAAAACAGAAGGAACTGAATCCCCAGGGATACAAATACGAAAATCCGAGTGCTCATCCCGGCCTGTGCAAATATCTCGTAGAAAATTTCCCCAATCTCTGCACTATCGGCCTCGATTCCCTGTCCCTTGGATCGGTATGCAATGACTATGCGACGGAAGCCCATCACTGGCTGCTGGGTTATTATACGGATAAATTCGTGACCGTCATTGAAGATATGATGCTGTCGCCTCTCGAAGGAAAAACCGTAAAGAGTATCATCGTAGCACCTATCCGGGCACTGGACGTGGATAGCGCACCGGTTACCATCATTGCTGAAGTTGAATAAGGAATGACTCATAAGCCTGTCGCATGAAGAATTCTGCTATCATGCGGCAGGCATTTCCTTTTACCATATCAGATATGGTAAAAGGAAATGCCTGTCGTGACGGTTAAACTCATCTGCAGAAAAACGATTTGTCTGGCAGTCCTTTTTTACCTGTTGCGGACGTATATTAGAACTGGCTTATGTATTGACGGTATGCTATAATATCATTATAAGAATATCGATATTATAAAGAAGGCAGCTATCTTTTGCTGCGCGAGGTTACAGTATGATTGAACTTACCATTACACCTATGGAACCACGGGAAAATGTCAGGGCCTATGTATACCGGCTGTTATACCATAATATCATGGCAGTCCGCCTGACGCCGGGAACGGCTGTTTCCGAACAGGAAGTATCTTCCTACCTGGATATCAGCCGGACGCCTGTACGGGAAGCATTTATTCATTTATCCCAGGATGGGCTCGTGGAAATCCTGCCCCAGCGGGGGACCTTTGTTTCTAAAATCGACACGGCACTCATCGAAGAAAACCGTTTTATGCGCCTGACTCTCGAACGGGCCGTCATACGGCTGGCCTGTCAGGAGCTGCCGGACATGTACCTGAAACAGCTCGACCAATCTCTGAACGATCAGAAAGAAGCCATGGATGCTGGCGACAGTGCCCGCTTCATGACCCTTGATAATGAAATGCACGGCATCATTTTTGCCGGCTGCGGCAAGCCCCACGTCTGGCAGACACTGATGCAGGCTAATCTGGATTATCTGCGGTCCCGCGCGCTTTCCGTACTGAATACAGAAGAAATGGATATTGTCTATGCCAAGCACCAGTCGCTCGTGACTCATATACGGCAGCATGAAACGGACCAGGCGGAACGGGACATCAATGAACACATCGACCGTATCATCATAGACCTGGCGGCACTGCGGGCGGCCCATCCTGATTTTTTCAAATGATGAGAGATCCGTCCGCTATTCTACATGAATCAGGTGATAACGATGATTGATTTGGAAATTACGCCACCTCTCCAGCGGGAGACGGTGCGTTCTTACGTATACCGCATGTTATATGATAATATTATGTCACTCCATCTGCCGCCGGGATCGGCCATGTCTGAACAGGAAGTGGCAGACCTTCTGAAGACGAGCCGTACGCCTGTACGGGAAGCTTTCATCCATCTCGGGCAGGATCACCTGCTGGATATTTTTCCCCAGCGCGGTACGTTTGTGGCCAGGCTGCATACCCAGATGATACGGGAAGCCCGGTTTATGCGCGTTGTCATGGAAGAAGCTGTCATGGCAGAAGCCTGTCAGGGCCTCCCTGAATCTTGCCTCCGGCAGCTGTATGAAATCCTGGAGCGCCAGCAGAAAGCGGCAGATGCCGGTGATAAACGGGCTTTTTTTGAAGCGGACAATGCCTTCCATGAAACGGTTTTTTCTGGCTGCGGCCGGCCTCATATCTGGCAGACCCTGATGCGGGCCAGCCTCGATTATTCCCGTGCCCGCGTGCTCAATGCCTTTCTGGAACCGAAAGAAATTCCCCTTTCTGTCCATGAAGATATGCTGAAAGCGATAGAATCGCATGAGGGCGATAAGGCGGCCCGGCTGGTCCGCCAGCATATGGCCAATCAGGAAACGGGTATCCGTAAATTGATGCAGCTCTACCCCGATTATTTTATATAAAAAAGCGGCTTCTGGCGTCATGAACCAGGCTGAAACAGGTGATGGGTATGGAAATTCTGGCAAAAAAAGAAGATGAGTCGTCGCGGCAGTATGTACGGCGCTGTTTGCTTTATAATATTGTCAATGTAGAAATCAAACCGGGTGAACGGATTATCGAGAAGGAATATTGCGATTTGTTTCAGGTAAGCCGCACGCCTATCAGGGAGGCCATTCTGGACCTGCACAAGAATCATCTCATCGACGTCATGCCCAAGCGAGGCACCTTTGTCTCATACATTGACGAAGACCGGGTGGAAGAAGTGCGCCAGCTGCGGGCCGTCCTGGAAGCGGAAATCGCCCGGGAAGCCTGCCGGAAACTGACGGCAGATGATCTGGACCGGCTGCGGGAAAACGTCATTGTCTGGAAATATTACATTGGCCGCAAGCAGGTGCGCAAAATTTTTGAATTGGATAAGAAATTTCATGGACTCCTCTATACGCTGTGCGGAAAGCCCTACTGGAGTGAAATCGTCGAAGCGGCGGCACCGCATTTCGACCGGGCGATTGTCCTGAGTTTCCAGTGCATGCCTGCCTCCCAGGTCCTGGCCGATCATATGCAGCTCATCGATGCCATAGAAGCCCGCGATGAGGATAAGGCCTATGAACTGGCCCGGACACATCTGAACCGGTATAATGAAGAAAAGGAAATGATTAAACAATCTTTTCCCGGCTATTTTCAGTAAGGCCTGCATCGAATAAGGGCAGAAAAAAGGAAGCCGCAACAAAATGACCACTCAAGGCTGTTTTGTTGCGGCTTCCTTTTAGTTTATCATGGATGAGAATATGCCAGATTCCCCCTTTTGGTTCTGCCGTTAGAAATCTGTAGACAGATCAGATCCAGTGGACCATGATGCTGGCCAGGAGGCCGGAGACGACTGATACGGATACAATGCCGGCGATGACCAGTTTAGGCATGATGTAATGCAGAATGGCTTCTTTTTCTTCATCCGTCCTGCCACAGGCGCGGGATACTTCCAGGGAGATGAGGTATGTACCGGGGAAGCCGAAAAAGGCTGTGACGGCCATGGCGATGGAAAGCCTCCAGTCGAAACGGACGATCCGGCCGACGATGACGGCAATGACCGAGCAGCTGACCGTACCGACGGCCAGGACGACCAGGAGAGGCGCAATCATGCCCAGGAGCATGTCTGGCGTCGTGTTGGTCAGGCCGACGAAAATCAGGGCGACGGCACCGGCCATGACGAAGGTCAGGGCATTGGCCTTTGTCAGGCAGTTTTCTTCCAGAAGGCCCAGTTCATGAAGGATGATGCCGAAAATGAGGCCGAAGATGAGGATGCTGATGCCCGTAGCCTGGGCCAGGAGCATGGAAACATAGGAAATGAAACAGAGTTTGCAGAGGATGATATTGGGCGTACTGTATTTTTCCGGTATGTGGAACAGACGGAGATTCAAATTCTTTCCCGATTCTCCGTTAGAGAGGGTGCCGTTGTTGAATTCCGTGCGGACCCGGTCCCCTTCTTTCTTGCAGAAGAAGCTGGCAATGGGGATGCCGACGAAATTCTGGAACACCAGGACCAGCACGGCAAAGACTTTGATATCGGGGCGTCCCAGGACATCGCCTATAGGAGACATGACCAGATAGGCGACGACCCCGCCGGCCAGGACCGGGGCGCCTACCAGGGCGTAATAGGCGTCGATGAATAATTTTCCGATGAAGAAGACGCCGCCGGCTACGGAAAGGGTAGCAAAGAAGGTGACGAAGACGGTCTTCCATTCCTTGACGAAATCATTGATCTTGATGGCCGTACCGATATGGATGAGGAACATGCAGAGGGTAATCTTGGCAAAGGCGATGAGACCGGAATCGGCAAAAATCGTCTTGGGCAGGCCCAGCCAGAACCCGGCCGTAAAGATGACGGCACAGGCCAGAAGCATAGAGACGAAAGCCTTTGTCTTGTCGGCGATGAAATCGCCGATGGAATAAATGAGAAAGATCAGGCCGAGGGCAACCAGGGCATTCATAGTAACAACTCCTTTTTATAGTGTATTGGCTGCTTTCAGGTATACGGAAAGCATATATTCCAAGGCCAGGGGCAGGCCTTTTTCGTCATACAGGTAGAATTTGGGGTTGTGATGCGGTGTCAGTTCGTGGGTACCGGTCGGATCGCCCATGCCGAACCAGGCGACGGCTGCCGGTTTCTGTTCGCTGAAATAGCCGAAGTCTTCAGCACCCAGGCTGGGCGGGCAGTCGATAACCGTGATGCCCATAGCGCCAGCCGTGTCCTGCATGATAGAGACACAGGAGGCATCATTTTTGCAGGCCGGATAGCCATATACCATGGTGGTCTTGACTTCGCACTGATGGGCGGCGCAGATGCTGTTGCCCAGCCGTTCGATTTCTTCCATGACTGACTGGCGCAGATCCGTATCGAGGACGCGTACGCAGCCGCCCATGCTGACCGTTTCGGGGATGACGTTGGCTACGCCTTCGACGCCGCAGTGGAGATAGCTGACCGAGACGGTGCAATTGGCCAGAGGGTCACATTTCAGGGCCGGAATGAGGGCGATATCGTTTACCAGTTCCGACGCTGCAAATATAGGGTTGTTGGCCTTGTGGGGGAATCCGCCGTGGCCGCCTTTGCCGCGGATCTTGAAGTCGTATGTACCGACAGCGGCAAAACGGACGCCGTCGTGGATATCGATCTGGCCGAGCGGGGCCGATGCGTTGACATGGATGGCGAACATGTAATCAATGTGGTCCATGATCCCGTCTTTGACCAGCTGCTGGGCACCGCCGGGAAGGAATTCTTCACCCTGTTCGAAGACAAAATAGACTGTGCCGCGGACGAGTTCGCGGTGACGGGCCAATGTTTCGGCAACGGCCATGAGGATAGAGGCGTGGGCATCGTGGCCGCAGGCGTGCATGACGCCGGGATTGGTGCTCTTGTAGGGAAGATCATTCGTTTCCGTGAGGCCCAGGGCATCGAAATCAGCGCGCAGTCCGATAGACGGGCCGGGCTGGCTGCCTTTGAGGAAGCCGACCGTACTGTTGCCCGTAATGCCCGGCATCAGTTCGATACCGGCCTTTGTCAGATGGTCCCGGATCCAGGCTGCCGTATTCGTTTCCTGGAAGGACAGTTCCGGGTGGGCATGGAGATAGCGGCGGTTCTTTATAATCTGGTCACCATATTCTTCTACGAGTTTTTTTACGTCTGTCATAGGAATCACTCTCTTTCTGTAATATAACAATAGCATGATGATGGTAACAAAAAAGGGCGGTACGTGAGGGACGAAATATATCCGCGGTACCACCCTGTTAATCTAAAATATTTAGATCAGCTCTTGCGCTCTGTAACGGGAGCTTGCCGGCCAGGCCTACTTACGGTTCAGCCAGGCAGTTCAGGAATGTACTTCATATGACCGTCCCTGCTGTCTTGCACCAGGCGGCAGCTCTCTGGAAAGTCCAGTCATACTACTCTTTCCTTCATTACTTTTTGCAATCACCTTAAATTTTTAAAATGTGATATATCTAAATTATACTGAAAAAATCTTTTCTGTCAAGATACATGTCTATCCTGACATTACATCAGCTCCTGCAGAGCCGTTTCGTAGACTGTGAGCATATATTCCAGTGCCAGGGGAAGCCCCTTTTCGTCATCGATATAGAAACAGGGATTGTGATGGGACGTGGGGGCGATGGCGCCGGTCGGATCGGCCATGCCGAGTTTGGCGATGCCCGCCGGTTTCTTCTGGGCATAATAGGCAAAGTCTTCGGCACCGAGAACGGGCGGGTTGTCGAGGACCGTAAGGCCCATGGACGCGGCGGCTTTGCGGAATATGTCATTGCATGTGGCATCGATTGTATTCGCCGGATAACCATAGACCAGGCTTACATCGCACTGGCACTGGTGAGCGGCACAGATGGCTTTGGCCAGGCGTTCGATTTCTTTCATGACGAAGTCGCGCAGATCCGTATTGAGGACGCGGGCATTGCCACCCATGCTGACCCGTTCGGGAATGACGTTGGCTACGCCGTCTACACCGCACTGGAAATAGCTCACAGAGACAGTGCAGTTTTCCAGGGGATCGCATTTCAGGGCTGGAATCAGATTGATGGCGCTGACCAGTTCGGCTGCGGGAATGACTGGGTTGTTGGCCTTGTGAGGGAAGCCGCCGTGGCCGCCTTTACCGGTGATTTTGATGTCGTAGGTACCGACGGCGGCTTCGCGGACGCCGGCGGCGACATCGACAGTGCCTACCTTTTCGAGGGCTGCGGCATGCCAGGCAAACATATAGTCAATGCGGTCCATGATGCCGTCTTTGACCAGCTGCTGGGCGCCGCCGGGGAGAAATTCTTCCCCCTGCTGGAATACGAAATAGATAGTGCCGTGGACGAGTTCCCGGTGATAGGCAAAGATTTCGGCCATGGCCATGAGGACTGCCGTATGGGCATCGTGGCCGCAGGCGTGCATGGTGCCGGGATGGGTGCTCTTGTAGGGCAGGTCATTCATTTCCGTAAGACCTAAAGCATCGATATCGGCGCGGAATCCGATGGACGGACCGGGCTGTGTTCCTTTGAGGACGCCGACCGTGCTGTTGCCCGTAATACCAGACAGGGTGGGAATGCCAATGGCTGCCAGATGGTCCCGGATCCATTGGGCTGTATTCGTTTCATGGAAGGATAATTCCGGATGGGCGTGGAGATACCGCCGGTTTTTGATGACTTCTGCTGCATAGGCTGCAGCTAATTTTTTCATTGTTCCAGACATGACAAACTGCCTCCTTTTTTACCGTAAGTATACTACGAATAGATATATTTTACGATTCTTTTTTTAGTTTATTGTATAAAGCCTGACGGCTGATGCCGAGGATGCGCGCCGCCTGGGTATGGCTGCACCCTTGTTCGATGAGCCCGTGGATGAGCGACTGTTGCAATGTATCCTGCAGCCCTTTGAGGTCGATATGCAGCGTATCGGCATCGCGACGGGTCCAGCCGTGGCCGGCCTGGTCAAAAAGGTAGCCGTATGACGGGTCTCCCTGTTCACCGTAGAGATGATACCGCAGGGCAACGCTGTATAGTTCCCGTATATTGCCCCACCAGCGATGTTTTTCCAGGACCGGGCGCAGGGCATCGGGAATCTCGACGGCATGGCCGGTCAACCGTTCCAGGAATATGGAGAATAAGTAAAAAATATCCGATGGCCGTTCGTTGAGAGACGGCAGGTCGAGCGTCAGAGGATTGAGGCGGAAATAGAGATCGCGGCGGAAGCGCCCCGATTCGATCTGGGGGATGATATCGGCATTGCTGGCGGAGATGATGCGGATATCGAGGGGAATGACATAATCCGACCCGATGCGCATGACCTGCCGCGTTTCCAGGACGCGCAGCAGCTTGGACTGGATATTGGCGGACATACTATTGATTTCGTCGAGGAAAATCGTGCCGGTGTGGGCCAGCTCGAAGAGGCCGGCTTTCCCTTCTTTGCGGGCTCCCGTAAAAGATCCGCCTTCGTAGCCGAAAAGTTCGCTCTCCAGCAGTTCAGGCGGCAGGGCAGCGCAGTTCACGGCGACGAAAGGGCCGCTGCGCCGCGGGCTGGCATTGTGGATGCTCTGGGCAAAGAGTTCTTTGCCGGTGCCGCTTTCTCCCTGGATGAGGACCGGCGCATTGTAAGCCGCCATGATTTTTGCCGTGGCGATGCAGCGTTTCATGGCCTTATCCCTGGTCAGGATATCGCTGAAGGTGTGGCGGGCCGTGAGCCCTGTCCGGGACAGTTTATAGCGGACATTTTTTTCCAAGCGCTGCAGTTCCGTGACGTCGCGGATATTGAGGATGAAATACGGCTTGTCGTTGAGCGTGAACGGCCGCGTCGTGGCTACCAGCGTGTATGGCGGACAGTGCAGGATGCGGTTCTGGAAAAAGGGCGGTTTTTTGAAGGCTTCATCCAGATCGGGAAACATATGCTGGATCGTATCAGGCGTCCTGGGGAATTTCAGGAAATGGTGTGCCTTGGGATTAAAATGAGTGATATTCCCCTTTTTATCATAGATGATGATGCCTTCGTCTACGTTGTTCAGTACGGAAGACAGAAGGGAAATCTGATTCTGTTCGCGCCGGTTCAAAAGTACCAGGTCATGGGCGTACTGGTAGGCCGACAAGATGGCCGATTCACCGGGCGTAATGGGAAAGACTGGCAGCCGTGTGTGCGTAAGAAGCGGCATGACCAGACAGCTGACGATAGCCGTACCTGGTGATTCCGGAATGGCATCGGCCAGGGCTCCCAGCGTCTCAGGGGAGATATCGACACTATAGGGATGAATGACCATCTTACTGCGGATTTCCGGCCAGCACATAGCCTCGTTGAAAATGACATGCTGGCTGAGAAACAGGTGGATTTTTTCATAATTCTCTACCTGATGGAGCGTATAGAGAATATCACTGGTCGAATAATGCAGGCACAGTACGGGGATATCCCGGATGGCCTGGGACAATTCGTAGTATGGTCCGGTGTGGGTAATGATGACCTGGGCTCCCTGCTCTACGAGGTGACGGCCCTGTTCGAAGCGGTTGGGGAAATCGAGGACAGCTACCTTCGTGGGGATGTAATTTTTTTGTTCTGCCACAGAAGCCTGACGGAGGACTGCTTCTATTTCTTCCTTCAGAGTTTCGTTGGCTGCGAGAAAATAAATAGATTCCATAACATACCTCCTGATTTCTTCTATCATAGGAAAATTGTAAAGGTGTGTCAATAAATGTATACAAATTAATTTGGAAAAACGAAAGAAATACAAAGAAATGGGGATATATCACCATTATTTAAGTTGGCATATATCTTTCACATATATTGCCGACAGATGTATAGTATCCCATAACTGAAAAAGACATGTATGAGGAGGTATCATGATGAAAAAATTAATATCAGGTGATGAAGCCCTGGCACGGGGCCTGTATGAAGCCGGTGTCACCTTTGCTTCGGCCTATCCGGGCACGCCGAGCACGGAAATCCTGGAGAATGCAGCTAAATATGAAGAAATCGATGCCGAATGGGCACCGAATGAAAAGACAGCTATGGAAGCGGCTATCGGAGCTTCTGTTTCCGGTGTACGGTCCTTTGCAGCTATGAAAATGGTCGGTCTCAACGTAGCGGCCGATCCACTTTTTACCTACGCTTATCTCCATGTCAATGGCGGCTTTGTCTTTGTATCGGCCGATGACCCGGGCATGCATTCGTCCCAGAACGAACAGGATAACCGCAATTATGCCAAATTCGCCAAAATATGCATGTTTGAACCGTCCAATTCCCAGGAAGCCAAGGACATGACTAAAGAAGCCTATGCCGTCAGCGAACGGTTCCATACGCCGGTCATGATCCGCATGACGACCCGTGTCTGCCATTCCAAGAGTCTCGTAGAAGAAGGGGCCCGTGTAGAAGTGCCGGCTGTACCCTATGTAAAACAGCCGGAAAAAATGGATCCCGTACCGGCTATTTCCCGCGTGCGCCGCGTCGTCATCGAACAGAGGGAGAAAGATCTGGCAGCGTATTCCGAAACCTGTCCCTGGAATGTAGAAGAAGCGGGTCATACAAATATGGGCATCATCACATCCGGTGCCGCCTACAACTATGTAAAAGAAGTATTTGGCGACAGCGTATCGGTCCTGAAAATCGGCTTTTCTTATCCCCTTCCCATGAATAAAATCCGTGCCTTTGCGGAAAAAGTAGATACCCTGTATGTCGTGGAAGAACTGGACTCTTTTATGGAAGACCAGATCAAGGCTGCGGGTATTCCATGCCATGGACATGATATCATCCCCAATATAGGCGAGCTCAACCCGGATATCGTACAGAAAGCACTGACGGGTACAGGAAATGATGGAGTATCTGTTCCAGAAGAATTCATCGTCCCCCGTCCGCCTGTCCTTTGCGCCGGCTGCCCTCACCGGGGCTTTGCCTTTGAACTGGCCAAACGTAAGAATACAGTCATGCTCGGCGATATCGGCTGCTATGGCCTGTGCGGTGCTCCCCCGCTGAATGCCAAGGATATGGGCCTCAATATGGGTGCTGTCTTTTCAATGGGACATGGCATGGTACACGGCTTTGCCCGGAGTGGTCAGCAAAAGCGCGTCGTCGGCTATATGGGCGACTCTACCTTCTTCCACAGCGGTATCAATGCTCTCATGGAAGTCTCCTATAATAAATCCAATACGATCTGTGTCATCCTCGACAACCGCACGACGGGCATGACGGGCCATCAGGAAAATCCCGGCACGGGCTATAATCTGAAAGAAGAAATCACGACCATGCTAGACATTGAAACCATCGTCCGGGCCCTGGGCATCCGGAACGTCCGTACAGTCAATCCCCAGAATCTGACGGCTATGAAAGAAACGCTGGACTGGGCCTTTGCCATTACGGATGAACCGGTAGTCATCATCACCAAATGGCCATGTGCCCTGAAGAAACTTACGCCTTTTGATAAGAAAGAATTCACTATAGAAAAAGCCGTATACGGAGTGGTGGAAGATGCGTGTATCGGCTGCCGCAAATGCCTTACGACAGGATGCCCGGCCCTGCGCTTTGACAAGGAAACGAAAAAATCCAGTATCTCTCCGGCAGACTGCAACGGCTGTTCTGTCTGTGCCCAGGTCTGCCCGGTACAGGCTATCGTAAAGAAAGGGGAATAATCATGAACGATGTAAAAAGCATACTCCTCGTCGGTGTCGGCGGGCAGGGGACGATTCTGGCCAGCAAGATTCTCACCCAGGGTCTCATAGAAAATGGATACGATGTCAAAATGAGCGAAGTCCACGGCATGAGCCAGCGCAGCGGTAGTGTCAGCACCCAGGTACGGTTCGGTGCGAAAGTCTACTCCCCTATCATCGGGGAAGGGACGGCGGATATCCTCGTTTCCTTTGAAGAAATGGAAGCTGCCCGGTACGCTCATTTTCTGAAAAAAGATGGCAAGGCTGTCGTCAATACGTACCGTATCCCGTCCATGCCAATCCTGACCGGTAATCAGGACTATCCCGATGATATCATCGGCATGCTCCGCCAGCGCGTGTCGACGATGGCTCTCGATGCGACGGGGATTGCAGAAAAAGTGGGAAATCCCAAGAGTGCCAATGTCGTTTTGCTGGGAGCCCTGGTCAAAGCCATGGGGCTGACTGATATCAATTGGGACCCGATCATTGCCAAGACAGTTAAACCGGCTTTCATTGACGTAAACCGCAAAGCCTTCGCCGCCGGTATGGCAGCGGTAGGATGACGGCGCTTATCATACAGCAGAAACAGAGACGCTGGGCCTACCTGGTTCTCAGCGTCTTTCTCCTGCTGTTCCTCGGACTCATTTATGCTTGGTCTGTATTCCGCATACCGTTGGAACAGGAATTTGGCTGGTCTAAGAGCGGGACATCGCTCACCTTTTCCATCTCTATGGTCATGTTCTGCCTGGGCGGTCTCATATCAGGCGTCCTGACAGCCCGCAAGGGCATGAGGATAACTCTCGTCCTGGCGGCGCTCCTCCTCGTCTCCGGGTTCGGGCTGGCCTCGCAGATTACATCCCTCATGGGCATATACCTGACGTACGGCGGCATGGCCGGTCTCGGTGTGGGTCTCGGTTATAATGCGGCCATCAGCACTATCATGCGCTGGTTTCCGGACAAACAGGGCCTCGTCTCAGGCATTGCTCTCATGGGATTTGGATTTGGTGCTATGATACTCGGCACGGCTGGAGCCTCACTGATTAGCCTTGCCGGCTGGCGTATGACCTTTCTCCTCATCGCCGCGTCTTATGCCGTCGTCATCGCCCTGGCCGTTGTTATCCTTCGGCCGCCTGATGCAGACTTTACGGCAGCTCTGTCGGGCGCTCTCCCCAAAGGAAAAGAGGCACGGGAAGAAATCGGCTGGCAGGATATGCTCCGCCGCCAATCGTTCTGGTTGTTTTTTCTCTGGGCCATCCTCCTGAGTGCGGCCGGCCTTTCCATCATCAATATTTCTGCCGGGTATGCCGGGACTTTCGTAGGTGGAAATCTCACACAGGCAGCAGCTATTGCCGGTGTCATTTCTATCGCCAATGGCGCGGGCCGCGTACTGGCGGGGCAGCTCTTTGACAGCAAGGGCTACAAAGTCACTATGTATACCGTCTCTGTGGTCTATCTGGCAGCGGCTGCTGCCCTTGCCGGTGCCGATGTGAGCCACAGCCAGCCTGTCCTTCTGACAGCCTTTGTCCTTACGGGCTTGGCCTATGGCGCCTGTCCGCCGACGGGGTCTGCCTTTGCTGCCTCATTCTATGGCTCCCGGAATTATGGCATGAATTTCAGTATCGTCAATCTCAATCTTATCGGCGCTTCGACCCTCGGCCCCATGTTTGCCAATGGTACGCCCATGATGGCTTTTATCATCATCGCCATACTGGCCGTTATCGGAGTTGTCATTACGACGGCAATCCGCCGCTAACCAGTGACAGGCAGCAGATGGATGAATCGGAAGGCTCCAGCTGTACTCCCTTCTCTCACCGTTCCGGCCTTTGCCGGGATGATGCTTTCCGGTTTGTCTGTGTGCTGCCTGTTGAAACAAATGCACTGCAGGGGTAACCTGTGGTACAATATAGGTATTCATCATAAAGGAGTGATTTTCTATGGCAAATAAAGAAATGTATGCACTGGGTTCCCAGGGTTCGGCTATCCGCGAACTGTTTGCGTACGGACAGGCCCAGGCCACCAAGGTAGGCAAAGAAAATGTATTTGATTTCAGTATCGGCAATCCGACTGTACCGGCCCCTTCGTGCATCCGGGAATCGATTGAACATATCCTGGCTACACGGGAATCAGCCGCTATCCACGGCTATACGGCTGCTGCCGGGGATCTGGCCGTTCGCAAAGGACTGGCAGACTATATGAATCAGACCTATGATGCCGGCGTTGGGGCCGATAATTTCTACATGACCTGCGGGGCTGCAGCATCACTGACCATTTCTCTTAAAGCTATCGTCGAAGATCCTGATGATGAAATCATCGTCGTCGCACCTTTCTTCCCGGAATATACAGTCTTTATTGCCAATGCTGGCGCCAAAAAAGTCATGCTGCCTCCTGATACGGATCACTTCCAGATTAAACTGGACGAACTGGAAGCTGCTATCACCCCCCATACGCGGGCTCTCATCGTCAACTCGCCGAATAACCCGGCAGGTACGGTCTATTCGCGGGAAACGATGGAAAAAGTGGCAGCCATCCTGACTAAGAAGAGTGCCGAAATCGGCCATACCATCTACCTTATTTCCGATGAACCGTACCGGGAAATCACCTACGACGGTCTGGAAATCCTCTATATGCCGGCTATTTATCCCGATACGCTCGTATGCTATTCGTACAGCAAATCCCTGAGCCTTCCCGGCGAACGTATCGGCTACATCCTCGTACCGGATTCTGTATCGGACAAAGACGTGTATCCTGCCGTCTGTGGAGCCGGCCGGTCCATGGGCTTCGTCTGCGCGCCTCATCTCTTCCAGGATGTCGTCCTCCAGTGCCTGGGCAAGACCAGCGATATGAGCATCTACGATGACAATCGCAAGCTCCTGTACAATGGCCTGAAAGATATGGGTTATGATTGCGTCTATCCCCAGGGGGCCTTCTATCTCTTCGTCAAATCACCGGAACCGGATGCCAAGGCATTTTCCGACAAGGCCAAGGCCCTGAACCTGCTCATCGTACCGGCAGACAGCTTCGGTTGCCCGGGTTACGTCCGCGTCTCTTACTGCGTCGAAGCTGATATGATCCGCCGCAGCTTTGCCGCCTTCCAGAAGCTCATCGACCAGTATAAATAATGGTGGCGCCGATGGGCCGGGAATTTTGAAATTTTCTTAAAGGAGTCTTACTCTTGAATCCATTCGAAATATATCAGGAAAAACTGCACACTCCCGAAGAGGCAGTGCATCTCGTCCAGTCCGGCGACTGGGTCGATTATAGCCAGACCTGTTCCTTTCCGGCGGCTCTCGATGCGGCTCTGGCGGCACGGCGGGATGAGCTCACTGACGTGAAGGTGCGCCACGCCATATCGATGCGCCCTGTCCAGATAGTAGAACAGGACCCGCAGCGGCAGGCCTTTACATACAACCTCTGGCACTGCTCGGGACTGGATCGTAAGTATATCGATACGGGACGGGCTTTCTTCTCGCCTATGATGTTCCGCTTCTGCGGCTCCTATTACAGCCGCGGCCAGGCGCCGGTCAACGTGGCCATGGTGACCGTATCGCCCATGGACCGCTATGGCAATTTCAGCTATGGCCTGACTAACTGCTGTATGCAGGAAATGCTCGATGCGGCTGACCGGATTATCCTGGAAGTCAATCCCCATATGCCTTTTATATACGGTATGGCCGATGATCACATCAATATCCGCGACGTCGATGCTGTCGTTGAAAATGATCAGCCTCTGAGCGAAGCCCCAAGCCGGGGAGCCAGTGAACTGGATAAGCAGATTGCCGCCCAGATTTTTCCCTTCATCCACGATGGAGACACACTGCAACTCGGCATCGGCGGTATGCCCAATGCCCTGGGGTCGCTCATTGCCGGGTCAGACCTCAGGGACCTGGGCATGCATACAGAACTCATGAGCGATGGCTATCTCGACCTGTATAAGGCCGGCAAGATCACCAATAAGCGTAAGACCCTGCAGAAGGGAAAGGGCGTATTTTCCATCTGCAGCGGATCGAAGGAGCTCTATGAGTTCCTCGACCACAATATTGACATTCTGTCGGCGCCCATGCATTATGTCAACGACCCGGAAACGATCCGTCAGCTGGACCATTTCGTTTCCATCAATGGCTGCATTGCCTGCGACCTCTACGGCCAGGTCAGCTCCGAATCGGCGGGGACGCGGCAGATCAGTGGGACCGGCGGCCAGCTTGATTTCGTCACCGGTGCCTATACGGCAGAACACGGCCGGACCTTCCTGGCCATGGCGTCGAGCCGGGTGGACAAGAAAGGCGTCCGTCATTCCAACATCGTACCACGCTTTACCGGCGGTGACATCATCACGACGCCGCGGGCACAGACCATGTACATCGTCACCGAATACGGGGCGGTCAATCTGGCCGGACTTACGACGTGGCAACGGGCAGAAAAACTGATCGGTATCGCTCATCCCGATTTCCGGGACGAACTCATCAAAGCCGCAGAACAACAGAAAATCTGGAGGAACAGTAACAAGAAATGAAATTTATCGTAGAAGACCGCATTTTTGAAAACGTACCTGATTTATATATCGGTGTCGTCGCCGTTAAAGGCGTAGATAACAGCAAATCCTATCCGCAGATCGAAGCCATGCTGGACGAATCCATCGCTGCAGCACAGCAGAAATTCGACGGTGTCAAAGTCAAGACATCGCCGGACATCGTGCCCTATCGCGAAGCGTTCCGCACGCTGGGCCTCAACCCAAACCGCTTCCCCTGCTCTGTCGAAGCCATGTTCAACCGCATCAGCAAAGGCAAGGGGATGCCCCATATCAATCCGCTGGTGGACCTGAACAATGCCCTGTCATTGAAGTATACCATCCCCATGGGGACCCATGACCTGGGCCGGTCGCCGGAAGATATGGAAATGCGTTACGCCCGGGAAGGCGACCATTTCCTGCCTTTCGGGGAAACGGAAGAAGAAGCGCCCGGTGAAGACGAAGTCGTCTACGCCGTCGGCCATGAAGTCCGCACGCGCCGCTGGACCTGGCGCCAGAGCGAACACGGAAAAATCACGGCTGATACGAGCTATGTGTTCTTCCCTATCGACGGATTCGTCGATTTCAATAAAGACCGGGTTGATGCGGTCATCGCCGAACTGTCGGACATCCTGAAAAACGTCTTCGGATGCCCTGTCGTAAGCGGCGTCGTCACCAAAGACCACCCGTCTGTTGATGTGACCTTATAATTTGTCCATTTAGATAGGACGGCCAGCAGAATGCCTGTCAGAGGCCTGCTGGCCGCTTTTTTGTCAAAGAGAGCAAAAAAATTTTACATATTATGGTATGGAGCGGCGGGAATACAAACCAGAAAGAGGATACTACTCCCGATTGTGTCGGTTTTATATTTTGGCATAACTGTTTCGTATACTTGAAATGATACATAGCATTACCTGATATACGATTGCGCCGCCTGCTTCCTGTGTGCGCAAGTCTGCCCGGTCAGAGCTATCGTTACAAAAGAATGGTAAACCCATAGAAAAATGACTCCTGTCATGGTACTCTTATAGGCAGGAGTTATTTTTTTACTGGGAGGTAAGGCTGTATGGATAATGAACAACGGAAACGAATCTGGCAGCGGTTCATGGAAGACGGGACCCTGGACCCGCGCCTGCCGCCTCTTGTCGCCCGGTCATGGCAGGAATGCCGGTGCCGCGGTGTCGATCCCTGGCGGCGCAGCAGTACGACCGCCGATCCGGGGAAATGGCAGCAGATCCTGCAGCGCAGCCGTCTCCTTCTGCAGACGGCTGGTCCCATCATGCAGTCCGTCCATGAAATCATCCGCGATTCCCATTTCCTGCTGGCACTGACCGATGAAGAAGGCTATGTCCTGTCTACCATCGGCGATGATGCCATCCTGGCCCGTTCAGAAAATATCCTCTTCCGCCGGGGCTCGGTGTGGCGCAACGATCAGGTAGGGACTAATGCGCCGGGCATCGCCCTGGAATATAATCAGCCCGTCCAGCTCATCGGTGCCGAACATTACTGTGCCGACCAGCACGGCTGGACCTGCTCGGCTGCCCCTATCCACGGCGTAGACGGAGCGGTCATCGGCAGCCTCGACTTATCGGGCAGTGCCGGAGCCGCCCATCCTCATACGCTGGCACTGGTCGTAGCTTGCGCGTTCAGTATCGAACGGACGCTCATCAGCTACCATCAGAGTCATTTCATGCGGGCCGCTGCTAACGGTATCCGCGAATCGATTCTGCTGCTGAATGACAAACTGGAACTGCGCTGGGCCAATGCCACGGCCCAGCGGGAACTGGGCTTGTCCCAGGCCCGTCTGGCCGGACTCGACTTCCATCAGGTTATGCCCCAGGTCGATTGGGACATGACCGATGATGCCCACCGCCATGCCCCGCTGTATATTGATGACCTGCGCGTCGTCCTGCCCGGAAATGTACGCCGGTTCAGTGCGACCATCTCCAAGACTGCCGACGCGACAGGCCGGACCTATACGGTTATCCTGCGACGGCAGGAACACCTCTTCCGTTCAGTCAACCGCGTGTCGGGCAATCAGGCCGCCTATACCTTTGGCGATATCTATGCGGCCGATCCCCTGATGAAACAGGTCATCGACCGGGCGCGCCAGTATGCCCGCTATGATGGCAGCGTCCTCATCGAAGGCGAAAGCGGTACGGGCAAAGAACTGTTTGCCCAGGCCATCCACTCGGGCAGCAGCCGGGCTGACGGCCCCTTTGTCGCCGTCAACTGTGCTTCCCTGCCGCGGGATCTCATGGAAAGCGAACTGTTCGGTTATGAAAAAGGCGCCTTTACCGGAGCTCTCCGGGAGGGAAATCCGGGAAAATTCGAGCTGGCCGACCATGGCACCCTGTTTCTCGACGAAATCGGGGAAATGCCTATCGAATTCCAGGCCAAACTGCTGCGTGCCGTAGAGACATTGCGCATCCGCCGTATCGGCGGTAAAGAAGAGAAAAAACTGGATGTACGGGTCATCGCCGCGACAAACCGCCATCTCGAACAGGAAGTAGGACGGGGAGCCTTCCGGGGCGATCTCTACTACCGGCTCAACGTCCTGCGTCTCGACATCCCGCCCCTGCGCCAGCGGCCCGGCGATATCGCCTGTTGTACAGACCGGTTCCTGGCCCGGTTTAACAAACGATATCCCAGCCGGCAGCGCCACCTGGCTCCCGATGCCATGCCGGCGCTTTTGGCCTATGACTGGCCTGGTAACGTGCGGGAATTGCAGAATGCCCTGGAACGAGCCTTTTATACCAGCAGTGGCCCGGCTATTACGGCATCAGACTTTCATCTGCCTTCATCACAGCATGATGCCCTATCGCCATCGTCTCCCCTTTCTCCGGAATCTCCGGCGGAAGCTGCTTCGTATGAACGAGCCGAATGCCTGCACTATCTCGAAGAAGCCCGGGGCTGCGTCGAACAGGCGGCGTCTGCCATGGGCGTCAGCCGGGCCACCTTTTACCGCCTGTGCCGTCACTATGGCATCGTGCCGAAACAGATCCGCCGGCAATTTCACTAAGTATCAAAAATCTCATTTATATCAAAATATATCACTGGTTTCTTGAGAAAAATAAGAATAATGAGACAAAATAACCTCGCAGGGTTCGCGTATTCACCTGACGAGGTTTTTTTGCAGACTCTTCAACGCCGCCAATAGGGCATCCTTCCGGGATATGGCAGACAGATGGCTCCTGATTTCTTTATTTGGCATAGAAATTCCATATAAATAAGCAAAATCTGGTATTACCTATGTTAAAAGGAGGAACAACTTATTATGGCAAATAAGATTACATTGAATGAAACATCGTATTTTGGCAAAGGTGCCATTAACGAAATCGTAACAGAAGTCAAAAACCGCGGCTGCCAGCATGTCGTCGTCATCACCGACAAGGACCTCATGAAATTTAAAGTAGCGACGAAAATCACAGACCTGTTCGATGGGGCCGGCATTGCCTATACCGTTTACGATCATATCAAACCGAACCCGACCATCCAGAATGTACAGGAAGGCGTCGAATTCTGCAAGCAGGCTAAAGCTGATATCATCGTAGCCGTCGGCGGCGGTGCTGCCATGGATACATCCAAGGCCATTGCCATCATCCTCACCAATCCGGAATTTGCCGACGTACGCAGCCTCGAAGGGGCATCGCCGACGAAAAACAAATGTCTGCCCATCATTGCCGTTTCTACGACCAGCGGCACGGCAGCCGAAGTAACCATCAACTACGTCATTACTGACCCGGAAAAACACCGTAAATTCGTCTGCTGTGACCCCCACGATATCCCTATCGTAGCCGTCATCGACCCTGATATGGTCGCATCGATGCCGAAGAAACTCTGTGCCGCTACCGGCATGGATGCTCTCGTACACGCTATCGAAGGCTATATTACAAAGAACGCCTGGGAAATGACCGATATGATGCATCTCAAAGCCATTGAAATCATCAGCAAATGGCTTCGTAAATCCGTCGAAGGCGACATGAAAGCCCGTGAAGAAATGGCCCTCGGCCAGTATATCGCCGGCATGGGATTCTCCAACGTCGGCCTCGGCATCGATCACTCCATGGCCCATCCCCTCAGTGCCTTCTATGACATTCCTCACGGTGTAGCTTGTGCTATCCTCCTGGCACCGGTCCTCACCTTCAATGCCGAAGCAACGGGCGAACGCTACCGTGAAGTAGCCCGTGCCATGGGCGTCGCCGGTGTCGATGACATGAGCCAGGAAGAATACCGCAAGGCTGCTATCGATGCCTGCCAGAAACTGGCCGATGATGTCGGAATTCCCCATAAATTATCTGACCTGGGCGTACAGGAAAAAGACATCGACTTCCTTGCCGACTCTGCCATGGCCGATGCTTGCACACCGGGCAATCCTCGTGATGTAGAAAAATCCCAGATCGTCGCTCTCTACAAATCCATTCTTTAATGAATCAGCTAAAAAAACCGCCCTGCATGTATCGCGTGCAGGGCGGTTTTTGACTGTCATTTCTTCATCTTGTTGAATACGGTCTGGCGGGAGACGTTCAGGAGTCTGGCTATGTCTGTCTGGGTATAGCCTTTGTCGGATAGTTCCTGTATGAGGATTTGTTCGATGGTCGTTTCCAGGTTTTTCATATTGAGGGACAGGGAACCCGTATCAAGGAGCTGCGGTGTCTGTTCTTCCTCTGTCGTGTCGAACAGGTATTGGTAGGACGAATCACCGGTATCGCCATAGATATGGTATCGCAGGGCTACGCTGTACAGTTCCCGGATATTTCCCCACCAGTGATGATGGGTAAGTATTTTTTTCAGTGTCTGTGGGACCGGGACCGAGGTGCCGGAGATGGTATTGAGAAAATAGGAGAACAGGTACGGGATATCCGATGGTCTGTCGTTGAGGGGGGGCAGGGTCAGGCGCAGGGTGTTGATGCGGAAGAAGAGGTCCCGCCGGAATGTCCCCTTGCGGACCGACTGGATGATATCGGCATTGCTGGCCGAGATGATGCGGATGTCGAGGGGAATGACGTAGTCTGACCCCAGGCGCATGACCTGTTTTGTTTCCAGGACGCGCAGCAGTTTGGACTGGATGTCCTGAGGCATGCTGTTGATTTCATCGAGGAAAATCGTGCCATTGTGGGCGATTTCAAAGAGGCCGGCCTTGCCTTCTTTGCGGGCTCCTGTGAAGGTGCCTCCTACGTAGCCGAACAGTTCACTTTCGAGGATATCCGGTGGCAGGGCGGCACAGTTGATGGCGACGAAGGGGCCGTTGCGCCGGGGACTGGCGTTGTGGATGCTCTGGGCAAAGAGTTCTTTGCCGGTGCCGCTTTCCCCTTGTATGAGGATAGGTGCATTGTAAGAGGCCATGGTGGCAGCACGACGGATCAGCGTCTGCAGGGCCGGGTCGGTCGTCTTGATATCGGAGAAATGATGGCTGGCCGTGAGGCCTGTCCGGGAGAGTTTGTAACGGATATTTTTTTCCATCCGCTGCAGTTCGGTCACGTCACGCAGAGTGAGGATATACTGTTTTTCCTTATCCATGAGGAATACGTCCGAATTGGCTACCAGGGTATAAGGCGGCCGCTGGATGATTTTTTCTTTGAACGATGGCTGGCTCCCCTCCTGCCAGTCCGGGAAAATATCGCGTATGTTCCGCGTATTGGGCGGCAGGGACAGGAAAGCCCGGGCCTGACGGTTGATATGAGAAATGACGCCTCCTGTGGAATACAGGATGATGCCGTCGGTCACGTGGGACAGGATGGAGGCCAGGAGAGAAAGCTGGCGGCGGTCTTTCTTATTGAAGGCAATGAGTTCCAGGGCATACTGGTATACGGACAGGATGGTCGATTCGCTGGGCCGGATGGGATAAATCGGCATGGGGCTGTTCCGGGCAATCTGGGGCAGCAGAGTGCAGCCGACGATGGCCGTATCGGGCGTCACCGGCAGGCTTTGCACCATTTTCAGCAGTTTGTGGTAAGTCGGTTCGATCCCGTAGGGAGGATGGACGATGAGGCGCTGGCGTACATCCGGCGGGCAGGCGTTGATATTGAAGATGAAATGTTTATTCAGGAACAAATGGATTTTCTGGCAGTGGATATCCCGGAGAGTATACAGGACATCATTTGTCGAGCTGTACAGGCAGAGAATGGGGACTTCGTCGATGGCATTGGACAATATCTGATAGGACCCGCTGTTGGTGATGATGACCCGGGCTCCTTTGCGGATCATAGCGCGGGCCTGGTCCGGCAGACGGGGGAAATCGATGATTTCAATCCTGATGGCGACGTGATGCGTATTGAAGCTCTCCTGATAGGACCACAAGGTCTGTTCTATCATGCGTTCCTGCACGGTATCGGCGATTAAAAAATAGATGGTATCCATAGTCGCCCTCCTTTTCTTTGTACCAGTGTATACCGGAATGGGATGTCTGTAAATGCCAGATGTAAAAGACGACAAAAATATTTAACATTCCGTACAAATACCAGATTGGCCGGATGGTGACAAAGCGCATTTGCAGGGCATTTTGCCAGCTATAGTATCTGGCACGGTTATTCCATGTACAGTAGTGTAATGCAGTCATTTAGTTTACGTTCCAAAAAGGACGGGAGGTCTATACATGAAAAAATTACTTTCTGGTAATGAAGCGATTGCCCGCGGGCTTTATGAAGCAGGCGTCAGCTTTGCATCAGCTTACCCGGGTACGCCGAGTACAGAAATCCTGGAAAACGTAGCCAGGTACGATGAAATCTACTCCGAATGGGCACCGAATGAAAAGGTTGCCGTCGAAGCGGCTATCGGGGCATCCATGGGCGGTGTCCGGTCGTTTGCAGCGATGAAGATGGTCGGCCTCAACGTAGCGGCTGATCCGATGTTTACTTTTGCCTATCAGGGAATCAACGGCGGCATGGCCTTCGTCAATGCCGATGACCCGGGCATGCATTCCTCACAGAACGAACAGGATAACCGCCGCTATGCCAAGGCGATGAAAATTTGTATGCTCGAACCGGCTGATTCACAGGAATGTCTCGATATGACCCGGGCAGCTTATGAAATCAGCGAAAAATACGAATCGCCGGTCATGATCCGCCTGACGACCCGGGTGGACCATTCCAAGAGCCTGGTCGAACTGGGTGAACGGAAGGAAGTCCCGGCTGTTCCCTATGTCAAACAACGGGACCGTCTTGACGATGTGCCGGCCGTTTCCAAGCAGCGCCGCTATGTCATTGAAGAACGGGAAAAACAGCTGAAGGAATATTCGGAAAATTCTTCTTTCAACTATGAAGAAATGCACGATACGAAAATCGGGATCGTCGCATCCGGCGTGGCTTATATGTATGCCAAAGAAGTGCTGGGAGACAAGGCGTCGTACCTGAAAATCGGCTTTTCCTATCCTCTGCCGATTGAAAAAATCCGTGCTTTTTCCAAAAAAGTAGATACATTGTATGTCGTCGAAGAACTGGATCCGGTCATGGAAGAACAGATAAAAGCGGCCGGCATCGACTGTCACGGCAAGGATGTCATCCCAAATATTGATGAACTCAATCCCAATATCGTGGCTACGGGTATCCTGGGTAAGGGTTTCCCCAGCAAGACTGTTCCCGATGGCCTGTTTGTCCCCCGTCCGCCTGCTCTTTGTGCTGGCTGTCCTCACCGGGGATTCTTCTATGAACTGGGCAAGCGCAAAGATACGGTCATGGTCGGCGATATCGGCTGTTATGCCCTGGGCGGGTCGGAACCGCTCAATGCCAAGGATCTAGGTGGCTGCATGGGCAGTGCCTTCTCTATCGGCCACGGCATGAGCCACGCCTTCTCCAAGAGCGGCCAGCAGAAACGGGTCGTCGCCTGCATGGGCGATTCTACCTTTTTCCATACGGGCATCAATTCCCTGACGGAAGTATCGTACAATAAATCCAATACGATCTGCGTCATCCTCGACAACCGTATCACCGGTATGACGGGCCATCAGGATAATCCCGGTTCGGGCTATAATATCAAAGGCGAACCGACGACGCTCATCGACGTGGAACGGGTCGTACACGCTCTGGGCCTGAAAAATGTCCGCACCGTCAATCCCAACAACCTGGCCGATATGAAAGCAACCCTCGACTGGGCCTATTCTCTGGAAAATGAACCGGTAGTCATCATCACCAGATGGCCGTGTGTACTCAAGAAATTCTCCCAGGAAGATGCGGAAGAATTCAATCTGGATCATACGCCGTGCGTCGTCGATGAAGAAAAATGCATCGGCTGCAAGAAGTGCATGACCACAGGCTGTCCGGCACTGCGCTTCAATCTGAAAGATAAGAAATCGGAAATCGTCGAAAGCGACTGCGTTGGCTGCCGCGTATGCGCACAGGTCTGCCCGGTCAAGGCTATCAGCAGAAAGGGGTATAAATAATGAGTGATGTAACGAATGTACTGCTCGTCGGTGTCGGCGGACAAGGTACTATTCTGGCCAGTAAAATCCTGACCATGGGTCTCATAGAAAACGGATATGATGTAAAAATGTCGGAAGTACATGGCATGAGCCAGCGTGGCGGCAGCGTCAGCACCCAGGTCCGCTTCGGGAAAAAGGTCTACTCTCCGATTATCGGGGAAGGCATGGCAGATATCCTCGTCGCCTTTGAAGAAATGGAAGCGGCCCGCTATGCCAAATTCCTGAAACCCGATGGCAAGATGGTCATCAACCGGCTCTGCATCCCGTCCCTGCCGGTCCTCTCCGGTCAGGTTGCCTATCCGGAACACATTATTGAATCACTGAAAAGAGATTTCCCTGTACTCGACCTCGATGCTACCCGCATTGCTACGGAAATCGGCAATCCCAAGAGTGCCAACGTCGTACTCCTGGGGGCTCTCGTCCAGGCACTGGGCCTGACCAACCTGGACTGGTCGGACTTCATTTCCCGTACGGTCAAACCGAAATTCGTCGATGTCAATCTCAAGGCCTTCCAGAAAGGCCGCGAGGCCGTCGCAGGCGGGGAAAGATAGTGACCAGTAATTAGTTTGCAGGGAAAATAATCCGGCAGTGTCAGATCAGAGACAGGGGCTGTACCCCAATGGCTGAAAAGCTCATTAGGGTACAGCCCCGTTTTACGCGCAGAAACGGCAAAGCCCTACTGACCACCAGCCGTTAGCTGCTGACTGCTAACGGCTGGCCTTCCCCGGCCAGCGGTCTTTCCTCTGCAAACTCGGGACTGCAAACTATCTTTTTCCGGACCTTGTGCTATGATATAGGGGAACATGGTATAAAGGAGTGATATACAATGGAAGATATACGGAAACAGATTGCTGTCTATATAGATGGGCACCGCGACGCCATGATAGATTTCTGGCGGCAGCTGGTACAGATAGAAAGCGGTTCAGCCAATAAGGCCGGTGTCGATGCCGTGGCGCACCGGGTACAGGAAGAACTGGATACGATTGGGGCCCATACGGAAATCCACGAAATGAAACGGGCCGGCAATATGCTCGTGTCGGTCCTGAATGAAGACGTACCGGAAGCCCCGGTTCTCCTCTTGGGACACATGGATACGGTATTCCCTGATGGTACCGTAGCAGCCCGGCCGTTTACCCTGCGGGATGGCAAGGCCTATGGTCCCGGTGTCCTCGATATGAAAGGCGGCGTAACCATTGCCGTATTTGCCATGAAAGCATTGAAAGAAGCGGGCTGGGCCAAACGACCGGTCCGCCTCGTCCTGGCCGGTGATGAAGAGGTAGGTCACTGCGATTCTGACTGCGACCAGCAGATCATGGAACAAGCCCGGGGAGCCGTAGCTGCCTTTAACTGCGAAAGCGGCCGTCTGGGAAATGAAGTCGTCGTCCAGCGCAAAGGGGCACTGACCTATCGCATGGATGTCACCGGTATTGCGGCTCATGCAGGAAATGAACCGGAAAAAGGCCGCAGTGCTATCCTGGAAGTGGCTCACAAGGTCATTGCTATCCAGAATCTGACGGATTGGCAACAGGGAACGACCTATAATGTAGGTGTCATTTCCGGCGGTACCGTAGCCAATGCCGTCCCGGATACGGCGTCTATCCTCATCGATGTCCGCTATCTCAAGAAAGAGTATGTCCTCAATATTGAAGCGAAATTACAGGATGTAGCCCATACGACCTATGTCAATGGGACAAAGACATCTCTGACGCGGCTTTCGTGCTGCATCCCCATGGAACGGATGACAGAAACCGATGGTCTGCTGGCCAAAGTCCAGGATGCGTATGCATCTTTCGGTATGCCCCGCCCCAGTGGTATCACCGTCGGCGGTGGATCTGATTCGGCCTATACCGTAGCTGCCGGCGTACCGACTATCTGTGCTATGGGTGTCGAAGGCAGCCGTCATCACAGTCCGGAAGAATACGCCAGCGTAGAATCACTGTATGCCCGCGCCAAAGCCCTGGCATACGTCGTGACCATGGTCTGATAATGTAGTTTACATAAGGGAAAAAACGACATTTCAACACACACCTTAATACACCCTAACGCACATATGCGTTAGGGTGTATTAATTCTAACGCACGTGTGCGTTAAACGTCTGTTAAGGTGCATCAGGTAAAGGCGATGGGTTCCTGATTGTTCATGGAATAGCCGTCGTTATGGGGGTCATCCAGTTCGGAAAGGGTGATGTCTTCTTTTGTTTTCAATGGTTTGATAAGGCCCGGCGGATTGAGGAGAGACAAGGTCTTCCCCTTGCCTGACAGAATCCAGAATACTTTATAGCCTCCCGGTTTGACTTCCAGATGCTCTTCTCCCTGGCCGTCGGTAAAGTAGATGAGCAGGTCGATTTTATGTTTGTTGGCGTAGGCAAAGACCGGAGAAAAGGCCGTGCCGCCCCGGTAGGGATAACGTTCCTGCAGGTCGCGGACAGAACGGACGTGATAGATTTTTTTTATCTGGTCGTCACATTCGATGACAGTGATTTCCACACGCTGGGTCTGGACGATGTGCAATACTTCTTCCATGGCCTGATGGAATTCGGCATCGCTGATGCTGCCGCTCACGTCGAGGGCGACGAGGATACGCGCCTTATAATGATGGAGTTCTCCCCGCAGGTCGAGGCGGTACGGCTGGCGGCGGCTGAGCCGGGCCGTCGTGTGTTTGGTGCCGCACGACAACGTGCCGGCCATGCGGCGCAGGTACCAGTCCCAGGGCAGGGCCGGGTTTTCACTTTTAATAGCGGCGATGGCACTGCTGAGATGAGATGGCAGATTGCCCTTATCGGCTTCGTCGAGATACTTTTCCGTAAATTTGACCATGGTCTGCGGATCGGAGGCGTCTGCCGTTTCCCATAAATCGTGGGCGTGGGCCGGGGCGAACTGGGGCTTGTCCGAATCGGTGACCTGGCCGGTCGTAGTCGTCTGGCTCTTTTTCTTCCATTCGAGGCCACGCTGGATTTGTTCGGCGTAATTTTCCAGTGTATCGTATGGCGTCAGATAGAGCTGATATTGGCCGTTGATGCGTTCAATTGTTACGCCGTCAGCCGGAACCGGGTCGAGATACGTGTTGACGATGGCATCCATGGCCAGGTTGAGGGCCAGCTTGCTGTACGAACTGCGAAGGTCCCGGGCGCGCAGGAGGTGGCGGAATACGATGTGCAGGATTTCGTGACGGATCGAACTGAGCATCTGTTCCGGTGTCTGTTCCAGAAACAGGAAGGGATGGAAAAAAAGAACGTATTTCGTACCCCGGAAGGTGACTCCCGTAGGAGCCCGGAGCGTCAGGTCCAGTTCTTTTCCCATCTGGAAAAAGAAGTAGCCGAAGAAATTGTCTTCATCTTCCATGAGAGCCAGACTGAGGCGACTGATAAAGGAGAAAAAGGCGTCCTTCAGTGATGGCGGAAGTTCAGTTGCCCGGTCTTTTGGGTCAGGAAGAAAATAATAATCGTTGGCCCAGATTTCCAGACGATTGCGCAGGTCGAATGCCTGGTCTGCCAGTGTTGTATCCATTATGATTCCTCCCGGTTCTGTTTGAAGCGAAGCCGTTCATCGACGGCAATCTGTTTAGCCCGGCAGCTGCCCTTGTGATAGATGAGGCGCAGTACGTCGGCCGGCGTCCAGTGGTAGAGCTGCTTCAGCGCGCGGCAGCCGATGAGATTGCGGACGTATTTTTCCGGTACATCGGACCGGGTGAGGACCTGGCTGAGTACGGACCGGCATTCGTCTTCGCTGATGTGGATGGACGGTGGCAGCGTGGCCAGTACAGACACGTTGATGCCCAGGAAATGCAGGGCCTGGTTGTGGGTCAGATGCATGACAAAGCGCAGTGTCCGTGCGTCGCTGCCAATGGCCTGATCGGCAGCTTCTACCGTGGGAGACTCTATATAGCGCAACGCTTCCGGATTCTGTCGTACGGCAGCCAGCTGCACCGCCGGTGCAGGATCCTTGATATACTGCAGTGCTTCCCAGTTTTTTTCGATAGCGGCCAATTGCAGTTCTTCACTGGGATTTTTTGCGTAGCGGATAGCCCAGGCCGACTGTTTCAGTGCCAGACGGACCAGCGGTTCCGATGGATTCTTAATATAACTCAGGTTATACCAGTTGGCTTTGATGGCCTTTTCGGCCAGTCCCGGGATGGGCTGGCGGATATAGCGGATAGCTTCAGGCTTATTGGCGATGGCGGCCTCTTGGATGGAGGCATCGGGCTGATCTATATACTGTATCATGAGGCCGTTTCCTTCTACGGCAGCCAGTTGCAGGCGCCGTGACGGATGGTCGATGTGGCGGATGGTCAGCGGATTTATTTTGATGAGTTCTAAATATTTTTCTTCGTCCATAATGTACCTGTCTGTAAAATAAAGATTTCATGCAGTACTATTATTGTACGAGGATTCTCCCGTTATTTCAATATCGTTCCTTGAAGCCGGCAGGAGAGATAGTGGCCAGTTTGCAGTTTGCAGAAAAAGCCGGTTTGACTGATCGGATATTTTTGCCGTCCCTGTGAAGGGAAGGTGCCCGTCAGGGCGGAAGGGTCTTTACATATATACAGAGTCTTAATTTTATGAGTCAGTTTGTCCGTGCAATGACGACGCCGGTTCGTCATGCCATATACTCGGACTCAGATACTGGAACTCAGATAATAAAAAGCCCCTTCAGACGCCTGCGGCGCCAGCTTCCCCTCGCGGGGACGCCATGTTACATGGTACTTTAAACCAGCTTTTCTTCAAACCAGCTTTTTCATCTAACGTCAAACGACCTTCGATGAACGACCTACGAAAAACGGCCTGCGGACGGCTACCTGCGGCCTGCAGATTTCAATCAACGTCAAATATGTGTAAAAAAATATATACATAAATCGGCCGCTGTCATACCGGGAGCGGCTGGAACCGGCTGTATACAGGCATTTCTCATATTGGCATTATAATTTCATTTAGATTGACAAATACAAAAACGCATATTTCATATCACATAAAGTTAAGAGAGGGGGATAGGCAGAACACGAGTAAAAAGGCATAATAGAATCAAGTGATTGTATTGCCCTGATTGATCGAAATGTACGGATATACCGGATTATTGAATACGAGGAGGATCCTGATATGGGAGCAGATATTATTTCGATTATATTTTTTATTGCAGCCATCGTGCTGGCTTTTATCCGCAAGATAAACATCGGCATCGTGGCACTGGCCCTGGCCGTGCCCTGTACCATGCTGATCGGGATGCCCGGCAAGGAAATCATTGCCGGCGTCAACGGGAATTTGTTCATTACTCTGGTTGGCATTACCCTTCTGTTTTCTATCGTCAACGATACGGGAGCCCTGGGACTGCTGGCCCGTAAAATTGTCGCCATTGCAGGAAAGAGGCTGTGGCTCATACCTGTGCTGCTGTTTATTGCCGGCGGCATCATTACCGGTGCCGGCCCGGGAGGTATTCCCGTTCTGGCCATCATGATCCCCATGGGGATCGCCATCGGCATACGGGTCGGTTACAACCCGGTCATGCTGTCGCTCATCGGCATCTGTGGCATGACCGGCGGCCGCTTCTCCCCCATTACGCCGGAAACGGCCATTATTTTCAGTGCACTGGAAAATACGGGAATCAGCAGCGCCAGCGCCGTGCCGGCCATTATCGTCAATGTAACATTGTTTAACGCCGTCGTGGCCATCGTATTGTTCATCGCCTTCAAGGGATACAAGGTAAAGGCACCGGAATCCATGGACGGCACCAGAGAAAAAATGGAAAGCTTTACGAAAAAGCAGTGGATTTCCTTCGCCGGCATCGTCGCCATGCTGGCCCTGATCATTTTTGCCAATGTCAACGTAGGTCTGGCGGCACTGATCGTTGCGGCTGTCCTGCTCTTCTTTCATATTGCCGATGATGGTAAGTGCATCAAATCCGTCCCCTGGGGAACGATACTCATGGTCCTGGGTGTCGGCGCACTGCTCCATATCGTGGCAAAGACCGGGGGCATCGCCCTCATGACACAGGCGCTGGCCGGCATGATGTCGCCGTCGACGGCATCCACCCTCATGGCCCTGTCGGCAGGGCTCCTGAGTTTCGTCAGCTCCGCTCTCGGCGTCGTCTACCCGACCATGATGCCCATGAGCGTCGGCATCGCCCAGCAGATCAGCGGCATCAATCCGGTGGCTCTCATGTCTGCCGTCGCAGCCGGCGGTTCCTGCAGTGGCATTTCCCCCATGTCCACAGGTGGTGCCATGATCATCGCCATCATGGCTGTAGAATTGAAAGACCGCTTTACCAAAGAACAGCAGAACAAAGTATTTGTCCAGCTCCTCATCATAGCAGCCGTCAACCTGCTCGTACTGATGATCTGTGCATTCCTGTTCTTTGATGTCATCGCCAACATATTCTGTCCCATGTAAAAACAATTATATAGTACGAAAACGGATGGATATGTGACACATTCGTCTCGAAAATAAATAAGGACCTCGTCTTCCATTGAAGATGGGGTCCTTGTTTGATAGTAATATGACATAAAAAAGTATATTGTGTTACAGTTTTATGACACAAAGGCCTTGTGAGGGGTGGTATGTTGGTAGTAGAATAAACGTAAGTGAAAAATAACTAATTTTAATACTACTCTTTCAATATTCATCTATGTGCAATCATGCTGATGCAAGTAGCACTTGTATAAAAATACTATAGCAGAAATTACAAGATGCTATTTTTCAACTATAAAGGAGGTTATTTTATGGGTATTTTTTCCTTTAGAAAACGAGAGGAATTTCCTAAAGAAAAACCGATAGAAAATAATAAAAAATTGGATTCAAATGATGATATGCAACATGAAATACCTGATAAACCAGATGAAAATGAGCAATATGACAGGGATTTGCAGGAACAAGAAGCGAAACTGATTGTCGAAACCTGGAGATTAAGAATGGCTATTATCCAGGAAAGCCGGTTTATACAAGATGCCAAATCGATAAACAGGCTGAGAAATCAGATGACCAGGTTTGACAAGCATTATTTTCCCGGAGTACTGGATATAGGTCTGGAAGTTCTTGATTTTTCTGGGAAAATATACGATCCGGGATTGCCGATCAATCCCATAAACCTCGCGGATTTTCAGGATGAAGATGATAAGTTGATGATTGAATTTATGATGGAACCGGTTATAAAAATTAAGAACAGTCCCGATATTATTCATAAGGGAATTGCTGTTTTAGGGAGGATAAAAAAATAATATGAAATACTATGTAGGAATTGATTTAGGCACGACTAATAGTGCCATATCCACTTTTGATGGAGAAAATGTCCGTGTTTGGAAAAGTAAAAAAGATCAAAATGATGTTACGCCATCTGCTATATACATTGATAAACGGGGAAAACGTTTTTATGGTAAAACAGCGTATTTGAAAGCCGCACAACAGCCGGACAGATGCGCTGTTTTGTTTAAGCGGTATATGGGAACCAATACGCTTTTAACTGTCGGTGATGAAAAAATGAGCCCGGAAGAATGCAGTGCGGAAATATTAAAAGAACTATATAAAAACTTACCGGAAGAAATTCGGGAAAGTGATGAAAAGGCGACAGTTATTACGGTTCCTGCCGCATTTAATCAAATGCAGAATGCAGCGACAAAAGAAGCAGCTCAAAAAGCGGGACTGGGAAAAGTGGCATTAATGCAGGAACCTGTAGCAGCTATTATGAGTGTCATGCTGGTGAATTCCAAAGACGCCAACTTTGTTATTTATGATTTAGGCGGCGGGACATTGGACGTTGCTATAGCAGAGAGTATTGGCGGTAAAGTCAATTTATTGGCCCATAACGGCATTGCCATGTGTGGTGGCAGAGATTTCGACCGAATTCTAATGGAAAAAATAGTGATTCCATGGCTGCAGGAAAACTATGATCTTCCATCGCATACGGAAATGCAGCAGAGCAATAAGTATAAAAAATTATTGCGCATCGCCTCATACAAGACTGAAATTGCTAAAATTGAACTGTCAACAGATGAAACTTCCAGTGTCGATGGAGAAACAGGTGTCACTGACGAATCAGGGGAAGAAATTTACCTTGACATAGTGATTGAACGTGAACAATTTAACCAGCTGATACATGATATGGTCATGCAGTCTATTAAAGCCACAAAAGAAACAATTGAAAAATCCGGCTTAACGAAATCGAATATAGATCGTATCGTTTTTATTGGCGGGCCTACAAATTATAAACCTTTGCGTGACAAAGTTTGTGAAGAAACAGGTATCCAGGGCAGTATAGAAGTTAACCCGATGACTGCCGTATCGGAAGGTGCTGCCATTTTTGCCGAATCTATTGACTGGTCCAGTGAAGAACATGGAAGAAAAGCGACGAGAAAGAAAGTAGAAAGCGCAGATGCGTTGGGGTTAAGTTTTAAATATGTCTCGAGAACCACTGAAAATCAGGCTCGTGTGGCGGTTTCTCTTACGAAATCTGCAACTGGTTATACATTTGAAATAAAATCTGACGATACAGGCTGGACGTCCGGGCTGGTGGATTTAAAGGATAAGGCCAAGGTAATCGTTCCACTGGAAAAACGTGGAGACAATCATTTCAGCGTAGAAGTATTTGATAATTATGGCCGGAGTATACCTTTGCAGGAATCTCACATCATTATTTCATATACGATGGCAACGGTAGGGGCTATTTTAGCATCTCATTCTATCGGTGTTGAAGTAAGGGAAAGCAGTACTTCGACCAGATCCACTTTAGATTATTTAGTCCGGGAAGGTGATACGTTGCCGGCAAAGGGAACCAAGGTGTTTCGGGCTGCAGAAACAATCAGAGCCGGCAGTCCGGCTTCATTGAATTTTAAGTTGTGGGAAGGGGAAATTGAAGACGAAGTAGAAGATAATCGCTTTATCGGCTGCATCAAGGTCAGCGGTGAAGATTTTTCATATGGCATGATTCCGGCAGGGGCAGAAATTGAGTGCTCGTTTGTCGTCAATGATTCAGGTTCTATCGATATTGAATTGAACATTGATTCTATCAGTCAGAGTTTTAACAGTAATAAGAATTTCTATTCTCGTCAGGAAGGTCAGGTTGATTTAGACCATATTGCCAATAAAATCAATGCTGATGGCAAAAATATATTGGCAAAAGTAAGAGGCCTGTCTTCGCAGCTGGATCAACCGTATGAAGAATTGAATGAATGCGGGGAAATTGCATCTCGTGCTATTTGTGTCAGACAGGAAACCAGTGATAGAGAATCATTACAGCATTTATCGGATGATATCCTGCATGCAAAACGGATACTGAATCGGATAAAACGAGAAAATTTACAGAAAATCAGAGAAAAGGATCTGGAACAATTAATAGAGTATTACCATGATACCACAGAGAAATACTCGGATGAAGAGGATCGTGAACGCTATGAGAAATTATTTGCCAATGCCAGACTGGTTATGGGTGAAAACAGCTCAGCTTTTGACAATATGTTGCAGTCCGTTAGATATTTAAATTTTGACGTTCTGTATAAAAATAATCCGGAATTTCCAATAAGATGGTTTATGTATAAAATTCAAAATCCGGAAAATTATAGCAATCAGGAACAATTTTATCAATTAGCAGAAATTGGGAAAAAAGCAATTGAACAAAATGATATTTCAACTGTTAAACAAGTTATTGGTGAATTAGCAAGAATTGAAATTGCAGATGACGAACCAGATGTTATGACTAACATTACTAAAGGATAAGAGAGAGGAAATAGTATGTTACTAGAGGAAAACCCGTTTTATATTTTAGGCGTACATTCTCAATCAGACAAAAATAGCATTTTGGAAGCGGCTGAAGATAAATCATTTGATGATACGGAAAATGAAGATGCATATAATCGCGCCCGGGATATATTGTTGAATCCGCACAAGCGGATTGCAGCTGAAGTCAGCTGGTTTTTGGGTGTATCATCGGCTGATTTGAAGGGATTGCTTGATGATTTGGAACATGTATATACATTCCAGAATGAAGTAGAGGAATTTGTAGTTATTGTCAATCGCTTGAAACAATTAGATATCGAAACAGCGGTAAAGCAAATTATTCGCCTGGATTCATTATATACGGAGCTGTTACCGGAAAAAGTGCGCTTTCTCATCAATGCAGATAGAAAATCAGCCGGGTTTCCTTTAGTGCAGGAGGTCCAGGATATTCAGCAGGGAATACATGGCCTGGAAGACGACGTCCATCGTGCGATTCAGCAATATACAAAAAAATTGAAACGGCCTGTATATAGCCGGTTGGCCAATGAAATAGCCGAGAACGTTTCTCGCAATAAAAACATTTTTGGAAGTATTTTAACAAGATTTTTTGATACCTATAAGCTGGACATGAGTACATATGTACTAAAAGAACAGGCAGACATGGAGCAGCTTTTCAAAAATGAAACATATACGTCTGACTTTTTTTTGAATCATTTGGAAAGCCATGTTAGAGTCATGTCGAGCATCACGAAGGCAGAATGCATTTTAATAGACAGCCGTGGAGAGGATTCTTTTAGCAGTGATGTCAAAAATTATTTTTCTACACTTGCAAGGAACGCTTTGGCTATTCGCGATGAAGGGAGAAGGGATATAGCCTATAAGATCTTCCTGCTGTTAAAAGAATGCTTCCCTCTTGTTGCAAAAAGGTATGAAGATTTTGAATCGATTCTCCAGTATTTAAAAAGAAATAATCAACCAGTTGGACGCCCGGTTAGGCGCCCGGTTGGGCGACAATCATCAACTTTTGCATACAAAGAGGCAGAAACAGCTTTTGAAGAAATACTAAAACAGATAGAAGCAGAAGGTCATTTTGAAGCGGGATATGAAAACCAGAACAGAAACTTTCTGCAAAACAGTTTTGAAAAAAGTTTTAAAAAAATTGTTGAAGAATTTATCCGGCATTCTGGATATACTCCAGAAGAAAAAGAAGCTGTTTTTTTATATGCCTCTCTTATCTACCTTCAAGTGGGCAACTTATACACATGGATAAATGATGCAAAACTCGCTAATGAATATGGAAAAAAAGCGCAGGAATATGCCAGACTCGGTTCGGATCAGAAGATTTACAACGCGGCATGCGAATTAGTGAATGCTACTTCTCATACAGTTTCTCATACAGTGCAATCTGCTACAGCGCAATCTGGCGGCAATGCTAATGGTAATAAGACGGGCAATGGCGCTACATGGATTGTCTGTATATGCATTTTTTTAGGCATTTGTGGTGGGGGAATCGCAGGAGGAGTTATTGGATTTATTATAGGATGTGTCATTGCAAATGCGGTGTGCAAATCATAAGAAGTACGGCTGAAAGTGGTGAGATGAAACTATGAAATGCGAGAATTGTGGGAAAGAGATTCCCAATGAAAGTAAATTTTGCATATATTGCGGTACTCCGTGCAAGAGGCAGATTCAATGTCCTACTTGTGAAGCGATGGTTGATGCAAATCTGAAATATTGCCCCCAATGTGGCAGCCCATTACCCCAAAACGTTGATAACCATGAAAATCAGCCTTCGCAAGACAAAACGGCTGCCGATGCATTTGATGAAAAAAATATAATGGATCATTCTGCTGTATTGGAAGACACCATACGGGATAAAGATGAAATCCGTGATAGTGGCAGCCATAACATATCAGATAGGCAAGAAAGGGAAACATCTGCACAACAGCCGGTGGAAAATACACAACAGCCGGTAGAAAATGAAAAAACAACAGCATTTGCCCGGTTGCTTCAAAACAGAGCTGTTGTTTTTGGTGGTATTATCTTACTTTTTATTATTTTAGGAATGGGAGTCTTCTTTCATAACGAAAATAAACAGCCGGTTAAAAAAGATATTCCGGTTACAGAAACTAAAAAAGAAGTACCTAAAAAGAAGGCTCCGGCCTCTGACTTGGCACTGGGCCCCGTATATGTAGGTGAATCATGGACGGAGGCGCATCAAGAGTTGGGCAAGGAACTTAGTAGTGCGACAGAACCTCATAATTATATTCGCTATAAATTCAAGGATATGGAAGTAGTTGTCAGTGATGGAACGGTTGTAGCACTTGTATCACGGGATTCATCTGTTAGCACTCGTAAAGGAATTCATCAGGGAAGTTCCTTATCAGATGTGTTAAATGCATATGGTTCCAATTATCAGGAATCCGATTATGATTCACAAACGTATTATGAATATACCTATAAAACAAAAGATGGCGTCCCGGCGCTATTACGCTTTGCGGTTAACAATGACAGCCATAACGTGGATTACATAAGTATCAGGGATTTGTCAGATGATATAAACAATGCGAAAAAGGCGTTTTTGGCCTATCACAATGCATTGTCCAGAGGACAAATAAAGGATGCTTTTCAGTATTTTACACCGGGTATGCAGGACAGTGTAGGAGGATATGACGGGTATGCAGTAGGGTATGGGAATACCGTGGAAAGCAAAGTTACAAACATCGGTATCCAGTCGGCAGGACCCAGCAAGGTGGTTTTTTCATACAAACTGCAGTCCAAGGATAGGATTCCTGGTAACAGTCGTTTAAAAGTACAACACTTTACAGGAAGTGTGACGATGGTAAATGATAATGGCCAGTGGAAAATTCAGGAGATAAGTGGCCAGAAAAATGGTGAACGTCTGGAATGATTTTGAGGGAAGGAGACAGTAAAAATGGCTAAATTTTGTTCACAGTGTGGAACTCCATTACCTGAAAATGCAAAATTTTGTAGCAAATGCGGGAAAAAAGTGTATGATGCTATGGAAGATGTCAGGGAGCCATTAAAGCAGCATGACCATAATGAGCCGCCAATGGAAACAATGGTCTCTTCAGACATAGAATCGGATAAGCAGACACAGACGGTCCATTCTATAACTGATCATCCCATGAATATGGGTACAACTAATACCAATATGAAAATGCAGGGCCATGACAAAACTTCTGCTTTTGATAAAGATATGTTCACGACTAAAATGACTTCACCTGTCGAGGCTGTAAAAAAAGAAGTACAATCCACGAGTAGTCATGCAATCGGTAAGGGGCGTTCTGGTATATTAGGAGTACTGGTAGATAAGTATTTTACATATAATGGAAGACTGAATCGCAAGCGATATTTCCTTAGAGGACTATTGATTTTTATTATACTCATTATAGATACTCCTTTTCTGGATGCAATTCCTGTTTTGGCGGTTCCTATAATGTTTGTTCTTACTATTAGCAGTATTATGTTGGGGATTCGACGTTGCCATGATGTTAATAAATCCGGTTGGTTTTATCTTTTAGTTTTTGTTCCCATTGTAAATATTATTGCCAGTCTTTATTTACTGTTTGCTCCTGGCACGACGGGACCTAATACATATGGACCAGATCCCCTGGCGGATAATTAAAGCATATGGTACGAAAAAAGGCCGCAACAAATTGAGCTTTTATCTCAGTTTGTTGCGGCCTCCTCTTTTTTGTAAACTATTCCTTCCCCGGCCCGCTCTTTTCCTGCAAACTGCAAACTCGGGCCTGCAAACTATCTTTCCGTCCTGCGGCCCTTCTCCTACTCGTCGTCTCTTTCGCCCTGATCGTCTCTGGCCATTTCATGGCCGTCTTCGTAGCCGTTCATGTACTGTTCGTCGTCTGCTGACGGGTCGGCATATTTTTCCAGGCCCGCTTCATAGCCTTCGTCAAACCCCTTCTGGTACCGGTCTTCATCATCTGATGAGTTTCTGGCTCTTTTGGCCTGTATGGCCTCTATCCGTTCCCTGTATCCCATGTCGTAGTATGTACGGTAGTCTTCTCGTTCCGATTTGGGCTGATAAATGCCCTTGCCGGCGTCCTGGAATCCGTCGCTGTATCCGGCCCGATACCAGTTTTTGGCGGGCTTTTCCACAGGCTGATCCTGTGCCTTTGCCGCCGGCTTTTCCTGTTTTGCTTCCTGTGTTTTTACGGTTTGGCTATCGGATGCTGGTGATTTTGCCGGCCTGGTCGTGGCAGGTTGGTGGGTTTCGCTGCTGTATAGGGCTATACATCCGATTATACATAAAACAGCTAATAGTTTTCGCATACGTTCATCTCCTTGGGTATCTTTGCCGGGAGCCGCCATAGCGGTGAAAGGGGCTTTATTTCAGGTGATTGAATAAGGTCTGGCGGGTGATGTTGAGCATGGAAGCCACTTCGGTTTTCGTATACCCCTGCTCCAAAAGGTCGTTGATGACCAGCTGCTGGAAGGTATGCTGGGCCTTTTTCATATCCAGTTTGAACGTCCGCGGGTCGATGAGGTGGACCCGCTTTTTGTGATTCGTCTGGTCAAAGAGATAATCATAGGAAGGCGAATCGGGTTTCCCATAAATATAATACCGCAAAGCTGTACTGCGTATTTCCCGGATATTGCCCCACCAGTGATGGTCCTGTAATGCCTGGCGGAGCGGTTCCGGAAGGGCAGATTTTTTTACGGTGTGCCCGGCGAATTCCGACAGGAAATGGAGAAAGAGGTAGACAATATCGGCAGGCCGTTCGTCGAGAGACGGCAGGGTAAGAGTCAGGGTGTTCAGGCGGAAGTATAGATCCTTGCGGAACGCGCCCTCGTTGATTTTTTCGATGATATCCGTATTAGTGGCGGAAATGATGCGGATATCGAGGGGAATGACATAGTCGGAGCCGATGCGCATGACCTGTTTCGTTTCCAGGACGCGCAGGAGCTTGGACTGGATAGCCGGCGACATGCTGTTGATTTCATCGAGGAAAATCGTTCCGCCGTGGGCCAGCTCGAATAATCCCGCTTTGCCTTCCTTACGTGCTCCGGTAAAAGCGCCGCTTTCATAGCCGAAGAGTTCGCTCTCCAGCAGTTCCGGTGGCAGGGCGGCGCAGTTGACGGCGACGAAAGGACCGCTGCGGCGGGGACTGGCATTGTGGATGCTCTGGGCGAAAAGTTCCTTGCCGGTGCCACTTTCTCCCTGGATGAGGATTGGTGCGTCATAGGCGGCCATCGTCTCTGCCGTCGCCTTGAGGGCTTTCATTTTTGCATCCGCCGTCAGGATATCAGCGAAATGATGCACTGCCGTCAGCCCCGTTTTGGAGAGCTTATAGCGGATATTCTTTTCCATTTTTTGCAGCTGCGTGACATCACGGATGCTCAGGATGTACCGGGTCTGCTTGTCAATAGAAAAGGGTGAGGAATTCAGTACGAGCGTATAAGGTGGTTTTTCTACGATTGTATTGGAATAGGAATAGGCATGGCTTCCCTGCTGCCTGGGGAGAATGGTTTCCATAGACGGAGTATCTTCCCTGATCTTCAGGAACAGCCGGGCCTGTTTGTTAATATGGGAAATAGTGCCTTCGGCATCGTACATGATGATGCCTTCATCGACGTGGGACAATACAGAGGAGAGCAAAGATAACTGCTGCCGTTCCCGCTTATTGAACGAGGCCAGGTCGTGGGCATACTGATACAGTGAAAAGATAGTCGGATTGCTGGGCATGATAGTAAATATGGGCAGAGGAATGTTGGTGATGCGTGGCAGGATAGCTGTGCCGACGATAGCAATATCGGGACCGACATCGAGACTGTCCACCAGATGTTCCAGATCTGGCCGGTCTTTATAGGTATATATTTCCGTTTTGCTCCGTAATTCCGGCGGACACATAGAACTTTCGAAGATGACACTGGAATTCAGGAGAAGATAAATTTTTTTATACTTCCGTGCCTGTTCCAAGGCGTACATAATATCATAGGTCGAAATGTACAGACGCAGGACCGGGACTTCCCGGATGACAGGAGCTAGTTCCTGATAGGTGCCGCCGCTGGCGATGAGAACTTGTGCCCCTTCTTTTATCATATCCCGGGCCTGCCGGAAGATATGATTGAAATCGAGTATGGCTACGTCAATGGGCATACTGTCCGGTTCTTTCGTGTGATTCCATAAGGCTTGTTCGATTTTATTTTTCATGACCTGGTCAGTGGCCAGGAAGCAGATTTTTTCCAATATCCTCACCTCGCTTTCAGTGTACGGGAAAATAGGGATAATGTCAAATTAATGTAAAAAAATATATACGCCGCTTGCAGTTCATCCCGCACATACACCGCTAGATCCCTATATATGGCTAATTTCATATTTGGCATTGAAATTTCATATATACTGGCGAATGAAATGCTCATAAGACTGATTGTATAAAAAGAAAGGAAAAGGTGAAAGACATGACTGAAGGATTATTGGAAGGTATCCGCGTTCTCGATTTTACAGGTTTCCTGGCTGGTCCCTACTGCGGGATGTTCCTGGCTGATATGGGAGCCGATGTCATCAAAGTAGAAAATTTACTGACCAAAGGCGAATTCTGCCGCTATGCCCGGCCACTGGAAGAAAAGACAGGCCGCAGTATGTATTTTGGCAATCTGAACAGGAACAAACGCGGTTTTGCCGTCAATCTGAAATCAGAAGATGGGAAAAAGGCCTTTGCTGAATTGGTCAAATCGGCCGACGTGCTTCTGGAAAATATGCGTCCCGGCGTTATCAAAAAATTAGGGTTCGGCTACGAAGAATGTAAAGCCCTGAATCCGCGCATCATATTTGCTTCCATTTCCGGCTTTGGCCAGTACGGCCCCTATTCTTCCCGTCCGGGATATGATCTCATCGCCCAGGCTATGGGCGGCTCCATGAGCATTACCGGATGGCCCGGTTCGGAACCGACCCGTGCCGGCATGGCAATCGGCGACATGATGGCCGGCATGAATTGCTGTATGGGCATCCTGGCATCGCTGATTAAGCGGCAGAAGACCGGCGTAGGCCAGAAAATCGATGTAGCTCTTGTCGATTCCATCGTCTCCGGCCTGGAAGCCAAATGCATGCAGTATCTGTATACCGGCAAAGTTCCTGAAAAGACGGGTAATAAATACATTTCTTCCGCTCCTTACGATTCCTTTAAAGCAAAGGATGCCTATTTCGTACTGGCCAGCGGGACGGACAAGCATTTTGAACACCTCTCGGCAGCCATGGGCATGCCTGAACTGGCACAGAATCCGTTGTACAAGAATACGGAACTGCGCAAAAAGAATGCAGATTCCCTGAAAAAAATCATTGAAGACTGGGCCAGCGATAAGACGAGCCGGGAAGTCGTCGATATCATCCTCGGTGCAGGCGTTCCGGCCGGTCCGATTTATGATATTGCCGACGTATGCAACGATAAGAATATCGTTGAAGCCAGAGATATGCTGGTCAAGGTTCCTGACAAAAAAGCCGGCGAATTTACCGTCCTGGGCAATCCTATCAAGATGGATACCTATCCCTGCACATACCGCAAATCGGCTCCGGACCTCGGTGAAGACGATGTGGATATCATGAAGGAACTTGGCTTTTCGGATGAACAGATTGCGGCTATGCAGGCCGATGGCGCTATTAAATAGGAGGAAGAATCATGGGTAAAAAGATAACCGTCGTAGAAGTCTGCCCCCGCGATGGCTGGCAGAATCATAAAGTTCCCATTCCGACGGAAACAAAAGTCAAATATATCAAAGAAATGATCGATTACGGTGCCACTATGTTCGATCTCGTCTCCTTCGTCAGCCCTAAGTGGGTCCCGCAGATGAAGGATGCGGCAGAAGTCCTGCAGGAAAGTAAGAAGTATGCGAAAGAATTAGGAAAAGATATCGAATTCATGGCTTTGACACTGAATGGCAAAGGCATTGAAAATGCTCTCAAGGCCGGTGCGACGAGCGTCCAGTTTGTCATTTCTGCCAGCGAAGAACACAATAAACGCAATGCCAACCGGACCATAGAAGAATCACTGGAAAACTTCAAGGCTATGGCATCCCAGGTCAAAGGAGTAAAGATGACCCTGGCACTGGCCTGCGGTCTCGGGTCTCCTTTCGGTGATGACGTACCGGCGGACCGGATCAAATATCTGTGTGAAGAAGCCTTTAAGGTCGGCGTCACCCGCATTGGCCTCGGCGATACGGCAGGTATTTCCAATCCGGCCCATACAAAAGAAATTATCCGCGCCCTGAAGTCAATCTGTGATATCAGTCAGATCGATATCCATCTCCATGATGCGTACGGCATGGGCCTGGCCAATGCTTACGCAGCTGTCGAAGAAGGCGTAACCTCTCTCGATGCAGCTGCCGGCGGCCTGGGCGGCTGCCCCTTCGTGCCCGGGGCCAAAGGTAATATCGCAACAGAAGATCTGGTGCATATGCTGCAGGCCTTAGGATATGATACAGGATATGATCTGGATAAGGTCTTGTCCACCGTCCGCTCTATGTGCGACGAAATCCAGGCTGTTCCGACGAGCAGTCTCATCCAGGCACGCAAGTGTCATCAGGGATAATTTTTCCAATATGTCTATTTACAGGAGGTAACAGAATGAAACAGTTAATGACGGGGAATGAAGCCATTGCCCGGGGGTTATATGAAGCCGGCGTGTCCTTTGCTTCTGCCTATCCTGGTACGCCCAGCACAGAAATCCTGGAAAACGTAGCGAAATACGACGGTATTTCTTCCGAATGGGCACCAAATGAAAAAGTAGCCATGGAAGCAGCTATCGGCGCTTCTATCGGTGGTGTCCGCTCTTTTGCAGCTATGAAGATGGTAGGTCTCAACGTGGCCGCCGATCCGCTCTTTACCTTTGCTTATCTGGCTATCAACGGTGGTCTTGTCTTTGTTTCCGCCGATGATCCGGGCATGCATTCGTCCCAGAACGAACAGGATAACCGCAACTATGCCAAATTTGCCAAGATTGCTATGCTGGAACCGTCCGACTCCCAGGAAGCTAAGGATATGGTTGCCGAAGCATATAAAATCAGCGAAACTTATGGTACGCCGGTCATGCTGCGCATGACGACCCGTGTCGATCATTCTAAGAGCCTCGTGGAATTGGGTGAACGCGTTCCCTTCAAAGCGGTTCCCTATGTCAAACAGCGTGATAAAATGGATCCCGTGCCGGCTATTTCTAAAGTACGACGCTTCGTTGTCGAAGAACGGGAACAGAAACTGAAAGAATACAGCGAACAGACGCCGCTCAATTTTGAAGAAATGCACGATACAAAAATCGGTATCATTACAGCCGGTGTATCTTACAACTATTGTAAAGAAGTATTTGGCGACAATGCATCGTACCTGAAACTGGGCTTTTCCTATCCACTGCCCATGAATAAAATCCGTGCCTTTGCCGATAAAGTCGATACGCTGTATGTCGTCGAAGAACTGGATCCGTTCATGGAAGAACAAATCCAGCGCACCGGCATTTCCTGCCATGGGAAAGACGTCATTCCTAATATCGATGAATTGAACCCGAACATCATTGCTGAAGCGATTCTCCATAAAGGACAAGAAGGGGTCACCGTTTCCGATGACTTATTTGTCCCCCGTCCGCCTGCGCTCTGTGCCGGCTGTCCCCACCGCGGTTTCTTCTATGAACTGGCTAAACGTAAAGATACGGTCATGGTCGGCGATATCGGCTGCTATGCCCTGGGCGGTGCTGAACCGCTCAATGCCAAAGATATGGCTCTTTGCATGGGCAGTGCCTTCTCTCTGGGCCACGGCATGGTCAAAGCCTTTGCTGACAGTGGCCAGCAGAAACGGGTCGTAGCCGTCATGGGCGATTCGACTTTCTTCCATACGGGTATCAATGCCCTTACAGAAGTATCGTATAATAAATCCAATACGATCTGTGTCATCCTCGATAACCGCATTACGGGCATGACCGGTCATCAGGAAAATCCTGGGACGGGCTATACCATTAAAGGCGAACCGACAACGCTCATCGATGTAGAACGAGTTGTCCATGCCCTCGGAATCCGCAATGTCCGTACGGTCGATCCGAATAATCTGGCCGATATGAAAGCAACCCTTGATTGGGCGTATTCCATCGAAAAGGAACCGGTCGTCATCATTACCAAGTGGCCCTGCGTACTCAAGAAATATTCTCACGAAGATGCAGAAGAATTCAATCTCGATAAGACACCGTGCGTCATCGATGAAGAAAAATGCATTGGCTGCAAGAAGTGTCTGACCACAGGCTGCCCGGCCTTACGCTTTAATCTGAAAGATAAGAAATCGGAAATCGTGGAATCGGACTGTGTCGGCTGCAAAGTTTGCATGCAGGTCTGCCCGGTCAAAGCCATCAGCAGAAAGGGGTATAAATAATGAGTGATGTAAAAAGTGTTCTTCTCGTCGGTGTCGGCGGTCAGGGAACGATTCTGGCCAGCAAGATTCTGACTATGGGGCTTATCGAAAATGGATATGATGTAAAAATGTCGGAAGTACACGGCATGAGCCAGCGGGGCGGCAGCGTCAGCACCCAGGTCCGCTTCGGCAAGAAAGTCTATTCTCCTATCATCGGGGAAGGGACGGCAGATCTCCTCGTCTCCTTTGAAGAAATGGAAGCGGCCCGTTATGCCAAGTATTTGAAGAAAGATGGCAAAATCGTCGTTAATACCTACCGGATTCCTTCTATGCCGATTTTGTCCGGGTCCCGGACCTATCCGGAACACATCGTTGAAAGTCTCTCTGAACAGGTGCCGACCATGACGCTTGATGCTACCAAGATTGCTACCGATCTGGGTAATCCTAAAAGTGCCAATGTCGTTCTCCTGGGTGCGCTCATCAAGGCAATCGGCATGACGGATATCGATTGGAAAGCCATTATTGCCAAGGCTGTCAAACCGAAATTCATCGAAGTTAACCAGAAAGCCTTCGATGCTGGATTTGCCGCTGTTTAATCCGTATACGGGAAGTAAGATGTAACGCAGCAGATGGGTCCTGCTTTCCCGGCAGTATGGACATAGATATAGGTGTATGAAATAAAGGGCTCCGCCTGCCATGAGAGGCGGAGCCCTTTGCTGTTCTTGGATATCTTTTGGGTGGAGAGATAACAGATGACCGGAAATATGCTATAGTAATATTCAGAGAATACCAGGCGGGACAGGAGTGATGGAAATGTTGATTCTGATAACGTTATTTGTTTTGGGGTTCCTATTGGGACTGACCGGGGCTGGCGGAGCTGGTGTGGTCATTGCCGTGCTGACGGCCGCCTTTGGCGTGCCCATTCATCTGGCTCTGGGGACGAGTCTCAGCGCCATGACTTTTACGACCTTATCCGGGGCGGTCAGTCATTTCCGTGAAGGAAATGTCCGCATCCGCACCGGAGCTGCTGTCGGTGTATTCGGTGCAGCCGGCGCGTTTACCGGTGCTAAAATCGCGGCTATGATTCCGGCGGCTGATTTGCACTGGTTCACTGGTGGCATGATGCTCCTCTCTATGGCACTCATGTACTTGCGCCTCTATCATCCCCAGTCCGGGCCGTTTGCCTATGTGGGCACGACTGAACTAGAGGGTGGCTCCCGATTCTGGCTGACCGCAGTGCCGGCCGGATTCGTCGTCGGTTGTCTGTCCGGCACCTTCGGCATTGGGGCGACGCCCTTCATCCAGCTCGTGCTGCTCATCTTATTTGGGCTGCCCCTTCCCGTAGCTATTGGCACGACGATGATGGTCATCCTGCCCATTGCCGTGTTTGGCGGTCTGGGTTATCTGCTGGAAGGCAATCTCGATTTCACCTTGTTCATCCAGGTCGTTGCCGGCCTCATGACCGGGGCCTACATAGGAGCTAAATTTACCCGGCGCATTCCCCGGAAGGTTTTGAAAGTCGTCATGACCATCATTCCCGGTATCGGGGCATTGGTGCTCTTTTTAGAATAATGTCAGCAGTCCCATGATGAAAACCAGAGTGGGACTGCTTTTTTTTGCCATCTATCATGGTATAATTATTTCATACAGGTAAAAGGACGTGATAGTATGGCAAAGATAGCACTTAAACTGGAACAGAAAACAAAATTGTCCCAGATACAGCGGCTGACCATTCAGATGCTGACCCTTCATTCACAAGATTTGACCGATTTCCTCCATGAACAGGTGACCGATAATCCCCTCCTCGATATCCGGTATAAAGATGTCCGTTCCAGCAGCGGAGACGGCAAGGAAAAGCCCATTGACAATATCAAGAACCGCGGTGATTCGCTGGAAACAGGGCTAATGAAACAGCTGCGGGTACAAAACGTTCCCAAAGCCACCATGCTGGCTGCCGGCCTTATCATCCGCTCCCTTGATGAAAAAGGTTTCTTTGCCGGTGATCTTGACCTTCTGGGCCAGGATTATGCCCTGTCGCTGGAAGATATGGAAAAAGGACTGGCTCTGGTGCAATCCTTTGATCCGCCGGGCATCGGGGCCCGTTCTATCTGTGAAGCCCTGCTTATCCAGACCCGGCGCCATGACGATGCCCCGCCGCGGACGGAAGAACTCCTGCAGGACCATTATCAGGAATTCCTCACGGGGAAATGGCAGAAACTGCAGAAAGAAATGGAACTCAGCAATACGGATCTCCAGTCTATCCGGGATTTTTTGAAGACTCTGGCTCTGCAGCCTGCCGGACAGGCTGAGACGGAAACGGAATTTGTCCGTCCTGATGTGGAAATCTATACCGATGAATCGGGCCATCTGGCGGTCCGTTCTCTGGAAGAACTGCCGGAAGTGTTTTTCCGTGAAGACCTTTATAAGGAATATGAAGAACAAGGCGACAAAAAGACGCGGACCTATATCCACAAGGCACGGAGGGCTTTCCTCGACCTCCAGTCGGCTCTGGCCTATCGCTGGCAGTCTATTTTTACGGTCATGGATTGTATCATACGCCATCAGGAGGGTCATTTCCTCTATGGCGATACGCTGCAGCCCCTGCGCCAGAAAGATATAGCTGTCGAAACGGGACTAAGCACGGCGACAGTGAGCCGTGTCTGTCATGGCAGATATGTTCTCTTTGACCGCCGGACCTATGCCATACAGGATTTCTTTGCCCAGTCCTACCGGAGAGACAGCGGGGCTGAAGGGGAAATTTCTGATCAGGCCATCCGGCAGAAAATGGCTGAGCTGATTAAGGAAGAAGATGCAGCTCACCCCTATTCCGATCAGGAACTGGCCGACCGCTTCGCCGCTGCCGATATCCATATTGCCCGCCGGACGATAACGAAATTCCGCCTGAAGATGCGTATCCCCAACAGCAGTATCCGCCGGAGACTGAAGAACGGATGATTGTGAAAAAATAATTAACGGATAATCATTATTTTTTATTGACAAATGGACTTTTTTAGTATACAATTAACTTGTAATCGAAAATGATTATTCACTAGTAAATAAATTCTACTTAAATACATCAATACATCACATTAAATATATCCATTTCGTTCCCGTCAAAGGAGGAAACTATTATGAAACGCGTAGAATTTTATCGTAACAATATAGATGGCAAGGTATTAGTACTTACGGGAGGACAAACTCCGGACAGCGTTATCTATGATGGCCAGGAACTGACCCGTCTCGTCGCAGGCTCTGTCGATGCGGCACAGGAAAAACACGTACCGTCTTTTCAGAAAATCGATGGACACCTGGAGGTCCACGTTGGATCCATTACCCATCCTATGGAAGAAAAGCATTACATCGAATGGATTGCCCTGGTTGATGACAGCGGCGTCCACTTCCACTACCTGAAGCCGGGTGAAGAACCGAAAGCTTTGTTTGAAACAGGCGATGCCGGTGAAATTTACGCCTACTGCAATCTCCATGGCCTGTGGAAGGAAAGTTTTGAAACGGGCGATGCCGACGTTCTCGATGGCGCTGCCTGCTCTCCTGAATTCGGCGGCTGCCGGATCCATGAATTATAATAGGAGGCCCTGATCATGAGCATATACGATTACACCGTCAAGGATATCCGGGGCAATGACGTGCCCTTGAGCCAGTATAAGGGCAGTGTCCTCCTCATCGTCAATACGGCCAGCAAATGCGGTTTTACGCCGCAATATGACGGCCTGGAAGCTTTATATCAGAAATATAAAGATAAAGGTCTGGTCATTCTCGGTTTCCCTTCCAATCAGTTTCTCGAACAGGAACCGGCTGATAATGACAGTATCGAAACGTTCTGCCGCATCAACCATGGCGTGACATTCCCCTTATTTGCCAAAGTAGACGTACGTGGCGGACAGGCTATTCCTCTCTATCAGTACCTGACGGAAGCAGCACCCTTTGCCGGTTATGAACTGGATAAAGAAAGCGGCCGCCTTATCAAACAGGTCGTCGCCCAGTATTATCCGGAAAATGCCGATGGCAACGGCGTAAAATGGAATTTTACGAAATTCCTCGTCAGCCGCGACGGCTCACAGGTTCAGCGATTTGAACCGAGCACGACACCGGAAGAACTCGATCCGGTCATTGCCCAAGCTCTTTCCTAAAGCACTTCCACCTATCATTACACCTCTTCCCTTCTAAAGATAACACCTCTTCCATTCTAACGATACATACGTTACACACATCAGAAACAGGCAGCACCATGAAGCGGATTAAATTTCATGGGGCTGCCTGTTCGTTTTGTTGTCATAGTACAGTTTTTTGCTAGGACAGTAAAAAAATATATTTTTTTAGCAAAATCCCTTGACAGTAGTAGCGCGATTTGGTATTATAATTAAGCGTTCCGATGAACGCACCTGATAAAAAGCCCGGTATTCAATACATAAAATAATGTGTTGACAAGCTAGTGCGAATGTGGTAAAATACCTTTTGTCATGCGGAAGTAGCTCAGTGGTA